>NZ_JAXAVW010000049.1:0-66913 GCF_033949945.1 Lentzea miocenica
CCGTGGGTGGCTCGCTCTGGTACGGCTCGTGACGGGGCCCGCACGGACCGCACCACCCACGCAACGCAACTCCGCCCAACGCACCAGGCGTGCCATCAACCCACGCACGGCGGAGGACTCCCCAGATCAGATTGGCGGGGGTCTGGGGGCCGAGCCCCAGAGGGAAGCACTCAACAGGAACTCGCCGCCCGCAACCCAACCACCGGCAAAGCCCGCGCTCAAGCCCCCAAAATGTGCCGCAACTGCCCCAACAAATCCGACCGAGAAGTCGACCCCAACCTCTGCCGCATCCGAGCCATGTGGTGCTCAACCGTCTTGGCCGAGATGAACAACCGATCCCCGACCTGCTTGTAAGTCATCCCCTCCACCACCAGCTGAGCAACCTCCCTCTCCCGATCACTCAACTTCCCGGCATCCTCAACCACCGCAGGAACATCCCCGTCCCCACCCACGCCCCCACGCCGAGCAGAAACCGGCCTCCCCTGCAACAACCGAGCACAATCCAGCAGCCGAACCATCGCCTGCCGATCCGAAGTCCGAATGGCCGCCTGCCCAGCCAACCGCGACGCATCCCACCAAAGCCCCACCGCGTGCAAACTCCGGGCAGCCACCTCAACCCGATCCGCATCCACCTTGCCGGCGACCACATCCAGCCAGCACTCAGCAGCAGCAGAAACAATCGCGCAGTACCGAGACCGCTCCCGATTCACCGCCAACGCGGCCGCATGCTCCTCCGCACCAGCGGTGTTCTCATCAATGATCGCAGCGTGCAACAAACTCCACCGCAACTGCGTGGTCCACAACGGCGGATTCCCCAGCCCTCGCAACAAAGCAGCCGCCTGCGCCAGATGCGGAGCCAACCGCTCCTGATCCCTCAACCGAGCCGCCGCCGCAGCGAACTCCCCCAACGGCAACAAGCTGAACAGATCCACCGGGTGCCGCAGAACAGCCTCACAAGCCTGCTCCCACGTCCTCCGCAACGTGGCCAGGTCGGAGTTGCGCCGAGCAACCCCGACCTCCAGCGCCACCGCGAAGATCCAGTCCCGAGGCTCGAACGCCCCACGAACCGACATCAACGTCTCACGCGCGACAGCCAGATTCCCGCGCAACATCTGCAACCAGGCCTGCAACAACCGATGCCGCACCGACATCAGCACGCCGCCGGTCCCGGTCTCCACCGCCCGATCCAGCACCGACTCCGCCACGTTCGGCTCGCCGCAATGCACAGCCACCAAGGCGGCCAACGCAGCCGGACTGTCCGGCAACAGCACGGCCCCACCAGCAGGTTCCAGCATCGACGAAGCCCGGACCAAAGTGGACAGTGCGGCGGTCTCCGCCCCGACGACAGACTGCCGAACTCCCTGCAGCATCAACGACGCCGCTCCACCGAGCATCGTCGGCGGCTGCGGAGGCGTCTCCTCAAAGAGATGCCCAGTACCGATCAACCCCACCCCGGCGAACGCAGCCGCATAAGGCGTCGCAGCCCACCGGAACAGCTCAGTACTTCGAGCCAACTGCCCGCGGTGAGCCAACGCCACCGCCGCAACCTCGGCAGCCGTACGCCGATGCGGCGTGTCCGACGCCGAAATCACCTGGTCGGCGAGCCGCAGCGCACCATCCAGATCGCCGGCCATCGCCGAGGCGGTAGCCCACTGCGCGGCAATTTCAGGAGATGGCGAACCACCACCGGCAGAAGCCTTGAACAGCCGAGCGGCCAACCCAGGATCAGAAGACAGCGCCTCCCGAGCAGCGGCAGCGAACACCGCACCACCGATCCCGGTGTCCAGCAACGGCCGCACCAACTCGAGAACCGGACCCCCGCGGTCGAGCTGGAGCTGCGCCAACTTCTGCCGCACCGCGATCCGCCGCTCAGCACGGGTCAGCGCCCCCACCGCGCGATGCGCCAGCGGGAACAAGGTGCCGTCCTCGGCCAGCAACCCGGTGGCGCGAGCGGCCTCGATGATGTCGCTGACCTCGTCGAAGTCCTTGTCCAGCAACGCCGACAACAGATCCAGACGCTGAGCGGCGCCGGCCTCGGCAGCCAGCAGGAACTTCTGCAGATCCGGGTCCAACCAGTCGAGCTCGGCACGAAACGCACTCAGGGCATCAGCGGAAACCTCGGACGCAGCACCAAGACGCTCCACGAGACCAGGAACACCACCGGTCTGAGCGAAGACGAAATCCACAACAGGCTTGGACGCGTGCAGAAAGTCGCGAACCTGCTCACGCGAGAACGGCTCCAACGGCACAACCACCGCGCTACGAGCCACCTCGGCCAGCACCGCACGACGCGGCCACGGCCGGTAAGCCAGAACGAGCAGAGGCTCAGAAGCGAGCGCACGCAGGGAGGCGTCGTCCAGCAGGTGCGCGTCGTCGACCACGCGCACGGCGGAGTTGGTCACCTCCGATAGCAACGCTGTCTTGCCGTAACCACCAGGCGCCGCAACGACAACGCGCAGGCGGTCGCCCGGCGCGGCGTCGTTGATCCGGTCGAGGACATCTCGCACGGAGGAGTCCAGCACCAACCTGGCTCGCGTGGTCACGCTCAACGGCCGTCCTCATCGTCGAATCGGGAGTCTGATCGGGAACCGCGGCGTCCGGCCGGCTTCAGCGCGCTCGTCACGCGCTTCACCCGCCGCGGCGGGAGTTCCAGGGGCGAGACGTCCACCGGCGGGCGGGGCGGGGGCGCGGTGAACTCGTCGTCGTCGGGGCGGGCGATCTCGCCGACCGGGAACCGCAACGACGCTTCGCGGGTGTGCACCAGTACCGAGGTGTCGAACGGTTCCGGCTCGATCTCGGGTCCCAGCAGGACGAGCCGGGCGGCGACCGCCAGGCCCTTCGCGACCGAGTGCTCGGGGGCGGCCTCGGCCAGCACGCGGCAGTCGACGGAGGCCGACAGCGCGTCGCCGATCACGGACATCCGGCAGCCGCCACCGACGAGCAGCACCGCGTCGGGCTGCACGGTGCCCAGCGCACGAACAAAAGTGCTGACCAGGTGGTCCACGGACGGGCGGATCTCCTCGATGAACTCGTCGCGGCCGATCTCGACCCCGCTGATCACGACACCCGGACCGAACGACCGCTTCGCCACCTCGCACTCGGCGACCGACACGAACCCGTCCTTGCCGAGCCGGCCGCGGACCAGGCCCGCCAGCAGGTCGTCGAAGTCGGCGCCGGCGTGGTGGTCGATGCCCTCGACGTGGTTGACCAGGTCGAACGTCCGCGACTGTGATCGCCGCACGACCGATGCCGAAAACGCGTGACTGCCCAGCGAGAACACCGCCAGCGACGCGTCCGGCACGACACGGGAGCGCACGGCGTGGTTCTCTGCGGCCGCGAACGGCTCTGGGGCGAGCGTCACCTCGTGCACGCCGACCGCCCGCAACGCAGCGTGAAGCTGTCCCCGTCGATAGGGGCCCCACCCGGCTGGGTGGCTCACGGCCACGTGGCGGGGCTGTTCACCCTCTCGGGTGACCACCTCGTTGATCACCCACATGATCAGCAACGCGGTCAGTTCCTCGGCCGGGCACGTCTCCGGGCCCAGCGAGAACGGCACCACGTCACCGACCCTGCGGGCGAAACCGGAGGCCGACCAACCTTCGGTGTCGATCTCGCCGACCGAGAACGTTCCAGCCCCTGTGAGCTGCAACGATGACGGCACGACCAGGGCGATCTCCGCGTCCCTGGCACCGTCGAGACGGCACACCGCAGCAGTCGTCCGGGTGGTCCCGACATCGACTCCGAGTACGTACGCCAAGTCTCTTCCTCACCTGTTCGCAGCAGCGACCAGTACCTACACGGGTGAACAAGAGACGCTCAAGCGGTGCCCCTAATCCCCTAGGGGGTCAACGAGCGTCACCCCATTGGGGAACGGGGATTGACTGGGAGTGATCCCCGATGCTGGGGGTGGGCCCGCTCTCATAACTTTTGGCCACACCCCAATTGATACGTGGTTCAACCAGGAGAAGAGCTTTCAGATGATGCAGTCGCCCAGCACGCTCCACGACTTCGTGCTCAACCTGCTCAGCGACCCGTCCCTCAAGGCCGCGTTCGCCACCGATGCTCAGGGCACCCTGGAGCAGGCCGGGCTGGCCGACATCACCGCCGTTGACGTGCAGGAAGTCATTCCGCTGGTCATCGACCTCCTCCCGGAGACCCCCGCAGGCGTGCCGAGCCTCGAGGGCGTCTACCTGGACGGTGTCGCGGAGGACGTCCTCGCGGAGGGACCGCTCGGCGCCATCAGCCAGCTGCAGGCCGTCGCGTCTCAGCTGACCTCGTCGGGTCTGTCCCTCGACAACCTCACCACCTCGTCCGCCGGCCTGCTCGCCGTCGACGAGGACGGCCTGACCGTGTGGGCTGGCACGAACACCGCCGACACCTACGGCGCCGGCGCGGTCAAGCTCGACGGTGACTTCTCCGCCGTCAACGACGTGACCTCGGTCCTCGACCAGACCGCGTCCCCGGTCACCGGCTCCGTCCTCGACGTGACCGACACCGCGACCGCGACCGTCGACTCCTCGCTGGGCGGCGTCACCTCGGCCGTTCCCGGTGCCGACGGCATCCTCGGCCACCTGGGCGGCGTGACCGGCCTGACCCACGACGCGCTGGGCGTGCTCGGCGGCGGCGACGCCAGCCTGAACGTGCTCAACGTGACCGGCCTGGACAGCATCTCCGACGGCAACATCGGCGTGAAGACCGACGACACCCTCGGCCAGGTCCAGCACACCGCGTCCGGCGTGGTCGACACCGCCACCGGCCTCACGGGCTCCGTCACCGGCGTGGCCGGCGACACCGCCGGTGTCGGCAACGTGCTCGGCGGCGTCACCGGCGTCACCCACGACCTGCCGGTCGTCGGCGACCTCGACCTGGGCCTGCTCGGCTGACCATTTTCGAAATCGGACCGGCCCTGTCCCCCGGACAGGGCCGGTTCGGTGTCTCAGCAGGAAGAACCCGGCGCGGTGAGAAACGTCACCGCCTCCCCGAACAGCCCGGTCTCGTCCGAATGGAACCGGTCTTGCGTTCCAGGCTTTCACCCAAGGGGGTGAACACGGCACTATGAGTCAGGTGATGGCACCGCCCTGGCTCGACGTGCTCGACGAGACGATCGGGGCCTGCGTCACGCACCGGCGGCCTGATCTGGAGGCCCGGCTGCGCGAAAAGCGGGCTCAGCAACTGGACCCCAAGTTGCGCGTTCTCGTCGTCGGCGAGTCCAAACAAGGCAAGAGCCAGCTCGTCAACGCGTTGCTCAACGCCCCCGTATGTGCGGTGGGCGACGACATCACGACGACTGTGCCGACTTTCGTCCAGCACGCCGACACGCCGTCGGCCGCGCTGGTCCGCAACGCGTCCGCCCGCGGGTCGATCTTCCACACGCCGACCGAGCGCATCGCGGTCCCGATCGAGCAGGTGACGAAACAGGCCACCGCGCAGCACGTGGTGCGAGCCGAGATCGGCATCCCGCGGGCGTTGCTCGACAGCGGCCTGGTCCTGATCGACACCCCCGGCGTCGGCGACACCCGGTCCGCGCACACCGCCAGCACGTTCGCGACGCTGATGCAGGCCGACGCCGTGCTGCTGGTCTCCGACGCCACCGGCGAGCTGACCTCGGCCGAGATGACACTGCTCAAGAAGGTCATGGAGGCCTGCCCGAACGTCACCGTCGTCGTGACGAAGATCGACCTGGTGCCCGCCTGGCGCACCGTCGTGGAACGCAACCGGGCCCTGCTCGCCCGCGCCGGCGTGCGGGCCAAGCTCATCCCCGTTTCGTCAGCGCTGAGGCTGCGCGCCGCGAAGACCGGCGACCAGCGCCTCAACACCGAATCCGGCTTCCCCGAACTCCTGGCCTGCGTGCAACGCGACATCGTGGCGAGTGCCGATCTGCTGGCCCGCCGCGCCGTCGCCGTCGTCGCGTCGAGCGCGCTCACCCAGCTCGTCACGCCGTTGCGCGAAGAACTGACGGCCCACGACTCGTCCCGCACGGTCGCCACGATCTCGACGTTGCAAGAAGCCCAACGGCGCGTCGACGAGCTACGACGACGGTCCGCGCGCTGGCAGAACGTGCTCAACGACGAGATGGCCGACCTGATCTCCGACGTCGAGTACGACCTGCGTGACCGGACCCGCAAGATCCTGCGCGAGGTCGACAAGACCTACGACGAGGCCGACCCCGCGATCGGCTGGGACAAGTTCGAGCAGTGGCTGGAGGACAACCTCAACGAGGCCGCCACCACGAACTTCGCCTGGCTGATGGAACGCGCGGAGTGGGTGGCCGCGAAGGTCGCGAAGAACTTCCCGGTCTACCGCGAGGACCTGATCCCGGGCTCGGTGCTGCCGGACGACCTGCTGGAGCCGGCGAGCAAGCTGGAGAAGCCGAAGATCGAGCCGTTCTCGGTCCCGCAGAAGCTCTTCACCGGTCTGCGCGGCTCCTACGGCGGCGTGCTGATGTTCGGTCTGGTCACCTCGCTGGCCGGCATGCCGCTGATCAACGTGATCTCGCTCGGCGCCGGTGCGTTGTTCGGTGGCAAGTCGATCCTGGACGAGAGCGACCAACGGTTGAAGCGCCGCCAGGCCGCCGCGAAAGCCGCCGCGCAACGGCACGTGGACGACTTCTTCATGAAGTTCTCCAAGGACGTCCGCGACTCCGGCCGCCACATCCAGCGCTCGCTGCGCAACCACTTCAGCACGCTCGCGGAAGAGCTGCAGGAGACGTTGCTGGAGTCGGCCCGCAGCGCCAAGCGCGCGGTGCAGGACGACCAGACCGAACGCGAGCGTCGGATGCGCGAAGGCCGCAAGGAGCTGGACAAGCTCGTGACGCTGTACAAGCGGGTTCAGGCACTCGGGGGTCCCACGATGGAGCTCTCCGCGTGACTTTGGACCGCGTCGTCTGGTCGATGCTGCAGGAAGCACTGGCTGTCTACCGCGACAGCCCCCGTGCCACGGCCTGGCTGCGCACGCACGTCGAGCGCTACACAGAACCCGTCCGGATCGCGGTGGCGGGCCGGTCGCGCATCGGCAAGTCCACGCTGGTCAGCGCCCTGATCGGGGACGAGTTCGCACCGTTGAGCTCGTTCGTCTGGTACCGCGGCGGGACCGAACCGCGAGCGCACGTCTTCTCCGGACCCGGCCGCCCGCACGAGGTCACCATCGGCAGGCGCGGCAGCAGGCACCACGTCGAGATCGGCCAGTTCGACCGTGCCGACCGGGTCGTCGTCGAGTGGCCCGCACGGACGTTGCGGGACATCGTGCTGATCGACACACCGGCCGACGCCACGCCAGAACAGGTCCTGGGTGACGCGGACGCGTTGCTGTACCTGATGCGACACGTGCAGGACGACGACCTGAAGTTCTTGCAGGCGGCCAACGACCACCCGATCGCCCGGACCGCCGCGGTGCACACCGTCGCGGTGCTCGCCCGCGCCGACGAGATCGGGGCCGGGCGGATCGACGCGCTGTCGTCCGCCAAGCAGATCGCCCGCCGCTACCGCCGCGATGTGGCCGTACAACCGTTGTGCCAGAACGTGGTCTCGGTCGCCGGGCTGCTGGCCGTGGCCGCGAGGACGTTGCGGGAGGACGAGTTCGCGGCGCTGCGAGTGCTCTCGTCGCTGGGCCGCGAGGAGCTGGAGGACCACCTGCTGTCGGCGGACCGGTTCGTCGGCGAGCAGTTCCCGCTGGCGATGGAACCCGCTGTGCGGCAGGCGTTGCTGGAGCGGTTCGGGATCTTCGGCGTCCGGCTGATCACCGCGCTGATCCGGCAGGGCTTCGACTCCCAGGTGAAGCTGACCGGCCAGCTCGTGCAGCGCAGCGGGCTCGGCGAGCTGCGCGACTCGATCGCGATCCACTTCACCGAGCGGCGCGAGATCCTCAAGGCGCGCTCGGCGTTGCTGGCGCTGGACGTGCTGTTCCGGATGGAGCCGCGGCAGAACGCCCGCAAGCTGATGGCCGACCTCGAACGGGTCGTCGCCTCCGCGCACGACTTCCGCGAGCTGCGGCTCGTGGCCGCACTGCAGTCCGGACGCACGAAACTGCCGGCCGAACTGCAGGCCGAGGCGCTGCGGCTGGTCGGCGCCGAGGGCACAGCTCCGTTGGCGCGCCTGGGTTTCGACTACGAGGCCGACCCGCGCGACCAGCGGGAGGCGTTGCTCGACGCGCTGGTGCGCTGGCAGGCGCAGGCAGCTGACGTGCACGCGCCGAACGAGCATCGCAAGGCCGCGCAGATCGTCGTCCGCACCTGCGAAGGGCTTCTCCCGCAGTTCTCCTGAGGCACGATGAGTGCCATGGAACTCGTGCGTTGGAGCGACGAGCACTTCGAGCACATGCTGCGCTGGGCCACCGACCCGAGGATGACCACGTACGTCGGCGACGGGCAGCCCTGGACGCCGGAGTACGCGGAAGAACGGCACGAGCAGGCACTGCGGCACTGGGACGAGCACGGCTTCGGGCTGCACGCCGTCGTCGAGGACGGCACGGTCGTCGGCATCGCGCAGCTGGTCACCCGCGGTCCCGGCGAGATCGAGATCGGCTACTGGGTCGACCCCGCCCACTGGGGCCGCGGCGTGGCCACCCGGATCGCCCGGCGGCTCAAGGAGCGGGCACTGGCGATCGAGGACCGGATGATCGCCGGTCACGACGCGGCGAACATCGCGTCCGGACGGGTGCTCCAGAAGATCGGGATGATCCGCTACCGCAGCGTCCGGTGGTCCGAAAGACTTCAGCACGGCTACGTGTTGCACCGGGGTATGAGCGACACGGGGCTACTGCGCTACAGCGCGTTCACGAACGACCCGGCCGGCGGCAACCCGGCGGGGGTCGTGCTCGACGCGACGGGTCTGTCGGACGACGAGATGCTCGGCATCGCCGCCGAGGTGGGCTACTCCGAGACCGCGTTCGTGCTGCCGCGCCCCGGCACGCGCGAGTTCGACGTCCGGTACTTCAGCCCCAAGGCCGAGGTGCCGTTCTGCGGCCACGCCACCATCGCCACGTCGGTCGCGCTGGCCGAACGGATCGGCGACGGGCCGCTGACGTTCCACACGCCGGCCGGTGAGATCACCATCGAGACCGCCGACGGCACCGCGTCGTTGACGAGCGTGCCGACCAGCACGTCGCCGGCGGATCCCGAGCTGGTCCGACAGGCCATGAAAGCGCTGGGGTACGAGGAGATCGGCGACGGGCCCGTGCACGTCGGCTTCGGTGGAGCGCGCCACCTGCTGATCCCGCTGAAGGACCGCGAGCAGCTCGCGAACCTCGACTACGACTTCGACGCGTTGCGCGACCTGATGCTCGCGCACGACCTCACGACCGTGCACCTGTTCTGGCGCGAATCCGCGGACCTCGTGCACGCCCGCGACCCGTTCCCGGTCGGTGGCGTGGTCGAGGACGCGGCGACGGGCGCTGCCGCGGCTGCGTTCGGTGGCTACCTGCGTGACCTCGAAGGGCCACAACGGTTCGTCATCAGTCAGGGTGAGGACATGGGCAGACCGTCCCGGCTCGAAGTCGACGCCACGCGCGAGGACCGGCGAGTCACCGTGACCGGAGCCGCGGTCATCATCCCCTGATCGGGGCCGCCATGGGTTCGACGCCGCTGCCGCGGTGCGCAGGGTGCGCGACAGCAGCGTCGAACCGAGGGGTGCGCACCCTCCCGCGCCGGACCCGTGAGCGCTGCCGCAAGCGCCGGGCCGGATGATCGATCGAAGTCACTATGCCCCGATCGAAGGGTGGCGGCGCATTCAGAAGGGGGATACAAGGTCTTTATGCCCGAGCTGGAGCTCCGTCACCTTCGCGCGGTTCGCACCATCGCCGAAGAAGGCAGCGTCACCAGGGCCGCGACGCGGCTCGGACTCACCCAACCCGCTTTGTCCGCGCAGCTGCGCACGGTCGAGAGACTCGTCGGCGGCCAGCTGTTCGACCGAACGCGCAACGGTTGCGTCCCAACGGACCTGGGCCGTCGAGTGCTGGGCACGGCGAGACTCGTGCTCGACGAGATGGCTCAGCTGATGAGCACCACGAAGGAGACGGACCGGCGTGGTCCGCTGTTCTTCGGCTGCATCCCGATCCTGTACTTCGCCAACCTCGTGGACGGCCTGAAGTCGCTCAACGACGACGTGCGCGCCGAAGTGCGGCCGTCGTCGGCGGAGATCGTGGACATGCTGGAGGCCGGCCAGGTCCACGTGGCCCTGTTCGAGTTCTTCGACGGCATGCACGCGCGTGACCTGGCGGGCATCGAGCTGCGCAAGCTGGTGACCGAACCGGCGTTCGTCGCGCTGCCGGAGACGGACCCGCTGGCCGAGCAGGACGAGATCGACCTCGCCCAGCTCTCCGACCGCGACTGGGTGACACCGCCCAAGCAGCACATCGGCAGCCGCACGCAGATGTTCCAGGCCTGCGCGGACGCCGGGTTCGTACCCCGGCTGACGCACCACACGGGCGAGGCGAGCATGGCCCGCGGCCTGGTGGCGGGCGGCTGCGTGTCGTTCGCCGCGGCACCCTCCCGCACCGGCGAGGGCATCGTGATCAGGCGCTTGCGCGGGATGCCGCTGATGACCGACATCTTCGTGGCCACCCGGCGTGACTCACCGGTGGCGGGGCGGGCGCACGAGGTGTTCGCGTGCGCCGCCGACGCCTACCGGTCGGTGCTGGACCGCAACCCGGAGTACCGCAGGTGGTGGGACGCGCACCCGGAGGCGCATCCCGAGTTCACCTAGAGGTGATGGGGCGGGTGGGCCGGCCGATCAGCTTTTCCAGGTCCGGGCGGACCTCGGCGAGCACGCCGTCGCGGATGGCCACGAAGAAGTCGACCACGAACGGAGGCAGGCCCGCCGCGATCAGGTCGTCGTCGCTGACGTCGCGGAACCTGTCACCCGCGACCTCGGGGAACGACCAGCTGGTCGAGCCGGTCAGCTCGTAGACGGCGTTCTCGTGGCCGTCCGTGGTGAGCGTGACGGCGGCGGCCAGCGCGTAGTCGTCCCGCGGGGCGCTCGCGACGCGGCCGTCCTTGGTGGACGTGGCGACCACGTCCTGGGCCAGCGAGTCCAGGTAGTTCTCGTGGTACATGCCGTTGCGCAGGAACGTGAACGTGAGGCCGGTGGCGCGGATGGCGTCCTCGGCGGCCTTGTGCACCTCCGCGACGCTCAACGTGGACGTGTCGGCGTCGGTGACGCTGGTGTAGAAGACGTGGCCGACGCCGTGCTCCTTCGCCTTGGCGATGGCGTTGGCGTGCTGCTGGATGCGGACGGCCGAGTCGTGCGCGCCCGAGGACACGATGAGCAGCTTGTCGACGCCGCGGAAGTCGAGGGTCTCGGGCTGGTCGAAGTCGCCCTGCCGGACCTCGACGCCTTCGAGCGTGACCTTCTTCGGGTCCCGCACGGACACGATGACCTGCTCGTCCGTGCGGTCGAGGACGTAGCGGGCGACGGCGTTGCCGAGCTGGCCGGTTGCTCCGGTGATGAGGATCGTCATAGCCACGAAGCTACGGTTAGCGCTAACCTGTGGAAAGTACCCACTTTGAGGTGGGGTACTTACGTGGAGGTGAGCATGCAGGTCACGACATGTCCGGAGCGGGCGATCATGGAGCACGTCACAAGCCGGTGGGGCGTGCTGGTGCTGCAGGCCCTGTCCGACGGCAGCACGCGGCGGTTCAGCGACCTGCGCCGCGAGCTGGAGATCGTCAGCGAGAAGATGCTCACCCAGACGCTGCGCACGCTGGAGCGCGACGGGTTCGTGCACCGCGAGGTGAAGCCGGTCATCCCGCCGCACGTCGAGTACACGCTGACGCCGCTCGGCAAGGGCGCGGCGAACCACCTCGTGGCGCTCGCGCACTGGATCGAAGCGAACCAGCCGGAGGTCTCCCAGGCGCAGCAACGCTATGACGCCTCCTGAGCGCCGCCGGAGTGTCGACAGATAGACATCGGGTCAGTCACTCGAATGCTCAGTGAAAGATCTCACCCATACCCTAGAAACCCGAGACATACATCGGATGGGTCACGATCAGGGGGCGCGATCTGGCCCCTGGAACTGGCACAATGGACCAATGGCCCAACCGTTCACCGACGAAAGCCATCCGGCGGAGCCCTATCCGGGCACTCGTCCAGACCACTGTTTCGTCCACGTGGACGAAACAGGCTGGCCAGTGCGACCGGACCTCAGCATGGAGTCGGGATGGCGAGTTGAGCCCGAGAACATCGATCTAGACCAATGGCTCGCGAACCACGGCGAACCCCCGTTGGCCGCTCGAATGCCGGTGCTCGGCTACGGCTCGAACGCCAATCCCAGCAAGGTCACCTGGCTCCGCGAAGAGCTCGGACTCGAAGGCCCCGCCGTCGTGCTGCGCGCACGCTGTGAGGGCTTTTCTGCTGTCTGGGCCGCGGGCATGCGCGCCCGTGACGGCCAGCGTCCCGCGACCCTGGCCGCCGAACCCGGCCACGTCGAGGAGCACTCCGTCTGGTTCGCCACGCCCGAACAGCTGCGCGTGCTGGACCGCTGCGAGGGCCGCGGACTGCGCTACCGCCTCGTACGCCTGCACACGGGCCGTGTGGTGCTCTACAACGGCGGCGTCATCGACAGCGTGCTGGCCTACACCGCAGGCTCCAAGAAGCGGATGCCCGTGCTCTTCAACGGCCGTATGGTCCGTTGCGAGGACGTCTCGCAGCGACGCGCCCTCACGCTCGGCGAGAGGGCCGCCATGACGGACGGACTGGACGTGACCGAGGTGCTCGGCGAACCGTCCGCGGACGACTGGCCAGAGCTGCTGTTCGTCTACGGCACGCTCCAGCCGGGCGCAAGCGCTTGGCAGCTGATGGAACCGCACGTCGTGGAGTCGGAGGAGACCCACCTGCCCGGCACGTTGTTCGACACGGGCCAGGGCTACCCCGCACTGCGCCCCGGCGCCGGACTCGGCGTGCCCGGCTTCGTGCTGCGGCTGAAGTCGCCGGAGCAGGCGCTGCCGCTGCTCGACGAGTACGAGGGCGAGGACTACCGCCGCGTGCGCGTAGTGCTGCCGGACGGCCGGATCGCCTGGACCTACATCTGGACCGCGGCCGTGAAGGGCATGTCCGAGCTGCCCGACGGATGGGACGTCCACCAGATACGGTGAATTTCCGGCACGTTGTGTGGGCGAGTTGGTATTTGGGCACATCCTCACTGGTAGGAGGTGCACCCATGACTCGACGGTTGATCGCTTGCGGACTGCTGGTGCTTGCTGGCGTGGCGGCCTGCGGCGACAGAACCTCGGACAGCGGCGGTCAGACGCTGCCGACCGCTCCGTCCACCCCGTCGTCGACGCCCACTTCCGCGCCCGCCGGCAACTCGGGGGCGGCCGTTCCTGCCGTGAAGCGCTGCGACTCGTCCGTGTTGAAGGGACAGGTCGACCCGACCGACGCCGGCGCGGGCAACCGGTACGGCAAGTTCGTCGTGACGAACTCCGGCACCATGCCGTGCACGTTGAACGGCTACAGCGGTTTCCAGCTGGAGAACGCTTCCGGTGCGGTGCCGACGAAGTTGGAGCGCAAGGCCGATCCCGCGCCTGCGGCCATGACGCTCGCACCGGGTGGCAAGGCGTCGGCGAACCTGCACTGGGGCGTCGTGCCGGCGGGCAGTGAACCCGTCGAGGGGCCGTGTCAGCCCGAACCGTCGAAGGCCGCGGCCATCCCGCCGGACGAGACGGTGCCGCTGACCGTGCCGTGGACGCTCGGACCTGTGTGTTCCGGTGGCCGGATCGAGATCAGCGCCTTCTACGCTTCGTAGATGCACGCACCTGGATGGCTCGCCGTGCTGCCGCACGGCGAGCGCATCGCCGTCTCGCTGCGCACCGCCGGCGTTCCGGTCGTGGTGACCGAGGACATCGAATCTGCGGTGAAGGACGCCGAGCTGCCGGTCGTCCTGATTGGACACTTCACCGGTGCGCCCGCCGCGGTTCGTCATGCCCAAACGCATTCCGGGCTCGCCGCGCTGGTTCTGGTGTCGCCGGTGCTCGGCATCTGGGACGGCGCGTCCAACGAGCTGGCCGACCTCATGGACGAGGTCAACTTCGGACCGGAGCTCGGTGTGTTGCCGACGTTGTGGCTGCACGGGTCGGACGACGAGATCGTGCCGATCTCGGACACGCGGGCGGGGACCGACCGGATTCGCGGGTCCGCGTTCGAGGAGTACATCGCGGACGGGTTGCTGACCGACGCGGAGGCCGTCACTCGGGTGCTGGAGTTCGTTCGCCGGGTCGTCTGACACCATTTCGGACGTGGATGACCTCGTGCTGCTCATCACCGTCGTGGTCGAGGCGGCGGACGAGCAACAGGCGCGTGCCGCGTGCGGCACGCTCACCAGCGGCCCCGGTGCGCAGGTCCTGGACGCCCGTGACTGCTCCGACGAGGAGCCCGGCTGCTGGGCCGTCGTCATCACGCTCCCGAGCCCGGAGAAGGCCACTCACAACGTCGCGGCGGCCCTCGCACGAGCGGTGCGCACGTTCGTCCGCGGACTGGGCGACGGGATCCTGGTGCCGCGAGTGGCGTGCGAGCCCCCTACCGCGTGGACCGTGCTCGACGAGCCCGACGTCATCTGCGCACTGGTTCCGGGCGCCGAGCGAGTTCTGGTGGAGGCGTGGGCTGGAGATGACCCGTTCGGTGCAGGCACTTTGCGTGACAACTCACCCGTGAGGCCGTCTTGATTCACCCGGCCGGTCGGTAGGTCTGCACAACAGGCTGTAGGGGACTTTGTGAGTGTCACTACACGCTGAGTCAAGGGGCCAGCGCCGCGCCTAACTGATCATTAAAGCAAGGCCCGTTCGAGTGGATTCAGGCATCCACCCGGTTAGCCGATCTTCGCTCTCAACTGTGAAAATCACGCCACAATCTCTACTGAGGGTGGTTGTACGACCACTCTGTTCCGGGAGGGTTCGGGAGCCGACATGGCCAGCATCGAAGAGGTCCGTGCCGCAATTGCCCAGGCGATCGACAAGGCGAGCCAAAGCCAGTCGGCCCTCCAACAGGCGGCTGAGCTCGCCGAGGACGCGCAGCAACTGCTGACATCGGTCACGCAGGGCTCTGTGCAGGCGGACGTCGAGACGACGAACGCCCAGTTCGCCCAGGTCGTGTCCGGCGTGAGCGAACTGCAGAACTACCTCGGGGCGGGCATTTCCGGCGCCGAGGGCATCAACAGCAGGCTTTGATGGCATCCATCGCCGAGGTTCGTGCCGCGCTCGAGCAGGCGAGCGAGATCCTGCGCGAGTCGTACCGCAGTGTGCGATCCGCGCAGGACGGCCTCGACGAGGCCGTGGCGATCCTCGCCGAGTCGAGTGAGAACCACCACGAGTCGCTGCTTCCACCGGAGTTCGTGCGCGCGAAGGAAAGATTTCCTGATCAGCTTGAGCTGATGGCGGGAACCCTGGAGCGCATCCAACGACTCACCGTGGAGATGTGATGAGCAGGCGGGACGACCGGCGGCGAAGGGTCGAGGACGCCTTCGCGGACTTCCAGCGCGCCGTCTCGGCCGCGCTGGGAGCCGTGGCGCGCGAACACCGGGCGCTCGCCATCGAGCACGCCAAGGACATGTTCGAGTTCACCGTGCGCGGCATGGGCGTCGACAAGGCGCTCCAGGACGTGGCACTGAAGAACGCGACGCCGTTCCTGACAGTCGACGAGAAGCGCCTGCGGAATCCCCGTCAGGCGCCGCTCTCGATGGCCGAGTTCACCGAGCGGCTCGCCCAGATCAAGCACGACTGGCAGCAGTCGTACCACGAGTGGACGACCTCGGGCCCCGACCAGCTGACCGCGTTGGTGAACACGGTCGCCGCGGGCCCGGCTTCGTGGCCGCACGAGTCGTGGCTCGGCACGCCGGGCACGCACGACGGCAGCGAGGGTGTGCCGGAGCTGTGGCGGATCGGCACCGGCGTGGTGACGTCCGCGCCGGAGGCCGCGCCGTTCCCCGTCGCGGTCCCGCTGCTGGACCAGGCACACCTGCACATCTCGTCCACTCCGGACGGTCGCCAGCACGCGGACACGCTGGTGGAGAACCTGTTGCTGCGGGTGCTCTCGCACTTCCAGCCGGGCCTCGTGCACGTGCACGTGTGGGACGTCGGCCAGCTGACCGGGTCGTTGCCGGGGCTCTACCCGTTGACGCGCGCCGGTTTGCTGACCGTGCACGATCCCGCGCGGTTGCACGAACTGCTCGACGAGCTGTCCGAGCACATCCGCCAGGTGCACACCAAGGTGCTGGTCGACGGGCACCTGACCGTGCGTGCGGTCAGCGGTGAGGGCCGGCGCACCGAGCCGTGGCGGATCGCCGTGCTGTTCGGCAACCGCAAGGCGTTGAAGGAAGAACACCAGCAGCAGCTGCAACGGGTGGCGCGCAACGGTTTGGCGTGCGGTGTGCAGCTGTTCATCGTGGACATCCCGATCACGATCAACTCGCCGGTGGAGACGGTCTCGTCGCGCGGCGACGGCACCGCGTCGTGCACGATGACCGGCAAGCACGTGACGGTGACGCTGGATCCCGCTCTGCCGCGCACTCTCGTGCCGCGCGCCTGTGCCGCCATCGCGGACAAGCGCGAGGAGCGGCGTTCACGCATGAGCAAGTTCGGGGATCTGCTGCCCGAACACATGTGGACGGAGACGTCGGCGGCCGGAGTCGTCGCGCCCGTGGGGTTCGACGACGGTGAGCCGGTCTGCGTGCAGCTCGGCGACACCTCGCCGCACGCGTTGATCGGCGGGCCTTCCGGTTCCGGCAAGACGAACTTCCTGTACGCGATGCTCGGTTCGTTGTGCGCGCGGTACTCGCCGTCCGAGCTGGAGCTGTACCTGCTGGACTTCAAGGAAGGCGTGTCGTTCGCGCAGTTCGCGCCCGGCCGCAAGGACCCGTCGTGGCTGCCGCACGCGCGCCTGGTCGGCGTGAACGTCAACACCGACCGCGAGTTCGGCGTGGCACTGCTGCGGTTCCTGGCCGACGAGATGCGCCGGCGGGCGGACGCGGCCAAGCAGCACGAGGTCACCAAGCTGGAGCACCTGCGCGCCGAGGACCCCTCCGGGCGGTGGCCGCGGATCGTCGCGGTGATCGACGAGTTCCAGTACCTGTTCGGCGAACGCGACCAGGTCACGGCCGCCGCCACGCAGCTGCTGGAGGACGTCGCCCGGCGCGGTCGCTCGCAGGGCATCCACCTCGTGCTGTCCTCGCAGGACGTCTCGGGCATCGAGGGCTTCTGGGGCAAGTCGGCGATCTTCGAGCAGTTCACCGTCCGGATCGCGCTGCCCAAGGCGCGCCGGGTGCTGGCAGAGCCCGCGAACGACGCCGCGGTCGAACTGCCGCGCTGGCACGCGGTGATCAACCACGAGTCGGGTGTGAAGCCGGGCAACGAGATCTGCCGCATCCCGGACTCGACGTCCAAGGACACCATGGACTTCCTGCAGCGCACGCTGTGGAAGCGCGACCCCGGCCGGGCACCCGGCCTGTTCGACGGCAGCAAGGTCCCGTTCCTGGACGCCCTGCCGGACTTCCTCGACCTGCGGCCCGGCGACGCATCGCCTACCGTGCTTCTTGGACAGGTCATCGACGTCGCGGGCAGCGCGGCGCGTGTGCGTTTCGCCCGGACCCCGGGCCGCAACATCGCGGTGATCGGCTCCGTGGTCCAGGACGCGGCCGCGGTGCTCGGCGGAGCGGCCGCGTCGCTGGGCAGGCAGCACGAGCCGCACGAAGCGGCGTTCACGCTGGCCTGCCTGGTCGACGAGGCGATGCCCGCGGCGTTGCATCTGGCAAAACGCCTGAGCGCCGACGGTCATGATGCTTCGGTGATCGGCATCGACGGCATCCGCGAACTGCTGGACCGCACCGCGGCCCGCCTGCAGTCGCTGAACACGGGCACGGCCGACACCCCGCCGTCACCGCACTACCTGGTCCTGTACGGCGTGGACGCCGCACAGACGTTGCTGGAGCAGAAGGATCCGACAACGCGGACGTCCGGTGTGGACAGTCTGCGGACGGTCCTGAAGCACGGCCCGGAGAACCGCACGCACGTACTGGGCTGGTGGCGCGGTGTGCAGAGGCTGAAGGCATGCCTCCCACCAGGCGTCTACGACGACATCGGCGCCTGGGTGGCGTTCGACGTCCAGGGCAAGGAACTGCTCTCGCTCGGACCCGAGCAGGTGATGGCGTGGTCACCAAGGCCCCGCCGCGGCCTGTTCTTCGACAGGTTCGAGCACTCGCGACCGCAAGTGATCATCCCGTTCGACACTGGAGAAGCGTCATGAACCCGATGATGACGACGATGTTCGAGCCGGTGCCCGCGCAGCGCCAGAGCGAGGAGGTGATCGAGGTGCCCGCCCCGACTGAGAACCTTTCAGCGGTCGAGCGCTACAAGGAGATCATCGCCATCGCCACGGACGCCGCGGCCCGCCAGCGCAAGCTGGACGAGGTGCGGTGCGCCGAACTCGCCGAGCGGATCGCGTCGACCCAGCAGCGGATCGCCGAAGTGCGAGACCGCGAACGGGTCGTGCGGATGGGCGCCGCGCTGCACTGGGAACAGGCCGTCGAGCAGCTGTGGAACGAGCGCTGGCTGCAGATGGTCACCTTCCCCGCCCCGGACGAGTCCGTCCCGCCCCGCCCCCAGGGCGAGTACAACCACGCGATGGACCTGGCGTACCAGGCGCTGGAGGACTCGCTGGCCAAGCGAACCCTGTTGCGCCGCAAGCAGAAGGACTAAGTGCGCCGGTTACGCACCACGGCCGACGTGCTGGACGCCTGCTCCGACCCCTTGGTCAGGTGGGCGTCCCAGGCGTTGTCAGCCGACGGTGCAGCCTGGGAGCACCGCGGCGCCGTAGCCGTCTACGCCCCGGAGCTGACCCGCCGTCGACGGCTGGTGCTGTCGGGCCCGGCAGAAGGTGTGGCTTCGCTGTTGGCAGCACACGGCCGTGGCGTCTCCTTACGCCCGTTGATGGAACGGCCACTAGCCGCCGACGTCTCCTCCCTGATGCCCACGCCGTGGGTGGAAGACAAGCCGTTCGGGTGGATGGACAGATCAGGCTCGTTAGACCTGCCTGACGACGTGTCGTGGCTGTCCTGCCTGGACGACGTACCGCCGTTGCTGCGTACGGCCAACCCCGATTCGTGGGCATGGCCAGGCGAAACAGGCGTGCGCCGCTGGGCAGGCGTCCGCATGAACAACGAGCTGGTGGCAACGGCAGCCGAGGCGTGGTCGTCCGTCGACGTAGGTTTCATGATGGGCGTGGCAGTACACCCCTCACACACAGGACAAGGCCTAGGCCAGCGCGTGTGCCAGTTCGTAACGTCATCCCTGTTATCCCTCTACGGCACATGCGCCCTCTTCGTGGAGAACCACAAGGCGCCGGCGATCGCCCTGTACCGCAAGCTCGGCTTCGCCTACCGAGACGTCGTCACCCTTCTCCCTGCGGTCTAGCTCACATTCCGGAACAGTCTCCCCGTACAGCCTGTTGAACCGGATAACTGATCCGCAATTACTTTGGATGGAGATGGTTCGACCATGACCAGCACCGCCCTCGAGGTCCGGCTCGCGTCCCGCCCCACCGGCTGGCCGACCGAGGACAACTTCGAGATCGCCGAGGTCGAGGTCCCCACGCCAGGCGAAGGCCAGATCCTCGTGCGCAACGTGGTCATGAGCGTCGACCCGTACATGCGCGGCCGCATGAACGACGTCAAGTCCTACGTCCCGCCGTTCCAGGTAGGCGCCCCTCTCGACGGCGGCGCAGTGGGCGAAATCGTCGCCGTCGGCCCGAACGTCACCGACCTCGCCGTAGGCGACAACGTCCTCCACGGCCTGGGCTGGCGCGAATACGCCGTAGTCCCCGCCGCCCACTCGGTGAAGGTCGACCCAACGGTCGCCCCGCTCTCCGCCTACCTGGGCGTCCTCGGCATGCCCGGCCTGACCGCCTACGCAGGCCTCCTGGCCACCGCGGAGTTCAAGCCAGGCGACGCCGTCTTCGTCTCCGGCGCAGCAGGCGCCGTAGGCCAACTGGTAGGCCAGATCGCCCGCCTGAAGGGCGCCTCCCGAGTCATCGGCTCCGCAGGCTCCGCCGACAAGGTCAAGTACCTCACCGAAGAACTCGGCTTCGACGCCGCCTTCAACTACAAGGAGGGCCCCGTCGCCGAACAACTCGCCGCAGCGGCCCCCAACGGCATCGACGTCTACTTCGACAACGTGGGCGGCGAGCACCTCGAGGCAGCCATCGACTCCCTGAACCTCAACGGCCGAATCACCATGTGCGGCGCAATCTCGCAGTACAACGCCGACAAGAAGCCCACCGGCCCCAGCAACATGATCCAGATCCTCGCCAAGCGCCTGACCCTGCGCGGCATGCTGGTAGGCGACCACAAGGCCCTGCAGCAGCAGTTCATCACCGAAGTGGCCGCCTGGATCGCCTCCGGCGACCTCAAGTACAGCGAAACCGTAATCGAAGGCGGCGCCCGCCAAGCCCCAGCAGCCTTCCTAGGCATGCTGCGCGGAGAGAACACCGGCAAGATGCTCGTGCAGTTCTGACGCGAAGCCGAAGGCGAGCCGCCCCGACGGCGAAGCCGAGGCGCTTTAACGCTTGAAACGGCGCTCCGGGCGGGTCCCCGTCACGAGTCGTGCCCAGCACATGCTGCAACCAGGCAGGGGTGTCAACTCGACACGCTTTTCGTCGAGTTGACACCCCTGCCTGGTTGTGGCCCGCTCTGGTACGGCTTGTGACGGGGACCCGCCCGGACCGCACCACCTACGCAACCGGCAGCCGCCCAACGCAACAGGCGTGCCATCAACCCGCGTACGGCGTGGTACCCCCTGATCAGATTGGCAGGGGGTCTGGGGGACGGAGTCCCCCAGGGGAAGCACTCAACCGCAAACTCGCCGCCCGCAACCCAACCACCCTCAAAGCCAGCGACCCCTAAATCAGCTTCCCAGGGTTGAGAATCCCAGTCGGATCCAGCCGATCCTTCACCGCCCGCAACACATCCACCCCGATAGCCCCGATCTCCCTCTCCACCCACGGCTGATGATCCCGCCCAACCGCGTGATGGTGCGTGATCGTCCCCAACCGCGAAATCACCTCAGAAGCAGCAACCTTGGCCCGCCCCCACTGCCCAACCGGATCCTCAAGATCCCGAGGCACCAACACCGTGAAATACAACGAAGCCCCAGTCTCATAAGCATGCGAGACATGGCACATCACCACAGGATTCCCAAGCTCAGCAACCAACGCAGCGCGCACGGCATCCCGCAACTCCGAAACCCGAGACCAGTGCGTGGCAGTCTCCAAGGTCTCAACACAAACCCCAGCATCCAGCAACGCATCCCGCTGCCGAGGCCCGTTGAACCGCCCATGCAGCCAGGAAGCCCCCATAGCCCGCCCCAACCGCACAACTTTCCTACCACTCAACGCACTCATAGTCGCCGACCGCGACCGACACTCCCACCCGAGAATCACCAGGCAGGGCCGCTCAACCCCCCGGAACCTCAGATACTTCTTCAACGCAGAAGCCTTGCCCCCAGCCAACTCCAACGCAACCTCAGTCTCGTCCTCATCGGACAACCGAGTGACATCAGCCAGCACGCCGTCCTGAGCCAGGGACCGCACCAACTCAGCCCCGGCCTCCCACCCATCAACCACAAACCCCTCATACCGAGCCCCATACGGCTTAGGCCGAACCCGCACGGAAACCTCGGTGATAACCCCGAAAAGCCCCTCACTACCCAACACCAACTGCTTCAAGTCAGGCCCAGCAGCAGAAGCAGGCGCCGAACCAACAACCCACTCCCCAACAGGCGTGGCAACCCGCACAGACTCGACCATGTCTTCGAAACGGCCGTAGCCCGAGGAAGCCTGCCCAGCCGACCGAGTGGCAGCGAACCCGCCGATCGTGGCCCGCTCAAACGACTGCGGCACATGACCGAGCGTGAACCCGTGCTCCCCCAACAACCTCTCCGCCTCAGGCCCGGTCAACCCAGCCTGCAACACAGCGACCCGAGACACGGGGTCCACCGAGACCAACGCCCCAAGCCCAGCCAGATCCAACGCCACCACAGCCGACTTGGCCCCACGCAGAGCCTCGACCCCACCGACAACAGAAGTGCCCCCACCAAACGGCACCACGGCAACGTCGTACTCGACGCAAACCGACAGCACCTCGGCAACCTCGTCAGGCGTCGCCGGCTGCACCACGGCGTCAGGCACGACAACATCCCCGTGCCCGCGATGCCGCAACAGATCCAGGTAGGACAACCCACCAGCACGGCCAAGCCGATCAGCAGCATCAAGACTGATGGTGCTGACAGCCTCCAACGCCGTGAAGGCGTCCTCGGACAAGGCCGACTCGGGCACCGACACCGGCGCCTCGACGAACGGCTCCCCCAACCCAACCCGCTGACTCAACCAAGCCAGCGCGTGCGGCGGCAAAGGCACGGTCTCAGTGGTCCATCTAGCCCTGGTCACTGCTACAGTGTGACACATGACGTCTCAACGTCACACCCACGACGCATTGCTCGACGCCACCCGTGAGTGTGTTCTGGAGGTCGGGGTACGCCGGACCACCCTCACCGACGTGGCAAAACGCGCCGGCGTGAGCCGCATGACGCTCTACCGGCGCTACCCCGACGTCGACCACCTGGTGCGCGCGCTGATGACCCGCGAGTTCGCCGCGCTGCTGGAAGAGGCCGACCAGTCCGGCGGCCGGGGCAACGCCCGCGAGCAGCTGGTCAGCAGGGCCAAGGACGCCATCCGGCTGCTGTCGGGCAATCCGATCATGCAGCGCGTCCTGCAGCTCGACGCGGACCTGATGCTGCCGTACCTCACCGACCGGCTCGGCAGCACGCAGCGGCTGGTCGAGCAGTTCCTCGTCGGGCAGATCGAGGCCGGGCACGTCGACGGGTCGATCCGGTTCGGGGACGCCAAGACCCAGGCGCGCGTGGTGTTGCTGACCACGCAGTCGATGGTGCTCTCCACCAGGCCCGCCACGTCCGGGCTCGACTTCACCTCACTGCTGGACGAGCTGGGCAAGCAACTGGACGGGGCGCTGAAGCCGTGAACACCTCCCTGAACGCCACCCGGCGCGCGCAGGACCTCGAAGCAGCACAACAGGAAGTCGCCGACGTGCTGGTCATCGGCGGCGGGGTCACCGGCACGGGCGTCGCGCTCGACGCGGCGTCGCGTGGCCTCAAGACGGTGCTGCTGGAGGCGCACGACCTGGCGTTCGGGACGTCGCGGTGGTCCAGCAAGCTCGTCCACGGCGGCCTGCGCTACCTGGCCAAAGGCGACGTGAAGCTCGCCCACGAGAGCGCGGTCGAGCGCGGCATCCTGATGACCAGGACCGCGCCGCACCTCACCCGCACGCTGCCGATGCTCTTCCCGTTGCACACCAACGCGAACCACTTCGTGATGGCCGGGCTCAAGGCGGGCAACGCCCTGCGCATCGCCGCCGGCACGCCCGCCAGCGTGCTGCCCAGGCCGCGGCGCGTGCCCAAACAGGAGGCGCTGGCGCTGGTTCCCGGACTGAGCCCCGAGAACCTCATCGGTGGACTGCTCAACTACGACGGCCAGCTCGTCGACGACGCCCGCCTGGTGGTCGCCCTCGCGCGCACAGCCGCCGGGTTCGGTGCCCGCATCATCACGCGGGCGAAAGTCGTGACGCTGCAAGGCGACGGCGCCGAGGTGCACGACGTCCTCACCGGCACCACGTTCGCCGTCAAGGCCAGAGCGGTGATCAACGCGACGGGTGTCTGGGCGGGCACGCTGGCACCGGTGCGGCTCAAGCCGTCCCGCGGCTCACACCTGGTCGTGGACGCGAAGTCCGTCGGCCTCAGCGAAACCGCGCTGACGATCCCGGTGCCCGGCGAACGCAACCGCTACGCACTCCTGCTGCCCCAGGCGAACGGCCGCGCGTACCTCGGTCTCACCGACGAGCCGGTCGACGAGATCCCGGACGTGCCGACGGTCCCCGAGTCCGATGTGGACTTCCTGCTCAAGACAGCTTCCGGTGTCCTGCAACGGGATCTGACCCGCGCGGACGTCATCGGCAGCTACGCCGGCCTGCGCCCACTGCTCGAAGCAGAAGGCCAGACAGCCGATCTCTCCCGCCACCACGCCGTGCTCACCGCCCCCAACGGCGTGATCACGGTCGTCGGCGGCAAGCTCACCACCTACCGCAAGATGGCGGCGGACGCGGTGAACGCGACGAACCTGACCCAACTCCCCTGCCGCACCAAGGACATCCGCCTGGTGGACGACAGGCCGCTGCCGACCACGCCGATCGCGCCGGGCGTCACCGAGGCCGACGTCGTCCACGCGATCAACCACGAGGGCGCGCTGGACGCCGACGACATCCTCGACCGGCGCACCCGCATCGGCCTGGTGCCTGCCGACCGGGAGAAGGCAGCGCCCGAGATCGCCAAGCTCCTGGCCGCGGTGTGAAAAAGGGGCGTCTGCAAGTACCCCCAACACGAAGTCGGTAGTACTTGCAGACGCCCCTGGCGCAAAGATCGTTCAGCGCGGGATCACTCGCCGATGACCGGCTTCGCGGCCTTGGGCGGGTCGACCAGCGCCTCGCCCTCGATCCGCACCTTCCGCTTGTGCTCGCCGTTGCCGCCGCCCTGCTGACCACCGGCACCGGCCATGGGAGCGCCGCCCATCATGCCGCCGCCGGCACCACCGGAACCGCCACCGCCAGGTCCGTGCGGAGCGCCACCGGCAGCCGCGGCGCCACCAGCGCCACCGGCCGCCATGACACCGGCCGCGCCACCGAACTGCGTGGCCGCGGTACCGCCGGCACCACCGCCACCGGCCGGGCCACCGCCCATGCCGGGGGGCATGCCGCCGCCACCGCCACCGCCGCCCTTCGGGATGCCGCCGCCACCGCCACCACCACCGCCACCACCGGCCGAAGCCGCGGTCGCGCTGTGGTCAGTGGTCGTCGGGCGGTACCAGTCGGAGTTCGCCGTCGACGGGGGCGTGCCGTGGAACGCCGGGGGCTTGGTCAAGCCGCCGCCGGCCTGCGTGGTCGTGTCCGGCTCCCAGTGGCCCGGCACCCAACGGCCCTGGCCAGAGCCTGCACCGGTGCCGGAGCCCGAACCAGAACCCGAGCCGGAGCCCAGGCCGGGCGGAGGGCTGACGTGGCCACCGGAACCGGAGCCGCCACCGGGCGGCCGCGTGCCGGGGTAGTTGCCCTGCTGGCCGGGGAGGGGCTGGAACGGCGTCACCTGGCCGCCGGCACCACCGCCGACGTTCCACCCGGCGGGAGCACCCACCGGGGAACCACCCGGCACCGGCGTGAAGGGCGTGACCTGGGGGCCCGCACCCGACTGGCCGAGGCCGCTGTTCCCGGCGCCGCCGTCGGCACCGCTCGTGTACGTGCCGTGCGCGCCTGAGGTCGCGCGGTCCTGCTGGTCGGACCGGATGCCGTCGAAGCCGCCCTGGGTCTGCCGGACGGAGCCGCCGGCACCGCCGCCGCCACCCTTCTGCGCCATCGAGGAGATCGCGTCGATGACCTGCTCGGCGACCTTGGCGATCTGCGAGACCTGCTTGATCAGGTTCATCAGCTTCTGCACGGAGCCGACGAGCTTCTGCAGGAAGTCGGCGAGCTTCTTCGCGTAGTTGACCGCGGTGGTCACGATGTCCGCGATCGCGCCCGCGATGGCCGCGCCGAAGGTGAGGAACGAGGCAGCCAGCCACTGGATGATCTTCATGACCATGTCCGAGACGGCCTGGCTGATCAGGTCCATGATCATCTTGCGGACCGTGCCGACGAGCTGGCCCGCGCCCTCGACCGCACCGGCGATGCCGTCGACCGACTTGGCGAGCGTCTCCATGCCACCGGCGTGCTTCTTGGCCGCGGCGCGGTAACCGTCCGCCGCCCTGCCCTGCCACTCGCGGGTCTGGGAGACGCAGATCTTCTCGTACTCGGTCGCGATGCCGTGCACCTGCTTGCCGGCGTTCCGGAAGGACTGCGCCATCTTGGCGATGGACTCAGGGCTGCCGAGCAGGACGTCGAACGGCTCGCGCAGGAAGTCGACGTGGTTGATGGCCCAGCTGAACCCGGCGGAGAGGAAACCGCTCAGCGGGTTGGAGGCCATGCCCACGATGCCCATCGCCGAGTTCGCGATGCCGAGGCCGCCCGCGACCCAGTCACCCCGCTCGATGGCGGAGTACGTGTTGGAGATGGTGCTGATCAGCTGCTGAGGGTCGGTGCCCTGGGTCTGCGACGCTGGGGCGTTCATCCCCGGCCTCCCTTGAAGCCGAACATGTTGTCGAGGTCGACCTGCTCGTACTGCTCGATGGTCTCCTTGAGACCGGTGCCCATGTCCATCAGCGAGTTCGCGGCCTTGCCGAGCATGTCCTGCGACAGGCCCGCCCGCTCGAGGACGTTCTGGGCCAGGAACCCGAGGAAGACGCCGAAGGCCTCGGTCGTGAGCGCGCCCGGATCGCACGTCTCGGTGGCCTTGCGCATCCGCTCCATGAGCTTGTCCACGTTCTTGGCGTGGGATCTCAGCTCATCGAGATCGATGTTGAAGTGCTGTGCTGACTGCATCGCCTACCCCCTCCTGCACTCAGGCCATGACGTCGGGCGGGTTGGTGAAGTACTCGTCGTCGGGCCGCACGTCCTTGCGCTCCAACTCCGACTTCGGTTCTTCCTCATCGGTTCCGTCGCCCGCGTATCCGTTCGGCATCTGTGCCTTCACGAACTCGAGGGCCGGGCTGTCGCCGACGAAGTCCGTCATGATCTGCACGACCCGGCCGGAGGCGTCCCGCTGGGCCTTCGACGAGGCTGTGAGCACAGCGGAGGCGATCTGACTGGGGTCCATGCCGCGGGCTTCCGGCTTGATCTGGAGATCGGTCAGCACGCCGGTAGCGTTAACTGTCACCGTGATCAGGCCGTCAGGAGAGCTCGCGCTCCCGCCCACACCACCGAGCTGGTCGCGGGCCTGTTCGGCGTTCTGCTTCGCCTGCTCGATCTTGGCCCCGTACTGCGCGAGCCACTGATCCGGGTCAATGGGCTGCATGGTCACCACCGTTGAGTGAATTGGTCGTTCGTTCGATTCGCCGTAGACGCCCGTATCGTTTCACTCGTTCCCTGCTCACCGATACTTTCAGTCCGATTACCGCCAGACGGGCTAACGAAGGGGTTCACCGTGCCTGAGGGAGTGCTGGAGATCGACGCGGTCTCCAAGCGCTACGGAGAGGTCGTCGCCCTGCGGAACATGTCTTTCGACGTGCGCGCGGGCGAGCTCTTCGGTTTCGTCGGCAGCAACGGCGCCGGGAAGACCACGACCATGCGGATCGCGCTGGGCGTGCTCGCGGCCGACTCCGGCGAGGTGCGGTGGAACGGAAGAGCCGTCGATCTCGACACTCGGCGCCGCATCGGTTACATGCCGGAGGAACGCGGCCTCTACCCGCGCATGAAGGTGCTCGACCAGCTCGTCTACCTGGCCGAGCTGCACGGCATGAGCACCAACGAGGCGCACACGAGCGCGGAGAACTGGATCGCGCGGCTCGGGTTGCGCGATCGCCGCACGGACGAGGTGCAGCGCCTGAGCCTCGGCAACCAGCAGCGCGTCCAGCTGGCCGCCGCGCTGGTGCACGAGCCGGACGTGCTGGTGCTCGACGAGCCGTTCTCCGGTCTCGACCCGGTCGCGGTGGACCTGATGAGCCAGGTGCTGCGGGAGAAGGCGTCCGCAGGGGTGCCCGTGGTGTTCTCCAGCCACCAGCTCGACCTGGTGGAACGGCTGTGCGACCGGGTCGGCATCGTCAGCGCGGGTTCGATGGTCGCCGTGGGAACGGTGGATGAACTTCGGTCCGGCGGGGTGTCGCGTCTGGTTGTTGAGTCGCCAACCACCGAGTGGGCTGCCACTCTGGGTGGCGTGCGGGTGATCGAGAAGAACGGGACGCGTTGCGTGCTCGAGCTCGCCGACGGCGTGGACGACCAGTCCGTGCTGCACGCCGCGCTCGCCGCAGGTCCCGTGCACGAGTTCTCCCGGCAGCGGCCCTCGCTGACCGAGCTGTTCCGCAACGTGGTGACCACCGAGGCGAGGAGCGCATGACAGCGGCTCGAGAGGTCTCGCTGGTGGCCAGGCGCGAGTTCGTCACGAAGGTGCGCACCAGGTCGTTCCTGATCGGCACGGCGGTGATCATCGCCGTGCTCGCCGGGTACGTGGTGCTCCAGTCGTTCCTGTTCGACGACCAGCAGCGCAGCGTCATCGGACTCTCCGGCCAGGCGACGCAGCTCGCGGATCCGTTGCGGGAAAAGGCGAAGGCGTTCGGCATCGACGTCGAGACGCGGGACGTCACGACCACGGGCGATGCCGAGAAGCAGGTCCGCGAGGGCTCGCTGGACGCCCTGGTCACCGGCGCGCCGCCGGAACTGAAGATGATCGTCAAGGGCTCCGGCGACGAGGTGCTGACGTCGGTCCTGAACGACGTGCTGCGCCAGCAGGTGCTGATCGCGCAACTGGCCGAGACGGGCACCACGCCACAGGACGTGGCGCAGAGCCTGGCGAACGTCAAGGTGGCCGTGACCGCACTGGAACCCGTTGACCCGCAACGAGGTCAGCGCCTCGCGATCGGGTTGATCGTGGCCGCGTTGCTGTACTACTCGTTGCTGGTCTACGGCACGATGGTCGCGCAGGGCGTGGTCGAGGAGAAGTCGAGCAGGGTCGTCGAGATCCTGCTCGCGACCGTCCGGCCGTGGCAGTTGTTGCTGGGCAAGGTGATCGGGCTCGGCGCGGTCGGCCTGCTGCAACTGCTGGTGATCTCCACGGTCGGCCTCGGGCTCTCGTCGGCGTTCGACGTGATCGACGTGAGTGCGCTGGGCGGCACCGCCCTGCTCATCGGCGTGCTCTGGTACCTGCTCGGATTCTTCTTGTACGCCACCGTTTTCGCGGCCGCCGCCTCCCTGGTGTCACGGCAGGAGGAACTGCAGTCGGTGCTGACGCCGATCAGCATGACGATCATCGTGGCGTTCGTCGCCGGCATCAACCTGATGATCGGCAGCCCCTCCGGCCCCACGGTCACCGTGCTGTCGCTGCTGCCGCCGTTCGCCCCGATCCTGATGCCGGGCCGGATGGCGCTGGGCGTCGCTCCGGCATGGCAGGTGCTGCTCTCGATCGTGTTCGCCCTGGCCGCCATCGCGGCGATCACCTGGCTGGGCGGCAAGGTCTACGCGAACGCCGTGCTGAGGACCGGCGCCCGCGTCAAGCTCCGCGAGGCGCTCAGGATTTGACGGCCTGGTAGCGGTCGAGCGCGACCTGGCGTTCGACCGCGTGATCCACGATCGGCGGGATGTCCGGGGAGTCCGGCGCGTACCTGCGCACGTACGCGCCGTCCGGGTCGAACTTCTTGGCCTGCGTGGTCGGGTTGAAGACGCGGAAGAACGGCGCGGCGTCCGTGCCGCAACCGGCGACCCACTGCCAGTTGTGCTGGTTCGAGGCGATGTCGCCGTCGATCAGGTGCTTCATGAAGTGCCGCGCGCCCCACCACCACGGCAGGTGCAGGTCCTTGACCAGGAAGCTCGCCACGATCATGCGCACCCGGTTGTGCATGAAGCCTTCCCGCAGCAGCTGCCGCATCCCGGCGTCGACGATCGGGTAGCCGGTCCGCCCCTGCGTCCAGGCCTCGAACAGCTCCTCGTCGTTGTCGTGCCGCATCCGGTCGAACTTGCGGTCGTAGTTCTCCCGCGCGGTCTCCGGCTTGTGCCACAACACATCGGCGTAGAACTCACGCCAGGCCAGCTCACTGCGGAACGTGCCGTCGCAGTCCTGCAGCAACGTCCTGGGGTGCAGCACTCCCCACCTCAGGAACGCCGACATCCTGCTGGTCGCGTCGAGGTCCGGCCGGTCGCGGGTGTTGTCGTAGTCCTCCAGCCGTTCGTCGCGGAACTCCTCCCACAGCTGCTGCGCATCGGGGAGTTCTTCTTCGATCGCTGGAAGTTTCGTGCTGTGCTCCGGCTTGACCCAGTCCAAAGTGGACGCGTCGGTGTCCGCGGGCTTGCGCCAGCCGTGGTCGAGCCAGGCGTTGCGGAACGGCGTGAAGACCTTGAACGGCGTGCCGTCCTGCTTGCGCACCCGTCCCGGCGTCACCGCATAGGGCGAGCCGGAGCGGACGAGTTCGATGTCCCCCAACGCTTCTTCGACGGCCTCGTCCCTGCGGCGCCCGTACGGCGCGCAGTCCGCGGTGATGTGGACGCTCTCCGCACCGATCTCCTTCGCGACGCGCGGGACCGCCTTCACCGGGTCGCCGTGCACGACCATCAACCGGCCGCCGAGCTGATCGTTCAACGCGTGCAAACACCGGTGCATGAAATCGATTCGCGGCTGTCCGGAAGGTTTCAGCAACCTGTCGTCGAGAACGAATAGCGCGAGCGCGCGAGGCGACCTTTCCGCGGCGGCAAGAATCGCGGGATGATCGGATGTCCGCAAATCGCGGCGGAACCAGACGAGCGACGGGGAAGAACTCACCACTCGACGCTAAAGCGGCCAGAGCAGGTCTGCACAACGAGCGCTCAGGCGACCTCGGCCACGAGCTCAAGAGTGATCAGCTGGACCATGCGCAGGAGCCGGCCGTAGTAATGGACAGCGTAGGGCCGGTAGTACTCCGACCGCGGATCAGCGAACACCGGCACCACTTTGCGCAGGTCGTCGAGGCAGCGCGGTGCCCACCAGAGGACGTGGTCATCGAGGTCGTCACGGCTCTTCAGCCAGCAGGAGACGCAGCCGGCGGCGTCCGCGTCGACCAGGATCAGTTCGACGCCCGCGACCTCCGTGCCGCGCTGGCCGTTCGGGTACCGCATCTTCCTGTGCTGTTCGTACAACCGGGCCACCTCGGCCCGCACGTCCGTCACGCCCCACCCCCAGGACAGCACGAAGGCGCGCCGCCCGTGGCGGCGCGCCTTCAGCCTACGAGAAGAACTAGCCCGTGATCAGCGGTTTTCCATCGCGATGAAGTCGCGCTCGGTCGGGCCGGTGTAGATCTGCCGCGGGCGGCCGATCTTGGTGGCCGGGTCGTTGATCATCTCGCGCCAGTGCGCGATCCAGCCGGGGAGCCGGCCGAGCGCGAACAGCACGGTGAAGAACTTGGTCGGGAAGCCCATCGCCCGGTAGATCAGACCCGTGTAGAAGTCCACGTTCGGGTAGAGCTTGCGGGAGATGAAGTACTCGTCGCTCAGAGCGGCCTCTTCCAGCTGCTTCGCGATGTCGAGCAGCTGGTCGTCGGCGCCGAGCTTGTTGAGGATCTCGTCGGCCGTCTTCTTGATGATCGCGGCACGCGGGTCGTAGTTCTTGTAGACCCGGTGGCCGAAGCCCATCAGGCGGACGCCGTCCTCCTTGTTCTTGACCTTGTTGACGAACGACTTCACGTCGCCGCCGTCGGCCTTGATCTTCTCGAGCATCTCCAGCACCGCGCTGTTCGCGCCGCCGTGCAGCGGGCCGAACAGGGCGTTGATGCCCGCGGAGATGGACGCGAAGAGGTTCGCCTCGGACGAGCCCACCAGGCGCACGGTCGACGTGGAGCAGTTCTGCTCGTGGTCGGCGTGCAGGACGAACAGCAGGTCGAGCGCGCGGACCAGGTCCGGGTCGAGGTCGTAGGCCTCGGCCGGGAAGCCGAAGGTCATCCGCAGGAAGTTCTCCACCAGGCCAAGCGAGTTGTCCGGGTAGAGGAACGGCTGACCGACCGACTTCTTGTACGCGTAGGCCGCGATGGTCGGGAGCTTCGCCAGCAGGCGGATCGTGGAGATCTCCACCTGGTTCGCGTCGAACGGCGAGAGCGAGTCCTGGTAGAAGGTCGACAGCGCGGACACCGCGGAGGACAGCACCGGCATCGGGTGCGCGTCACGCGGGAAGCCGTCGAAGAAGCGCTTGAGGTCCTCGTGCAGCAGCGTGTGCCTGCTGATCTTCTGCGAGAAGTCCTCGAGCTGGGCGGCGGTAGGAAGCTCGCCGTAGATCAGGAGGTAACTGACCTCCGCGAAGTTCGAACGCGCGGCCAACTGCTCGATCGGGTACCCGCGGTAACGCAGAATTCCAGCGTCACCGTCGATGTAGGTGATCTCGGAGGAGCAGGAGGCCGTGTTGACGAAACCGGTGTCCAGGGTTACCAGACCGGTGGTCGACAGCAGCTTGCCGAGATCGATGCCGGACGCGCCTTCGGACGCCCGCACCACCTTCATCTCGAGCTCTGCGTCCCCGTGGCGCAGCGCGACGGTCTGTGGGTCGGTCGGCGCAGTCGTCGCGTCGGGCATTCAAGTCCCTCTCAACGCTCGGACGGGGTGGCGGCAGTCCACGCTGGGCCTGCCGTCGTCTCGGACCACCCCGTTGGGATCTGAGTCTTCAAGTTCACTCACGCTAGTCGGCGGAAGGCCCGCCTCGCAGCAGCGGTGTGAACCGATTCTGAGAGATGGGACCGGCATCACATCCGTAATGCCAGTTTCTAGCGCGGCTCCCCCACGGTAGTCCGATCGCCGGTTTTATCCACCCAACGCGGCGGTGAGTTCGCTCGCAAAGGGCGGCTCGGCACCAGCGCGGGAACATGTGATCGCGGCGGCCGCACCGGCGTACGTCAATGCGTCGGTCCATTCATCGCTCGTAAGCGCACGAACCTTCTCGACGCTCAACGCGTCGTGGTCGTGCAACCACGCGAGCAGGGCACCTTGCACCGTGTCGCCCGCCCCGATCGTGTCGACCACGTCCACCTTCACGGGTGGCACGTCGACCTGTCCGGTGGCGGTGATCACGGACAGACCGTCGCCACCCTTCGTCAGCACGACAGCGGCCGGCCCCTGTGAAATCCACGTCCTTGCGATCTCGATCACGTCCCCGCCCTGGACGTCGCCGTCCTCGGCGAGCCACCGCGCGTCCTCGACGGACAGCTTCAGCAACCCGACGTCCGGCAGCCACGACCGGAACCGCTTGCGGTAGGCGCCCGGATCGTCGATCAGCCCCGCCCGGATGTTGGGGTCGAGCGCGACCAGCAAGCGCTTGCTCTCCCGCCGCAGCACCGTCTCGTAGACCGAGGCGCCGGGCTCCAGCACCAACGACAACGTGCCGAACGACACTGCCTTCGCCTCGGCGGGCAGCGGACCGGGGTCCTCGACGAGCCGGTCGGCGGTGCCGTCGACGTAGAACGAGTAGCGCGCGGACCCGTCGTCGGCCAGCCCGACGACGGCGAGCGTAGTGTTCTCCTGTCCACGTTGGACCAGAACCGTGGCGACCCGCGAAGCGTGCAGCCGCTTGATCAGCTGCTCGCCGAAGTGGTCGGTCGAGACGCGCGACAGGAAGGCCGTCGGCACGTCGAGCCGACCGAGCGCGACAGCCACGTTGTACGGCCCGCCACCGAGCTTCGGCGCGAGCGGCGTGAGCTCGTCGTCCCCCACCGGCACCATGTCGACCAGTGCCTCACCAGCAACCACGATCACTGCGCTTACTCCTTCTGGGAAGCCCCACTCCGCTGGAGCCCATCCAACAACAGTTCGCCCAGTGCGGTGAACGCCTCGGCGTCCGAAACGCCTGCCCGTTTCGTGAGGACACCCGTCTGGATGCTCTCGATGAGCAACCCGGCCATCTCGGCGAACAGCGTCGCGTGCACCTCGCGGAACACGTGCCGCTCGACCCCGTCCTGGATGAACGCCTTGATGCGCTCGGCCGCGGCCCGCGCGTTGCGCTCGTACGTCGCCCGCGTCGGAGGAAAGTCGGACACGTCCGCAATGAACGCCGCCGAGGCCTTGTTCAACTCCTCCGCAGCGCCCGCGAGGTAGCTGCCGATGCGTTTGCGCACGTCAACAAGGCCCGCGATGCGCTTCTCGATGCGCTCGGCAGCACCCTTGAAGTACCGCCCGACCACACGAACAGCCAACTGCTCCTTGCTGCCGGCGAGCGCGTACAGCGTCGATTTCGAGCAGTGCAACCGGCCCGCGATGTCATCCAGCGTGAGATGACCGAAGCCCTCCGTGAGAAAGAGAGCTTCCATCCGGGTGAGCAGCTCAGCCTGCCGCTGCGTGAGAGCCCGCGTCATGGTGACGACCCTGCCACACTCACTGGCGACTGTACTGGCGTACGTCCTACAGTACAGTTACCAGTACACACCGGAGGTCGACGATGCCCGCCGAGCGGCTGCTCCCCACGCAAGAGGCCGAGGACCTGATCGCGCTGGTCAAGGAGATCGCGCGGGACGAGCTGAAGCCACACGCCGCGGACGCCGAGGAGAACGAGAAGTTCCCCCGCGACGCGTTCCGCCTGCTGGGCAGGTCAGGCCTGCTGGGTCTGCCGTACCCGGAGGAGTTCGGCGGCGGCGAGCAGCCCTACGAGGTGTACCTGCAAGCCCTCGAAGAGGTCGCCTCAGCCTGGATGACCGTCGCCGTGGGCCTCTCCGTGCACGTCATGTCCTGCTACGGCCTGGCCACCTTCGGCACCCGCGAACAGCAGGACCGCTGGCTCCCCGAAATGCTCGAAGGCGAACTCCTGGGCGGCTACGCCCTCTCCGAGGTCCAGGCGGGCTCCGACCCGGCCGCCATGTCGACCCGAGCCGTCCGCAAGGGCTCCGAGTACGTCGTGAACGGCACCAAGGCGTGGATCACCCACGCCGGCGTCGCCGACTTCTACACCCTCATGGCCCGCACGTCCCCGGACGCGGGCCGAGGCATCTCCTGCTTCCTCGCCCCCGGCGAGGCCCAGGGCCTCACCGCGGCCACCCCGGAACGCAAGATGGGCCTGACCGGCTCCATCACCGCGCAACTCCAGTTCGACGACGTCCACTTCGGCACCGACCGCCTGATCGGCAACGAGGGCGACGGCCTCAAGATCGCACTGTCCGCTTTGGACTCGGGCCGCCTCGGCATCGCCGCCTGCGCAGTGGGCCTGGCCCAAGCCGCCCTGGACGAAGCCGTCAGCTACGCCAAGACCCGAACCCAGTTCGGCCGCCCGATCATCGAGTTCCAAGGCCTCGAATTCCTGCTGGCCGACATGGCGGCAGCAGTCGAATCCGCCAGGGCCACCTACCTCTCCGCAGCCCGCCGCCGCGACAAGGGCCTCCCCTTCCGCCAGCAGGCCTCCATCGCCAAACTCATCGCCACCGACGCGGCGATGAAGGTGACCACCGACGCCGTCCAAGTGCTGGGCGGCGCCGGCTACACCCGCGACTTCCCGGTGGAGCGCTACATGCGCGAGGCCAAGGTCCTGCAAATCTTCGAAGGCACCAACCAAATCCAGCGCCTGGTCATCGGCCGAGGCCTCCGCTAGCCACTACACCCGCTCGCGGTAGAAGGGGTCGGCCACGACCCCTTCCCCCTTGCGCTCGTCGAACGTGTAGACCTCACGCCCCTGCACGTACACGTGCAGCGCCCGGCTCATCACGTCCAACGGATCCCCGGACCAGATCACCACATCCCCGTCCAGCCCGGGCTTCAAAGCACCAACCCGGTCGTCCAGCCCCATGATCCGCGCCGGGTTGACCGTCAACGACCGAATCGCGACCTCGGGATCCAATCCTTCCTTCACCGCCAACGTCGCCTGGTGCACCAAGAAGTGAATCGGCACAACGGGATGGTCGGTAGTGATCGCCAACTCCACCCCGGCCCGCGCCAGAATCCCGGGATTCCGCAGCCCCCGGTTCCGAACCTCCACTTTGGACCGCGACGTGAACAGCGGCCCGATGATCACCGGAATCTGCTTCTCCGCAATGAGATCCGCGATCAGGTGCCCCTCAGTACCGTGGTTGAGGATCAGCCTGTACCCGAACTCCTCGGACAACCGAATCGCCGTGGCGATGTCATCGGCCCGATGCGCGTGCTGACACCAAGGCAACTCCCCGGTAAGAACCTTCCCGAGGATCTCCAACGTGTTGTTGCGGTCAAAGGCCTTCCCGTCAGCCTCAGCCTCAGCCTTCTTGGCCAGGTAGTCCTGCGCCTTGGTCAACTCGTCCCGGATGACCGCCGCAACACCCTGCCGAGTGGACGGCAACTTCCCCTTGTCGCCATAAACCCGCTTCGGGTTCTCCCCAAGCGCACTCTTGACGCTGACCGGCTCCTTGACCAACATCTCGTCAACGGTCCGCCCCCAACACTTCACGGCAACCGTCTGCCCACCAATCGGGTTCCCAGACCCGGGCTTGATCACCGCAGTGGTCACCCCACCACTGAGCGCATCCCCAAAGCCCAAGTCAGCAGGGTTGATGGCATCAAGCGCCCGCATCCGAGCCCCAACGGGATCAGTCATCTCGTTGGTGTCCTGCCCAGCCCACCCCTCGGCCTCTTCATGGACACCGATGTGCCCGTGCGCCTCGACAAAGCCAGGCAGCACCCAAGCCCCGTCAGCGTCGACAACCTCAATCCCGTCCGGAATGTCGACGTCAGCACCAACCGCAACGATCTTCCCGTCCTGAATCAGGACAGTGCCACCCTCAACAGGCTCCCCGTCGACGGACACGACGTAGCCACCGGTGATCGCGATGTTCATGGTTAGCAACGCTAACGGTTACCCCGCTCGCAAGCCACCCCAAGCCGATGGCGCAGCCGAGGCGACCCGACGGCGAAGCCGAGGCTCTTAACGCTTGAAACAGCGCTCCGGGTGGGCCCCGTCACGAGTCGTGCCTCAGCCCTTGCTGCACCCGAAGGGCACCACCTACGCAACGCAACTCCGCCCAAAGCAACTGGCGTGCCATCAACCCGCGTGCGGCGTGGAACCGGTCCTTGATCAGATTGGCGGGGTCCGGGGCGGAGCCCCGAATCCCTAAACCGGCGCCTCAAACGGCCGGATCCCCCACCGAGCCCCCCAAGACTCCCCAGGCGCCACCCAAATCAAATCCACCCCGGAATTCAAAGCATCCGGCGGACAAGTCATGGGCTCGACAGCCACCGCCCGCCCCCGATCCGGATAAGAGTCCGGCGTGTAAACCTGCACCCACCGAAACTCCGGATCCGCCCAAACCTCAACCCCACCACCATCATCCGCAACCAGCGAGTGATGCACCAACCCGTCACCACCAGGCTCACACCCCCCGAACGGCGTGTCCAGCCGCACCCCGGCCAACGACCGCCCACCCCGAAAGTCGAACTCAGTCCCCTCAACCGACACGGCGTCCCCAGACGGCACCATCCGCTCGACATCCAACGGCAACACCGAAGTAGCAGCCAACGTCAACGTGCACGAATCGGTAGACGCCCGCCCAGCCCGCGGATAAGGATGAGTCCCAACACCGAACGGCGTAGCCAGCTTCCCGATGTTCGTAACCCCATGCGTAACCGTGAGCCCACGATCATCCAGCGCGTAAGAAACCGTGACGTCCAAAGCAGCAGGCCACCCAGCCTGAGGCTCGATCAACGTCCGCAACGAGACCAGCGACCCGGTGTGCTCCAGAACGGACCAGGGCCGCCGCCGGACCAGCCCGTGAATGGCATTCCCCCGGGCCGGCTCCGTCACCTCCAACTGCTGAACAACCCCGTCCAGCACCCAGGAAGCACCAGCAGTCCGGTTGGGCCACGGCACCAGCACCGCCCCAGCGCTCATCGGGGGCTTCTCGTCTTCCCCGAATGTCTCCACATACGGAACCCCGTCCACCTCGAAAGACCGCAGGCCCGCGCCTACAGTCGTGATCACGGCGGTGGCACCCTCGTACGAGATCCCCAACATGAGGCTGAAGCCTACGGGGCCAACGGAAGGATCTGCCCATGAAGGTTCATCACCTCAACTGCGCCACGATGCGTCCGCCCCTGGTCGCGGGCGGGATCGTCGCCCACTGCCTGCTGATCGAGACCGAGCAGGGTCTGGTCCTGGTCGACACGGGCTTCGGCACGAACGAGGTGACCAACCCGAAGGGCACCATCGACGGACTCAGCCGCACGTTGCTCAAGCCCATCCTCGACATCCACGAGACCGCGATCTACCAGGTCGAGAAGCGCGGCTACGGCGCAGAGGACGTGAAGCACATCCTGCTCACCCACCTCGACCTGGACCATGCCGGCGGGCTGCGGGACTTCCCGAACGCCACCGTGCACGTGCTGGACACCGAACTGGAGGCCGCGACCAACCCGAAGGGCCCCAAGGAGCGGGCGCGGTATCCGAAGGCCCAGCGCGAGGGCGTCACCTTCGAGACCCACAAGGCAGAGGGCGAGGACTGGTTCGGCTTCGAGGCCGTCCGCGGCATCCCCGGTCTGCCGGAGGACGTCCTGATGGTGCCGCTCATCGGCCACACCCGCGGCCACACGGGCATCGCCGTCAAGTCCGGCGACCGCTGGCTGCTGCACGCCGGCGACGCGTACTTCTACCGCGGCGAGATCGAGACGCCGCCGAGCAACATCTTCGCCCTCAAGCTCACCGCCAAGCAGACCGAGACGATCCGTGAGCAGCGTCTGTCCAATGTGGAACGCCTCAGGGAACTCAAGGCGAACGAAGAAGTCGACGTGTTCTGCGCCCACGACCCGGTAGAGCTGGCCCGGCTCGGATGACGTTCATCCGCCAGATCCGGCTCGACGAACAGCACGACACCCACCGCTACCCGTTCACGCTCCCGGTCGTCCAGCACCTGACCAGGAACCCGATCGACCTCACGAAACCCATCACGTTCCTGGTGGGCGACAACGGCGCGGGCAAATCCACGCTGGTCGAGGCGATCGCGGTGGCGGCCGGGTTCAACGCGGAGGGCGGCACGCAGTCGTTCCACTTCGCCACCAAGGCGACCGAGTCGTCACTCGGCGACCACCTCACCCTGAGCTGGGGCGTCAAGAAGCCCCGCACGGGGTTCTTCCTGCGTGCCGAGTCGTTCTACAACGTCGCGACGGAGATCGACCGGATCGGCGGCGGGATTCACGCGTCGTACGGCGGGAAGTCGTTGCACGAGCGGTCGCACGGCGAGAGCTTCATGAACCTGATGGCACACCGGTTCGGCAGCAAGGGCCTCTACGTCCTGGACGAGCCGGAAGCCGCACTCTCCGTCAAAGGCTGCCTCACCGTCCTGGGGCACATGCAGGAGCTCGTCAACGAGGGCTCGCAGTTCATCATCGCCACGCACTCACCGATCCTGCTCGCCGCACCCAACGCCGCGATCCTGGAGATCACCGACGGGGAGATCGACGAAGTCCCTTACGACGCGGCGGAACCGGTCGCGCTCACCCGGAACTTCCTGAGTGAGCCCGACCGGTTCCTGAGGCACCTGCTGGACTGAAACTACTTCGACAGGTTCTCCGGGTGGATCTCCTGCTTGCCGTGCGCGACGCGGTTGATCACCCAGAGCACGAGACCCGCCAGCAGCAGGTAGCCCGCGATCTTGTAGTCGTCGAACGGCCGGCCGGACGTCCACGGGATCGCGAGGTACGCGCAGGTGATCGCGCCGAGCACGGGCGCCCAGGTCGGCGCCCTGAAGTGCTTGTGCTCGGACTTCTCCCTGCGCAGCACCAGGCACGCCACGTTGACGATCGTGAAGACGATCAGCAACAGCAGCGACGTCGTGCCACCGAGCTTGCCGATGTCCGCGGTGGACACCAGGATCACCGCGACGCCGGTGGTGAAGACGATCGAGATCCACGGCGTGCGGCGGAACGGGTGCACCGTGCCGAAGAAGCTCGGGATGATCTTCTCGTTCGCCATGCCGTACAGCAGACGGGACGCCATCAGCATGTTGATCAGCGCCGAGTTGATGACGGCCAGCAGACCGATCAGCGCGAAGATCCACAGCGGGAAGCCCGGCGCGCCAACGGTGACGACCCTCAGCAACGCGCTGCTGCCCGCCTTGGCGAGCTCGTCGGACGGGATCAGCAACGACGACGTGATCGCGACCAGCACGTAGATCAGTGCCGCGATGCCCATGCCCCACAACATCGCGCGCGGGAAGATCTTGACCGGGTTGCGGCACTCCTCGGCCATGTTCACCGAGTCCTCGAAGCCGACCATCGCGAAGAACGCGAGCGCCGTCGCCGAGGTGACCGCGAGCAGCACGTTGCTGCCGGACGGGACGTGGATCTCGGTCAGCCGCGAGGGCTCACCGTCGCCGTTGATGACCGCCCAGGCACCGATCAGGATGATGATCACCAGACCGGACAGCTCGATGCAGGTCAGGATCACGTTGGCCTTGACCGACTCGGACACGCCGCGGAAGTTGATGATCGCCAGCGCCGCGATGAAGACGATCGCGATGCCGGTGATCGCGAGCGACTCCGGACTGAGCGCGACGTCGAAGAACTCGACCAGCAGCTGCCGCAGATAGGTGCGGCCGAACGCGAGTGCCGCCGACGACGCCGAGGTGATGCCGGAGCACATGACCGCGAACGCGACCATGAACGTCAGGAAGTGGATCTTGAATGCCTTGTTCGTGTACAACGCGGCACCGGCCGCTCTGGGATACTTCCCCACAAGCTCCAGGTAGCTGAACGCAGTCAGGAACGCGACCACGAACGCGAGCAGGAAGGGCAGCCAGAGAGCGCCGCCGATCTTGCCGGCGACGTTGCCGGTGAGCGCGTAGATACCAGTGCCGAGGATGTCGCCGACGACGAAGAACAGCAGCAGCTTCGGGCCGATTGCCCTGTGTAGCTCTGGTTGCTCCGTTTGCGGAGTCGCTTCAGCCATGCCCGAAGATTCTGCCCGTTTTGCCTGGGTACCAGCGTGAACGGGCCCGTACCTCACCCATATGGTGTAACCATGAAACGCACGGCAACCCTGCTCGTCGCGGCCATCGCGCTGTCCGCCTGCACGTCGTCACCGCCGGCGGCCCAGCCGACCCAGCACCCCGACGTCAAGAGCCTCGTGGCCGCGGTGTCCAAGGCGGTCGGCGAGAAGCAGACCTACCGCTTCACCATCGTGGCACCGACCTCCGGCGACTCGGGCGGCGTCACGGCCCCCGCGAACGGCTCGGTGAGGCTGGGCGACGTCCCGAGCATCGACGCGACCACGAGCCGTCCCGTGCAGACCGGCGGCAAGGACGAGCAGCTGCGGTTCGTCTCGACCACAAAGGACACCGCGTTCGTCCTGCTGCCGCCCGTTTTCGGCCTGCCGCAGAACAAGTCGTGGGTGAAGCTGGAGCGCAAGAACACCGACGACTTCACCAACAGCCTGCTCGGCTTCTACGACGTGATCTACCAGCAGGCCGTCTTCACGACGTACCACCTGCCGGTGATCCAGGCGGGCGGCGAGCTCAAGCTGACCGCGCAGACCGGTGACCGCGTCCGCTACTCGATCGCCGTCAACTACCAGAAGGCCTACGACAACCTCACCGACGAGTACCTGCGCAACGAGGTCAAACTCGCGCTCGACCAGGGCGTCACGAGTTCGGCGGGCGAGATCGAACTGGACGGCAGCGGGCTGCCCGTCCGGATCAAGTTCTCCACCCAGTTCCAGAACGACCTGATCGTCGACGAGGCGCGCTTCTCCGACTGGGGCACCGACGTGAAGATCGCAGAGCCCTCGGCGAACGAGATCAGTCAGCGGAACTGACGGGACTCACGCGGTAGCGCCAGATCGCCGGCAGCAGCACGACCATCGCCACGGCCGCGACGACCACCAGCACACCACCCGCGGTCACCGCCGCGGCAGTGCCGAACGCCGCACCACCCGTGCCGTGCAGCAGGTCCGCGATCCGCGGCCCACCCGCGACAACGACGATGAACACGCCCTGCATCCGCCCGCGCATCTCGTCCGTGGCGGCCGACTGCAGAATCGCGCCCCTGAACGCCATGGACACCATGTCCGCGGCCCCAGCGAGCGCCAGGAAGGCCGCCGCGACCCACAACGACCCGGCCAGGCCGAACCCCATGATCGCGAGGCCCCAGCCCACCACGGCCAGCGTCAGCGCGACCCCGTGCCTGCTGATGTTCGAGATCCACCCGGACGTGAGCCCGCACAGCACCGCACCGACAGGAATCGCCGCGAACAACACACCCAGCGCGAACCCACCACCGGCGGGGTCGCCGAACGTGTGCTGGGACATCTCCGGGAACAGCGCCCGCGGCATGCCGAACACCATCGCGATGATGTCCAGCAACATGCTCGCCATCAGCACCTTCTGCGCCCACAGGTACACGAACCCGTCGAGCACGTCCCGCAGCCCCGCCCGCCGCACCACCCCGTCCAGCGGCGGCATCGACGGCAGCTTCCACACCGCGTAGACCGTGACGACCAGCGCGATGGCGTCCACCAGGTACAACGTCGACAACCCGACAATCGGCATGAACGCACCCGCGAGCAACGGCCCGAGCACGGCACCGAACTGCATGACCGTCGAGCCCAGCGCACCAGCCGACGGCAACAACTCGGCAGGCACCAGCCGCGCGATCGACGCCGACCGCGCCGGAGCGTTCGCCGCGAAGAAGATCTGCTGCAACCCGAGCAGCGCGATCACCAGCCACACCGAACCGACGTTCATCGCCGCCTGCACCCACAGCAGCACCGACGACACCGCGATGCCGATGTTGGTGAGAAGCAGCAGCTTGCGCCGGTCAACGGTGTCCGCGATCGCGCCGCCCCACAGCCCGAACACCAGCAACGGCACCAACGCGACACCTGCGGCAATGCCGACCCACGCCGACGAACCGGTGAGGTCGTAAACCTGTTTGGGCACAGCAACGGCGGTGAGCTGAGAGCCCACCGCCGTCACGATCGTGGACAGCCACAACCGGCGATAAGCGACGATCTTCAACGGTCGAGTGTCGATCACGAACGTCGAGCGCGCGCTTCTCCCCACAGTGGCCACATGGTTAGCCTATGACAACTAACAAGCCCTTTATGTGAAGGTGTCGCCAAAACCACTCAGGAGAGGGTCAGAGGCGAACCGGGTAGACCGGCTCCGGCACCTTCGGGCTGATCCGGCCCTCGACGAAGATCCCGTGCCAGATCATGAAGCACAGCACCGACCACAGCTGCCGCGACCGGTCGAACTGCTCCGACTTGTGCTCGGCCAGCAACTCCAGCACCGCGTTCTTGTCCAGCAGATGCCCGGTCTGCGAGTCCGCGATGATCCCGCGCGCCCAGTCGTACATCTCAGCCCGCAACCAGTGCCGAATGGGCACCGGGAACCCGAGCTTGGGCCGGTTCAACACGTGCGCCGGAATGATCTTCGCCAACGCCCTGCGCAACGCGTACTTGGTCGTACCCTCAGTCAGCTTCTGGTCCAACGGCACCTCGGCCGCAACCCGGAAGACCTCAGGATCCAGGAACGGCACCCGCAGCTCGATCGAGTTCGCCATGGTCACCTTGTCGGCCTTGACCAGGATGTCCCCGCGCAACCACGTGTACAGATCGATGTGCTGCATCCGCGCCACCGGATCCCAGCCCTCGGACTCCCGGTACCAGGGCGCCGTCACATCCTTGAACCCGATGCCTTCCTGGTAACCGGGGAACACGGCCCGCACCTGCGCATCGGTGAAGTTCCGCGCGTTGCCGTAGTAGCGCTCTTCGAGCCTGAGCGAGCCCCGCCGAAGCAGGTCCTTGCCCCGCACACCCTCCGGAATGGACTTGGACACCGCGCCCATCAGCTTGCGCACGCCGCCCGGCACCTTCTCGAACGGCGACAACGACAACGGCTCGTGATAAATCACGTACCCGCCGAACAGCTCGTCCGCACCCTCACCGGACAACACAGCCTTGACGTACTTACGAGCCTCACGAGCAATGAACCACAACGGCACCAACGCCGGGTCAGCCACCGGGTCATCCAGGTACCAGATGATCAGTGGCAGCTCTTCCATCATCTCGTCCGGCGACACCGTCCTCACGACATGCCGCACCCCGATGGCCGCCGCCGTCTCAGCGGCAACATCGACCTCCGAGTACCCCTGCCGATCGAACCCGCTGGTGAACGCGATCAAATTCGGGTTGTGCTGCTTCGCCAACGTGGCCGTGGCCGTCGAGTCGATCCCCCCGGACAGGAACGCCCCCACCGTGACGTCCGGGTCAGAAATCATGTGCTTGGCCACCGAGTCACGCATGACATCGGCAATGCGCTCGTACAGCGCCTCCGCCTCGTGCTCCCCGTTCACCGGCCGAGGCGAGAACACCGGCTTGAAGTACCGGTTGAACAACACCTGCCCACCAGGCGAGACCTTGAACGACGTCCCGGACTCGACCCGCCGAATCGCCTTGTGCAACGACTCAGGCTCCGGCACGTACTGCAACACCAAATAATGCTGCAACGCCGTCTGATCCAACTCCTGGCTGATCCCCAGCACGCCAGTCAATTGGAGGAGGCTCTTCTTCTCCGACGAGAACCCCACCCCACCAGGCCCAGCAGCCCAGTACAACGGCTTGATCCCAAACGGATCCCGCGCGCCGAAAACCACCCGCTCCTGCGCGTCCCAGATCATGAACGCGAACATGCCGCGCAACATCTTGACCCAGTCCGCCCCGAGGTAGTGATACCCGGCAACGATGGCCTCGCCATCCCCCTGCGTCTTGAACTGGGCCCCGAACTTCCGCATGAGCTCAGCCCGGAGCTCCTTGTAGTTGTAGATCTCGCCGTTGAAGTTCAACGTGTACCGCGTCGGGTTCTCCGGCGGCCCCCACACCAACGGCTGGTGGGAGTGGTCCAAGTCGATGAAGCCCAGCCGGTTGAACCCGTACACAACCTCAGCATCAGCCCAGGTGTCCTGCTCGTCGGGCCCACGGTGCCGCTGGCAGCGCAGCGCTGCGGCCACTGAGCCACGCGCGGAGGCCGCAGCGGCTTCGGTGGAACAGATGAGTCCGAGCACTCCGCACACGTGAAATCGCACCTCGTAGCTAGCTGTGGCCTGAAAACCCAGTATGCCCGTGCCCGAATCGAGCACTTTCCGCAGCCTGAGGACGCGCCACCCCCAGGCAAGGTTCCACGCCGAGGCCGCAGGCGAGGCGACCCAAAGGCGAAGCCGAGGCGTCCTTACGCTTGAAACAGCGCTCCGGGTGGGGTCCCGCCCGGACCGCACCACCTACGCAACGTGCCGCCGCCCAAAGCAACTGGCGTGCCATCAACCCGCGTGCGGCGTGGGACAGGTCTTTGATCAGATTGGCGGGGTCCGGGGCGGAGCCCCGAAATCCCTAAAACGGGACCACACGCAAAAGGGGCGCCTCCCGCCCACAGGAGACACCCCATCCGCAAAAGCCTGAAACCTACGGAGCGACGCGCTCCAAGTTCCACCCATCCCGCCCCAGCCGGAACCGCAACCGGTCATGCATCCGATCCCGCCGTCCCTGCCAGAACTCAACCTCTTCAGGCCGAATCCGCCACCCACCCCAATGCGGCGGCACCGGAATCTTCTCGGTGTCCGCGAACTGCCGCTCGATCTTGTGCAGCGCCGAATCCAATGTGGACCGCCCAGTCACCACCCGCGACTGCGGCGAAGCCCAGGCCCCGATCTGCGAGCCCCGAGGCCGCGAGTTCCAGTACTCAGCGGTCTCAACCGGCCCGACCTTCTCCACCACCCCGCGCACATGCGCCTGACGCTGCATCGCGAACCACGGGAACGTCGAAGACGCGAACCGAGTAGCCATCAGATCGTGCGACTTGTTGGACGTGTAGTTGGTGAAGAACACCACTCCACGCGAGTCGAGCCCCTTGAGCAGCACCGTCCGCGACGACGGCCGGCCCTTCGTGTCAGTCGTGGCGAGCACCATCGCGTTGGGCTCGGGCAACCCCGCATTGGTCGCCTCGTCCAGCCACAACTGGAGCTGTTCGTGCCAGGTGGCGGCAAGCTCCGACTCGCTGAGCGAGCCCTGCTCGTACGACACGCGCATCGCCGGTAGTGCGATGTTCGTGGTCTCCGTCATCGGCGAACCTCCAAGCGGCGGCAGAACTCGTGGTCCCTGGACCCGCGACCATACGCACGGCGAACGGATCCCGAAACCGCCTGCGTGGTGATGGCCACCACCTGAACGGTGACTGTCCGTGCAAAGAACAGTTCTGGATCGAGTCCGTGATCGAATCAGATGGCATCGAGGACACGTGTGACGGTGACCACGTCATCACCCAGTGCGGTTACAACACTTCCGCCCGCTGCCAACGGAACGACGCTCCACCACTCACCGCCACCCGACTCCCGCGCGACCGCGTCCAGCATCAGCGACGTCCCGACAACCCGCTTGCCCGCGAGCCCCGCCGAAGACGAGTCGACCGACGGGTCTCCCACCGCCAGCTGTTGATGCAACAACGGCCTGCCGCAACGAGTTGCCCGCACCGACGACGACAGCGCGCCGGCCTTCTCACCCACGCGGCCGAGCACCAGAACCTCACGAAGGTGCAACTCTGCGTGACCGTCCAATTCGGCCTCCACCACCGCGGTGTGGCGAGCCCGGCCAGTCACCACGGTCGGCTCTGGCAGGTACCGAACAGAGCCCTCCACCGAGAACCGCACCAGCGACGAGGAGGACAAACCGGTCGGCCCTGGCAACATCAACGTCGCCGCCACGCCACGCAGATCAAGTGACGCCCCAGGCCCGACTTCGACCGTCAGCTCGAGCGAGTCCCCACCGAGCGGGGACGTCACCGAACTGACCAGGTGCACCAGCGCGACCGGCCCCACCCGCCGGGCCGGCACGAGCGTCAGCGGTGCCTGAGACCGCAGGACCCGCACGACGCTGTTGCCGTACGAGTCCAGCTCCACCACCAACCGCGCCACGGCCTTCATCGAGGAGCCCTCACAGCTGGGCCAGCACCCACTTCGCGACCTCGGGCGCGTCCGGCGTCTCCACCAGGGACTGGGCGATGACGGGCAACTCGCCGCGCATCCGGTGCGCGTCCGAGATCATCACGTCCATGTCCGCGCCGACGTACGGCGCCAGGTCGATCTTGTTGATCACCAGCAGGTCCGCCGTCGTGACGCCGGGGCCGCCCTTGCGCGGCACCTTGTCGCCGCCTGCCACGTCGACGACGAAGATCTGCCGGTCCACGAGCCCGCGCGAGAACACCGCGGTCAGGTTGTCGCCGCCGCTCTCGATGATCACCAGGTCCAACCCGGAGAACCGGTGCTCCAACCTCTCCACCGCGTCCAGGTTCGCGGTGATGTCGTCGCGGATCGCGGTGTGCGGGCAACACCCCGTCTGCACCGCTTCGATCCGCGACGGGTCCAGCACACCCGCGCGACGCAGGAAGTCCGCGTCCTCGGTCGTGTAGATGTCGTTGGTGACGACCGCCAGCTCCAACTGCGAGCCCAAAGCGCGGCACAACGCGGCCGTCAGCGCCGTCTTGCCGCTGCCGACCGGGCCGCCGATGCCGATCCGCGGTGCGACACCGTGGTGGTGATCATGCGGGTCGGGCCCGTGGTTAGCTCCCAAAGAGACGCACCCCTTCACGTCGAACGTGTGCCTCGGCCAGAAGATCCAAGGCAGGTGAACCGAGCGCGGGCAGCTCCTTGCACGCCCGCGCGGCGACGTCCTCCACCGGAAGCGCCGCCACGATCGCATTGACCCCGAACGGGTCGAGTCCCAGCAACCTGACCGCCGCCGACGCCGGACCGCTCACGGCCAGGTAAGCACAGGTCAGCGCGGCCTCGAAGGGCTCGCCGACCAGCACCCCGATCACCAGCGGCTGGTGCGGAACAGCAGGCAACGCGGCCAGCCGCGCAGACGGCCAGGCCCGCCGAGCCGCCCGCAACATCCCCCGCCCCTGCGCCCGTGAAGCCTCGCGCTGAGCCGGCGACGGCGTCCGCGCGTCCAGCTCCGCGTCCAGCACGTCCAGGTCCTCACCACGAGCCGCCGCGGCCGCGAAGCCGGCCGCCAGCAGTCCCGCCGTGAGCAAACGCCCGTGCAGGAACGACTCCAGCGACGGCTCGTCTACGACCAACCCGCGCGCGGCAGCCTCTTCCAGGCCGCCGGAGTGCACGTGTCCGCCACCGGGGAACCGGGAGTCGGCGAGGATCAGCGCGGTCAGCATCAGAACAGGAAGTACCGCTGGGCCATCGGCAACTCGGCCACCGGCGAAGGCTCCACCAGCGCACCGTCCACGTGCACGGCGAAGCTGTCCGGATCGACCCGCACGTCCGGCATCGCGTCGTTCAGCACCATGTCCGCCTTGGTGACCGAACGCGTCGACGACACCGGCAGCACCCGTCGCGCGTACCGATCCCCGATCCCGGCCTCGATCGCCTCGGGCGCAACGAAGAACACCGAAGAGGCGGCCCCGGCCGTGGCGCCGAACATCGGCCGCGCCCACACCGGCTGCGGCGTCGGGATCGAGGCGTTGGCGTCACCCATGGCGCCCCACGCGATGAACCCGCCCTTCAACACCACCGAAGGCCGGACGCCGAAGAACTTGGGCTCCCACAACACCAGATCGGCGAGCTTGCCGACCTCGACCGACCCGACCTCGGACGCGATCCCGTGCGCCACCGCGGGGTTGATCGTGTACTTCGCGACGTACCGCTGAGCCCGCAGGTTCGAGTCCATCGACCGGCGGGAGGACATCACGTGCGCGGTCTGCCACGTCCGGATGATCACCTCACCGACGCGTCCCATCGCCTGCGAGTCGGACGAGATCATCGAGATCGCGCCCAGGTCGTGCAGCAGGTCCTCGGCCGCGATCGTGGTCGGCCGGATGCGCGACTCGGCGAACGCCAGGTCCTCCGGCACCGACGGGTTGAGGTGGTGGCACACCATCAGCATGTCGAGGTGTTCTTCGAGGGTGTTGACGGTGTGCGGGCGCGTCGGGTTCGTCGACGACGGCAGCACGTTCGGCAGTGAGACGACCCGGATGATGTCCGGCGCGTGCCCGCCGCCGGCTCCCTCGGAGTGGTAGGCGTTGATCGACCGGCCGGCGATGGCGTCCACAGTGGACTCCAGGAACCCGGCCTCGTTCAACGTGTCCGTGTGGATCGCTACCTGCACGCCGGACTCGTCGGCCACCCGCAGGCACGCGTCGATCGCGGCGGGCGTGGTGCCCCAGTCCTCGTGCAGCTTGAACCCACCGGCGCCACCGGCGAGCTGCTCGCGCAGTCCTTCGACGGAGACCGTGTTCCCCTTGCCCAGCAACAGAACGTTGACCGGCATGTGGTCCATCGACGTCAGCATCCGGTCGAGGTACCAGGCGCCGGGCGTGACCGTGGTGGCCTTCGTGCCCTCCGCGGGGCCGGTGCCGCCACCGATCAACGTCGTCAGCCCGGACGCCAGCGCCTCGTCCACGATCTGCGGGCAGATGAAGTGCACGTGGCAGTCGATGCCGCCCGCGGTCAGGATCTTGCCGTTGCCGGACAGGATCTCCGTCGACGGGCCGATCACCAGCGAGGGGTGGACGCCGTCCATCGTGTCCGGGTTGCCCGCCTTGCCGATCGCGACGATCCGGCCGTCCCGCACACCGACGTCGGCCTTGACCACACCCCAGTGGTCGAGGATCACCGCACCGGTGATGACCAGGTCGGGAGCGCCCTCCGCACGGGTCGCGACACCCTGTCCCATCGACTCGCGGATCACCTTGCCGCCGCCGAAGATCACCTCGTCGCCCGAACCGGCACCGCGCGAACGGTCCTCGGTGACCTCGATGAACAGGTCGGTGTCGGCGAGCCGGATCCGGTCGCCGGCGGTCGGCCCGAGCAGTTCGGCATAACGCTCGCGGTCGATCATCGCTGCAACCCCCGGACGATCCTCAAGCCTGCCAACGGAACCAGCGTGACCTCTCGCTCGACGCCCGGCTCGAACCGCGTCGCGGTGCCCGCCGGGATGTCCAGGCGGTACCCGAAGGCCGCCTCCCGGTCGAACTCCAGGCCCGTGTTGACCGACGCGAAGTGGAAGTGCGACCCGACCTGAACAGGCCGGTCAGCGGCGTTGACCACGGTCATCGTCACGCGCGGCCGGCCGGGATTGAGCTCGACCGGTTCCGAACCGACGATCACCTCACCCGGCGCCGGACCCGCGGAAGGCGCGATCGGGTGGTGCACCGTGACGAGCTTGGTGCCGTCCGGGAACGTCGCCTCCGCCTGCACCGAGTCGATCATCTCCGGCACCCCGCGCATGACCTGCTCCGGCGCGAGCACCGTGCGGCCGCTCTCCATCAACTCGCTGACCGTGCGGCCGTCCCGCGCGCCCTCCAGCACGTGGTCGGTGATCAACGCGACGGCCTCCGGGTAGTTGAGGAGCACCCCGCGTTCCAACCGGCGGCGGGCAACGTCGGCGGCGACGTGCACGAGGAGCTTGTCGCGTTCATGCGGCGTCAGATGCACACAGCCGTTCTAACACGTGAAACCGCCATATCGAGCAGTGGAAACACGGCTGAAACACGGTCGCGTGTCCACCGAGCGGTTGACAACCGGGGTCAGCGGTGCGGTCGTCCCGCCGGACCGCCTCGAAAACGCACGATTCACCCCATGAACGCGATCCGAGTGAGGGGCCTCAGGAAGGCCTACAAGGGCCACCAGGCGGTGGCAGGGGTGGACCTCGACGTCGCACGAGGCGAGGTGTTCGCGGTCCTCGGCCCGAACGGCGCCGGCAAGACCACGAGCGTCGAGATCCTGGAGGGGCACCGCGACCGCGACGCGGGCGAGGTCAGCGTGCTGGGCGTCGACCCGGCCAAGGGCAGCAGGGAGTGGCGCTCGAAGCTCGGCATCGTGCTGCAGAGCGCGACCGACGCCGCCACGCTCACGGTCCGCGAGGCCGTCCAGCACTACGCCAGGTACTACGCCGACCCGCGTGACCCGGACGAGGTCATCGAGCTCGTCGGGCTCACCGAGAAGGCCAAGTCCCGCGGCGGCAAGTTGTCCGGTGGTCAGCGGCGCCGGCTCGACGTGGCGCTCGGCATCATCGGCCGCCCCGAGCTGATGTTCCTGGACGAGCCGACCACCGGCTTCGACCCCGAGGCGCGCCGCCAGTTCTGGAGCCTGATCAAGCTGCTGGCCGCTGAGGGCACCACGATCCTGCTGACCACGCACTACCTGGACGAGGCGGAGGCGCTCGCCGACCGCGTCGCCGTGCTCGCGGGCGGCCGGATCGTCGCCGAGGGCACGCCGCAGACGCTCGGTGGCCGTGCGCACGCCGACGCGACCGTGCGCTGGATGTCCGGCCGCGGCTACACGGAGATCAAGACCTCCGAGCCCACCAAGGCGATCGCCGAGCTGTCCCGCGACGGCGAGCTCGCCGAACTCACCGTCACCCGCCCGTCGCTGGAAGACGTCTACCTGGAGCTGATCAAATGACCACCGCGGTGGCTCTGCCCGGAACCCTGTCGCTCGGTCTCTCGAGGGGTGCGACCGAGCTGCGGGAGTTCTTCCGGCAGAAGGAAAACCTCATCTTCACGGTGTCGCTGCCCGCGATCCTGATGCTGCTGCTCGGCACCGTCTACGTGCACGAGGCCGCGCACGGCCAGATGTTCGCGGCCAGCATGATCGGTGCCGGCATCATCTCGACGTCGTTCGTCGGACTCGGCATGAGCGTGGTGGCCGACCGCGAGGACGGCACGCTCAAACGCCTGCGCGGCACACCGATGCCGTTCACGTCCTACTTCATCGGCAAGATCATCCTGGTCTTCGTGTCGAGCCTGTTCGAGGCCGTGTTGCTGATGATCGTCGCGATGCTGCGGTTCGACGTCGCACTGCCGTCGACCGCGGAGAAGTGGTTCACGTTCGGCTGGGTGTTCGTGCTCGGCGTCATCTCGTGCTCGCTGATCGGCGTCGCGCTCAGCTCGATCGCGAAGTCCACCAGGAACGCGGCGGGCGTGCTCAACCTGCCCTACATCGTGTTGCAGTTCCTCTCCGGGGTTTTCATCAGCCAGGCGGTGCTGCCGGAGTCCCTGCGCGTGACGGGTTCGCTCTTCCCGCTCAAGTGGGTGTGTCAGGGTTTCCGCTCGGTGTTCGCACTGAACGACGGCTACGCGGTCATGGAGGCGGCGGGATCATGGGAGCTCGGCAAGATCGCGCTGGTGCTGGGAGCGTGGACGATCGGCGGCCTGGTGCTGGTGGCGCGGACGTTCCGCTGGAGCAACACCGCCAGCTGATCACCTGGTACGTGCTCTTCGCGCTCACCCAGGTCACCGCGCTCGCGCTCATCCTGATCGACAACAACAGCCTCGCCGACCGCCTGACGGCGGCGGGGTTGTTGTGCCTGAACGGTCTGTGGTTCGTGCTCTACGGCAGGCGCCTCGTCGTCCGCGGCGACGACGACTGGCACGGGTTCGTCTACGTGGCAGGCTCGCTCGCCACCTTCGCCCCGGCGGTCTGGTTCAGCGGCAGCGCGACCTTCGCCCTGTTCGGCCTGGTCCCGCAGATCTACATGGTCCTGCCGATCGCGTGGGCGTTCTTCCCGATGGTGTTGTTCGTGTTCACCCCGCAGATCCTGACCTGGGTCGCGGGCGCGGTGCCGGCACTGCCGTGGCCGGCCGCGCTGCTGATCATCGGCTTCTCCCATGCGTTCGGGTGGGCCGTGAGCCGGATCGCGCAGCAGAACCAGCAGCGCGGTGAGCTGCTGCAACGCGTCGAGGCGCTGACCATCGAGGCCGAGCGGGCGCGGTGGTCGGCGGACATCCACGACACGCTGGCGCAGGGCTTCACGTCGATCATCACGCTGCTGCAGGGCGCGCAGCCGAACGTCGAGCTGGCGCTGCAGACCGCACGGGAGAACCTCCGCGAGGCGCGGGCCCTGGTGGCTTCCAACGCACCGTCGCCTTTGGACGGTTCGACGCTGGAGGACGCGTTGCGGCGGTTGGTGTCCGGCGCTGCGCTGCCGTCGACGTTCCGGGTGATCGGTGACCCGGTCGGACTCCAGACCTCGGCCGAGGTGGTGTTGCTGCGGACCGTTCAGGAGGCGTTGCACAACGTGGCACGGCACTCCGGGGCGTCGCGGGTCGACGTGGTGATGAGATTCGACGAGGACAGCGTGTCGCTGGAGGTGCGCGACGACGGGCGCGGGTTCGGGGAGGCGCCGGAGGGATTCGGCCTGCGGGGCATGCGCGCGAGGCTGGAACAGGTGGGTGGCACGCTCTCGCTGTCGAGCGATGGCCAAAATGATCAAACCGGGGCGTCCGTGCTGGTGGAGGTACCGCTGTGATCAGGATTCTGCTGGTGGACGACCACCCCGTCGTGCGTCAGGGGTTGAAGGGCATGCTCGTCGCGGACGACCTGGAGGTCGTCGGCGACGCCGGGTCGGGCCAGGAGGCCATCGAGAAAGCCGCCGCCTTGCAGCCGGACGTCGTGCTGATGGACCTGCGGATGCCCGAAATGGACGGTGTCGCGGCGACCGCGAAGATCGTCGGAACCGGGCCGCGCGTGCTGGTGCTCACGACGTACGAGACCGATTCGGACATTCTTCGCGCGGTCGAGGCCGGCGCGTCCGGCTATCTGCTCAAGGACTCGACCACCGAGGACCTCATCGCGGCGATCCGGGCGGCGGCGCGGGGCGAGACCGTGCTGGCGCCGTCGATGGTCGCGAAGGTCGTCGGGCAGGTGCGCACGCCGCCGCTGTCCGCCCGCGAGGCCGAGGTGTTGCGGCTGGTCGCGAAGGGTATGTCGAACGTCGAGATCGGACGGACGCTGTTCATCTCGGAGGCGACCGTCAAGACTCACCTGCTGAGGGTGTTCAACAAGCTGGGCGTGTCGGACCGCACCGCGGCGGTCACGACGGCAATGGATCGCGGCATGCTGCGGTGACGTTCCCGGGACCTGTTCTCCGTGACCCAGGACACCCGGCTGACATCTCCCGGCCACCCTCCTGCAACACTGTGAACTCCGGCAACGGCGCCGGTCAGGTCCCTGAAGCTCGTCAATCGCCCCGGAGGCGTGACCCATGACCCAGACCGCCGATCCGACCTCGTTGGTGCTTCCCGCCGAGCTCAAGCCGTCCGACGGCCGCTTCGGCTGTGGACCGTCCAAGGTGCGTCCCGAGGCCGTGCAGGCCCTCGCGTCCGAGGGTGCCGCGCTGCTCGGCACGTCGCACCGGCAGAAGCCCGTCAAGAACCTCGTCGGCCGCGTCCGCTCCGGACTGCGCGAGCTGTTCCAGCTCCCCGACGGCTACGAGGTCGTGCTCGGCAACGGCGGCACCACGGCGTTCTGGGACGCGGCGTCGTTCGGGCTGGTCCGCGAGACCGCGCAGCACTTCACCAACGGTGAGTTCTCCTCCAAGTTCGCGAAGGTCACCCAAACCGCGCCGTTCCTGAAGGACTCGCTGGTCACCAAGGCCGAGCCGGGCACCGCGCCCGAGCTCTTCCACGCCGAGGGCGCCGACCTGGTCGGCTGGGCGCAGAACGAGACCTCGACCGGTGTGGCGATGCCGGTGACTCGCATCGAGGGTTCCGGGGACGCGCTCATCGCGATCGACGCGACGTCCGGTGCCGGTGGCCTGCCGGTCAAGGCCGAAGACTTCGACGTCTACTACTTCGCGCCGCAGAAGTCGTTCGCCTCGGACGGCGGCCTGTGGCTCGCGCTCATGTCGCCGGCCGCGCTCGCCCGCGTCGAGGAGCTCAAGGACCGCTGGGTGCCGGAGTTCCTGTCGCTGCCGACCGCGCTCGACAACTCCACCAAGGACCAGACGTACAACACGCCGTCGGTCGCCACGCTCTTCCTGCTGGCGCACCAGATCGACTGGATCAACGGCAACGGCGGCCTCGACTGGTCCGTCGCACGCACCAAGGACTCCTCGGACCGCCTGTACGGCTGGGCCGAGAAGACCGCCTACACCACGCCGTACGTCGAGAAGGCCGCTGACCGCTCGCAGGTCGTCGGCACGATCAACTTCTCCGACGAGGTGGACGCGGCCGTCGTGGCGAAGGTGCTGCGCGCCAACGGGATCGTGGACGTCGAGCCGTACCGCAAGCTCGGCAAGAACCAGCTGCGGGTCGCGATGTTCCCGGCCATCGAGCCGAACGACATCACGATCCTCACGCAGGCCATCGACTGGGTCGTCGGCCAGCTCTGAGTTCTGGGCAAGGCAGCAACCTGGGGTGCACCGACTCGATTGTCGGTGCACCCCAAGGCTTTTCAGGCAAGTGCTTCCGTGGGCGACTGACGTGCCGCCCGCACCGCGGGATAGACGCCGGCGACGGCGCCGATGAGGATCGCCGAGCCCACTCCCCCGAGCAGGGCCGGCCACGGCAGTGCCGCCGGCCATTGCTGACTGATCGAATATCCGGCCGTGACCGCGATTCCCACGATCACGCCGACCAGTCCGCCAAGGCCGGACAACAGCACCGACTCGGTCAGGAACTGCCATCTGATCTGCCGCCGGGTCGCCCCGAGCGCCCGCCGCAGACCGATCTCCCTCCGGCGTTCCAGGACCGAGATCACCATCGTGTTCGCCACGCCGACGCCACCCACCAACAACGCGACCCCGCCCAATCCCAGGAACAACGCGTTGTAGGAACTTTCCGCCAGCTGCTGTGCCTCCAGCGCCTCGGACGGCCGGGACACCTTGACCTCGTTGGACTTCTGCGGGTTCAGCGTCGGCCCGAGCAGGTTGCGGACGTTCTCGACCTCGGACTCGGACGTGCGCACGTAGACCGTGTTGGCGTTGCCCTCGAACCCGAACGCCTCCTTCGCCGCCTCCCAGCCGACCAGCGCGGACCTGTCGATCTCCGGCGAGAGCGGCAACGGACCGAGGATGCCGACCACGGTGAACCACTGACCGTCGATCCACAGCTGCACGCCGGGCTTGTCGATGCCCAGGCGCGAGGCCGCGGTGCCCCCGAGCACCACCGACTTCTCGCCGGGCGACAGCCACCTGCCCTCGCGGACCTCGGCGTTGAGCACCTTCAGCAGGTCCTTCTCCGCCGCCTGCACCTGCAACCCGAGCGTGTCGCTCGTCGGCACGAGGTCGTTCTTGCGAACGCTCGCGGAGATCTTGCCCGTCGCGCTGGCCGACGACACCGCACCGATCCGCTTGGCCATCGGCACCGCGGTCTCCGGCAGCTTCGCGTCCTGGCCGAAGAAGTCCTGGCCGGGCGCGGCGGTCAGGAGGTTGGTGCCCAGCTTGGACATCTTGTCCTTGAGAGCCGCCGCGCTGGAGGCCGGGATGCCGACGACCGCGACCACCGCGGCGATGCCGATCGCGATGCCCAGTGCGGAGAGGACGGCGCGGATCGGGCGGGTCCGCATGCCGAAGAAGCCAAGGCGCAGCAGGTCGATCACACGATCACCCCGTCCCGCACCTCGACGCGGCGCGGCGCCCACGCCGCGATGTCCCGGTCGTGCGTGATCAGCACGATCGTCGTGCCGTCGGAGTTGAGGCTCTCCAACAACTCCAGCACGCCCGCGCCGTTCTGCGTGTCGAGATTTCCGGTCGGCTCGTCGGCGAGCAGGATCCCCGGCGTGTTCACCACGGCTCGGGCGATCGCGACCCGCTGACGTTCACCACCGGACAGCTCGTGCGGCTTGTGCAGCGCGCGGTTGATCAGACCGACTCTGTCCAAAGCGGACATCGCCATGGAGCGTCTCTTCGAGCGCGGCACGCCGGCGTAGACGAGTCCGGAGGCCACGTTCTCGATCGCGGACAGCCCGTCGGTGAGGAAGAACTGCTGGAACACGAACCCGATCGTGCGTGCCCGCAAAGCCGACAAAGCGTTGTCCGACAAGGTGGAGATGTCGTTGCCGTCGATCTCGACCGTCCCTGTCGTGGGCTTGTCGAGCGTGCCCATCAGGTGCAGCAGCGTCGACTTCCCCGAGCCCGACGGTCCCACGATCGCGAGCATCTCCCCGCCCCCGACGGTCAGGGAGACGTCGCGCAACGCCTGCACACCACCGGGATACGTCCGGCTCGCGTGGTCGACGGTGATCACTCGGTGGTCACCACCTTCATGCCTTCGCGCAGGCCCTCGCCCTGCACCTCGACCTGGCCCTTGGCGAAGATCCCGACGGTGACCGGGATGGTCTTGCCGTCGTCGGTCACCAGGCCGTAGCCGCCCTCGTTCAACGCGAGCAGCGCGCCGATCGGGACCGCGAGCACGTTCTGCTTCTTCGCCACCGTGAACAGCGCCGTGACGTTGGCGGTGTCGAGTCCTTCCGCGGCCTTGGGATCGTCGACGGCGATCGTCAGCACGATCTTCGGCTTCTGCCCCTGGTTCTGGTCGCCGGGGGTGCGGGTGATGCCGGTGATGGTGCCGGTGGTGGGCTTGCCGCCGGTGATCGACAGCTCGACCTTCTCGCCCTGCTTGGCGAGGCGCTGCTTGGTCTGCTCCAGTTCGACGGTCACCGCGCGTTCAGTGCCGGTGACCTTCATCAGGTCACCGCCGGCGGGTGCGCCGAGCTGCCCGGTCAGTGAGGCCACCCGGATCGCTCCCGGCTGGACGATCACATCACCGGAGCCGAGCTTTCCGGTCTGCTCCAGGCCGTTGGCCTTCTGCCACTTCTTCAGCGCGGAGGCCGTGTAGGAGGTGAACTTCTCGTCGGGGGCGCCGAAGTCCTTGAACCCCAGTGCGGCGAGGTTCTCCTCCACCACCTTGACGTCGGGTCCGTTCGACATGCCCGCTTCGAGATCGCGGTAGAGCGGCATCGCGCTGTAGAACAGCGGCACCGGCTTGGCGTCCGACCAGAACACCGGTTTGCCCTGGTCGATGACAGCGCCCTGGTTCGGCAGCCCGGTGATGGTGCCACTTTTCCGGCTGGCCAGAGCTCGTTCCGCGCCGAAGCCGAGCTGGCCGCTCGCCGACTGCTGGTCCGCGAGGTTCGTCTTCTTGACCGGTGTGGTCTTGGCCGGGTCGTTCTGCAACGGTGCGGCGTTGGCCTGGTTGGACGCGATTCTCGTGAGCACCACGACCCCGCCGGTGCCGAGCACCACCGCGGCGACGAGCGCGGCGATGAGGATCTTCCTGTTCACCTGGCGCTTCATCCGACGGGCCTCGCCGCGATCATGCCTTCACCGAGGCCGCAGTCCTTCATGTCCTGCTTGACCTTGTCGTCTTCCATGTCCGGCATCTGCCTGGCCTCTGCCAGGCCGCCGCCCTCGAACTTGGGGTCGGGCCAGTCGTGTCCCTTGTCCCGCATGCACTTCGCCTGCTGGCGCATCTTGTCCTGCTCCTCCGGCGACGGCGGCTTGAACTCGCCGCCGTTGGGCAGGTGCTTCTTGCAGGCCTCGTGGGCGGTCTTCATCTTCTCCTCGTCGAGGGGAGCACCGTCCTCTCCGCCCTGGATCGTGATGCCCATGCCGTCCTCGCTCGTCTGCGGGTCCGGCATGTCGACACCGTTCTCCCGCATGCACTGGGCGAACTTGACCATGTCGCCCTTCTCGTCCTTCTGAGCGCCGCCCGGCTGCTCTTTCGACCCGCAGGCGGTGAGCGCCAGGAGCAGGCCCAGCACCAATGCGATGGTGGATTTCATGGGGACAGGTCTACGGAGGGCGCCATTCGACGGCGCTAAGCGAAAGCCTTTATCCGGCGCTTATCCGCTGTTCGCGGAAGATGGGTGTCATGCGTGTGCTGGTGGTCGAGGACGAACAGCTGCTCGCGGACACGATCGCCGAGGGGCTGCGGAGGTTCTCGATGGCGGTGGACGTCTGCTACGACGGCGAAGCGGCGTTGGAACGGGTGGGGGTGCACGCGTACGACGTCGTGGTGCTGGACCGCGACCTGCCGCTCGTCCACGGTGACGACGTGTGCAAGGCGGTGCACGCGACCGGCGGCGAGGCGCGGGTGCTGATGCTGACGGCGGCGGCCGAAGTGGACGATCGGGTCGCCGGGCTCGGGCTCGGTGCCGACGACTACCTGACCAAGCCGTTCGCGTTCGCCGAACTGGTGGCGCGCGTGCAGGCACTGGGCCGCCGGGCCCGTCCGGCCTTGCCGCCGGTGCTCGAACGGGCGGGCGTGACGCTGGACCTGCCGCGCCATCAGGCGTCGCGCGACGGGAAGTTCCTGCCGCTGTCCCCGAAGGAGTTCGCCGTGCTGGAGGTGCTGATGCGGGCGCAGGGCAACGTCGTGAGTCCCGAGGAACTGCTGGAGAAGGCCTGGGACGAGCACGCCGACCCGTTCACCAACGCCGTGCGGGTGGCGGTGATGACACTGCGGCGCAAGCTGGGCACGCCGCAGGTCATCCAGACCGTGCCCGGCGCCGGCTACCGGTTCGGCTCGTGACGCTGCGGACCAGGCTGACGGCCTGGTACGCCGGGGTGTTCCTGATCGCGGGCATCGCGCTGATCGGGCTCAACTACTGGCTGCTCGCCGAGTGGACACCGGGCGACGGCGTGGCGATGGCCAGGACGGTGCCGGCGGAGCTGATGGACCCGTACACCGGGTACACGGCGGTCGAGGCGGCTCAGCTGCCGGGTGACACCGCGGTGTTCACCGGCGAGCAGATCAAGGCGAGCACGATGAACACGGTCCTGTGGCAGTCGATCATCGCGCTGCTGGTGGCCGCGGTGATCGCCGTCTGGCTCGGCTGGGTGGTGGCCGGACGGGTGCTGGCGCCGTTGCACTCGATCACCACGACCGCGCACCGGCTGGAGGCCGAACGGCTGGACCAGCGCATCGAGCTGGACGGGCCGCCGGACGAGCTCAAGGAGCTCGCGGACACCTTCGACGGCATGCTCGACCGGCTCGCGTCGTCGTTCGACAGCCAGAAGCGGTTCGTCGCGAACGCCTCGCACGAGCTGCGCACGCCGTTGGCCGTGCAACGGACGTTGATCGAGGTGGCCTTGGGCGACCCCGGCGCGTCGGACGAGATCCGCCGTCTCGGAGCGCATCTGCTCGACACCAACGAGCGAAGCGAGAAGCTCATCGACGGGCTGTTGCTGCTCGCTCGCAGTGACCGCGGCCTCGCCACGCGTGAGCTGGTGTGGCTGGACGAGGTGATCGACGACGAAGTGGAGTCGTGCGCGGCGCTGGCTTCGGAGAAAAACGTCACGTTTGCGGTCCAGACGCGCAGGTATCTGGTGGACGGCGATCCGGTCCTACTTGCCCAGCTCGTCGGCAACCTGTTGCGCAACGCCGTGCTCTACAACAAACCGGGCGGCTCCGTGTCGGTGCGGCTTGATCAAGAACTGATCGTCACCAACACCGGTCCCACCGTGCCTGCCCAGGCAGTACCCGGATTGTTCGAGCCGTTCCGCCGGCTCCGCGACCGCACCGGGACCGCCGGATCCGGCCTCGGTCTGTCGATCGTCCAGTCCGTCGCGAAGGCCCATCAGGGCTCGGCGAAGGCTCGCCCGAACGGGGGAGGCGGGCTGGTGGTCCAGGTGAACCTTCCGGAAACGGGAGTGCGACAGGCCTCGTGAACTGGCAAGATCACGTAGAGATATCGGCGAGTCTCCCACCCAAGGACGGCTCGTTGTCCTAACGTTGTCTGCTGGCGAGGTGCGAATTCAGGGAGGCCACGATGCGAGCGCTGCGAGTCATCGGGCTCGACGAGGACGGCAAGTCCGTCATCCTCGAGGACCCCGAAAACCGCGGCGAGCGCTTCACGCTCCCCGCTGACGAGCGCCTTCGGGCGGCCCTGCGCGGTGATCTGGCGCGCCTCGGCCAGATGCAGATCGAGTCGGGCGAGGCCCTCATGCGGCCGCGCGAGATCCAGGCCCGCATCCGCGCCGGTGAGTCGATCGAGCAGGTCGCGGCTGCCGCGGGCATGCCGACGCACCGCATCGAGCGCTTCGCCTACCCCGTGCTGCTGGAGCGCTCGCGCACGGCCGACCTGGCCCAGCGCGCGCACCCGGTCCGTGAGGACGGTCCGGACGTGCAGACGCTCGGTGAGGTCGTCGCGCACTCCTTCGGGCTGCGCGGACACGACCTGTCCGACACCAAGTGGGACGCGTGGCGCGGCGACGACGGCCGCTGGATCGTGCAGCTGCACTGGATGACCGGGCGCTCGGAGAACCGCGCGCACTGGGCGTTCCACCCCGGTGCGCAGGGCGGCACGGTCACGGCGCTCGACGACGTCGCGGTCGACCTGATGGACCCGAACCCGAACCGGACCCTGCGCACGGTGCGGCCGGTGACGCAGCTGGCGCGGCAGGCCCTGGAGGCGACTCCGGTGCTTCCCGCCGTTCCGGTCGCGGAGGAGCCCGTACCCGTGCCGGTGCAGGCCTCTGCTCCGGCACCCGCCCCGGCGCCGGCCCCCGCTCCGGTGGTGGCCGAGATGCCGGTTCAGGAGAAGCTGCCTGAGCCGGAGCCCGCGCCTGCCCCTGCCGCACCACCGGTGAAGAAGGAGCAGGAGCCCGCGGCGGAGAAGCCGGTGCGCAAGGACCCTCCTCCGAAGCGGGGGAAGAAGAACCACCCCATCGTTCCATCGTGGGAGGACGTTTTACTGGGCGTGCGGTCGAACCGCTGATTGACGCGCAGTGGGACGCCGTCTCGCGCTGGCTGCCGGAGTGGGTGCACTCCTCGGGCTTGCCTGGTGGGGAATGTTCGAGCTCATCGCCTCGGAAGTGGTCTGCTCGAAAGACGACTGGGGCTGCCTCGGCGCCTTCGTGACGGCCGTGCCGGTCTTCGCGGTGGCAGGAGCGGTCCTCGGTTGGCTCGCGCTGCGTTCGCTGAGCGTGTCGCGGGCAGGGCTGGTGGCCCTGCCCGCGACCCTCATGGCGGTGGTCGCGATGGTGCTGCTGCTCGGGAGGCCGTATCTCGGCTTCGTGGTGTTCGCCTTGCTGTACGTGTTGATCGCCGTGCTCACGGCTCCGCGTTCGCAGTGAAATTTCGCAGTGAAGATCCTGTAGAGGGTTTGTGCAGATCGGCCGTGTTCCCGGCTTGATCGGATAGTTGTTGGCGCATGGTTTTGCGCACGGTCGTGGGGGCCGTTGTCGGGGTGGTCGTCGGTGCCGGATTCCTGCTGAGTTTGGACGTGCTTCCGTCGCGCTGTGACGGACTTCCCGGAGGACCGGGCTGCGCCGTGGTGGCGGGGATGGCGTTGCCGGTGCTCTTCGCGTTCTGGATGTTCGTCGCCGGTGCGCTGTTGTGGGCCGGGTTGCGCAAGGAGCGCAGCTGGCAGGCCACCGGGATCGGTGGCGGGCTGTGGCTCGTGCTGATCGTCGCGGCTGTCCTCGTCGAGGACTTCTACCTGGACCTCCTGCAGGAGGACGGGCGTCAGTTCCGGTTGGCAGCGGCCGTGATCGTGCCGTGCTTCGCCTACGCCGTGGCCGCTCTGAGCACGAGAAACAAGACGTGACGTACGAGTTGGCCTTCCCAAAGTGCCCTACTAAGGGCGAGGCATGCGAGTTGTGGCCGGACCCTGTGACGCTGCTGCTGCAGGCGGTCGGCTGGGTGGTCGGCGTGGGTCTCGTCGTCACCCTGCTCGTGTACCTGATGGTCGACCTGCGGAAGAGCAGGCGCGGTCGTCCGTAGCCGGTCGAGCAGTTCTCCTCATGGCGAGGTCACCGGCGACTCGCCATGATCGGTCGCATGAGGGCGGTCACGGCGGCGTTGACGGGCGCGGTGTGCGGGGCCGGGTGGTTCGCGTCGATCGAACCGGCCGGCGACCTCCCGTGCCGGGAGAGCGGGCTGGGGTGCGCGCTGTTCGCGGTGCTGATCCTGATCCCGGCGCTGGTGGTCGGCTGGGGACTCGTGGGGTGGGGGCTGCTGCGGCTGGGCCGGTTCTCCCCCGCCTGGCCGACGGCCGTCGCGGGGACGGTGGCCGCGGTCGCGTTGCTGCTCCTCAGTTCGTTCCTGCTCCGGTTCGTGCAGGTCCAACTGCCCGAGGAGAGCGGAATCGTTGTCGTCGCTCTCGCCGGAGCCGGTGGCTACGCCTTGGCTGCCAAGGTGACCGCTGGTTACGGTGGGCGGCGTGACCGAACAGAGCACCGCGGGCAGGACGGGTAGGGCAGGCCGCCGGCTGCTGTTCCGGGTGGTCCTGTCGATGGCCGTCGGGGCAGGGCTGGTGCTCGGGTGGACGTGGGCGTACGAGTCGGGCTTCCTGAAGTCGTGGCTCGACAGCACGTCGATGTCGACGTTCCTGCTGCTCGTGCTGATCGGGTTACCGCTCGCGCTGGTGTCGTCGCTGGTGCTGGCCGGGCCGATCCTGTGGATCTTCGGCGTGCGGCCGGTGTGGCCGATCATCCTGCTCGGCCCGATCCTGCTGGGGATCGGGCTCTACTTCAAGGTGCACGAACCCGTCATCGGGTGGTTCTCGAACCGGCACCACGCCGAGGCGTTGCTCGCGGCCGTCGCCTACGGGCTGGTCGGCCTGTTCACCTTCAAGAAGTCGTAGGTACGTCGTCCAGCAGGTGCAGGTCCCAGCCCTCGCGCTCACACCAGTCCTCGGCCTCCTCCCGCGAGACGAACATCGCGTGCCGCGGCCTCGGGCCGGCCAGGTGGTCCCAGCCGTCCGGAGCCAGCACGTAGTTCGCTCCTTCGCGTGAAGCGATGAGCCGTCCGTGTGGAAACGCCATCGTCTGCTCGGTTCGCAGATACCGCGTCATGGTGGTCATCGTGCCCTTGACCTCGACCTAAGTCGAGACAGCAGGCTCCGGTGGGGAGAAAAACCGGATGCTGACCGTCGGTCGTTCTTCGTAGTTTGGAGACGACCTGGAGGGGGCTCACCGCGTGAGCGATCAACGTAACTCGACAATCCGGACCTTGCGGAGGTTGTGGCCGTACGTGCGGCCGCACCGCGCACGGATGGCTGTCGTGATGTCGGCGACGATGCTTGCGATGCTGTGCGGTCTCGGCATCCCGCTGCTCACGCAGCGCATCGTCGACGGTCCGATCCAGAACAAGCAGACCGCGCTCCTGCCGTGGCTGATCCTGGGCGTGCTGGTGCTCGGGCTCAGCGAAGCAGGCCTGTTCTACATCCGGCGCAAGCTCGTCGCCAAGCCCGCCGCCGAGGTCGAGGCGCGGATGCGGCTCGACCTGTACCAGCGCCTGCAGCGGCTGCCGGTGGCGTTCCACGACCGGTGGCAGTCCGGTCAGCTGCTGTCCCGCGCGACGAACGACCTCACGACCGTGCGGCGGTTCGTCGCGTTCGCGATCATCTTCCTGATCGTGAACACCCTGGTCGTGCTGATCGGGCTGGGCATCATCGCGGCGCTCTCACCGTGGCTGGTGATCGTGTCGTTGTGCGGCGCGCTGCCGTTGATGATCATCTCGTACTTCTTCGAGTCGAAGTTCAAGGTCGTCGCGCGCCGGGCCCAGGACCAGTCGGGCGACCTGACCACGACGGTCGAGGAGTCGGTGCTCGGCATCCGGGTGCTCAAGGCGTTCGGGCGCGGGCCGGAGCTGTCCAAGCGGTTCCTGGCGCAGGCACGGGAGCTGCGGGCCACCGAGCTGAACAAGGTCTCGATCCTGGCCGCGCTGTGGTCGGTGCTGATCGTGCTGCCGGAGCTGTCGATCGCGGGCATGCTCGGCGTCGGCGCGCTCGGCATCGTGAACGGCTGGATGACGGTCGGCACGCTGGTCGCGGCCGTCGCGGTGAGCGCTTACCTGCGCTGGCCGATCGACTCCATCGGCTGGTTGCTGGCGGAGACGAACCAGACCGCCTCGGCGCTGGAACGCTACTGGGAGGTCATCGACTCCCCCGTGACGATCACCAGCCCCGCCACGCCCGCGCCGCTGCCGGCCCCGCTGCGCGGGCACGTCCGGTTCGAGGGCGTGCGGTTCGCGTTCGACGACGGCCGCGAGGTGCTGTCGGGCGTGGACCTCGACCTGCGGCCGGGCGAGACCGTGGCACTGGTCGGCGCGACCGGCTCCGGCAAGACGACGCTGACCGCGCTCGTGCCGCGGCTGGCGGACGTCACCGGCGGCCGGATCACGATCGACGGCGTCGACGTGCGGGACCTCTCGCTGGAGGACCTGCGGCGGGTGGTCGGCACGGCGTTCGAGGAACCCGTGCTGTTCTCCGCGTCGGTGACCGAGAACGTCGGGCTGGGAGTGCCGGACGTGACCGAGAAAGCGGTGCGCGAGGCGTTGCGGGTGGCCAAGGCCGAGGAGTTCGTGGAGGCGCTGCCGTGGGGTCTCGCGACCCGCATCGGCGAGCAGGGTCTGTCGCTGTCCGGTGGTCAGCGGCAACGGCTGGCGCTGGCCCGCGCGGTCGTCGGCAGGCCGTCCGTGCTGGTGCTGGACGACCCGCTGTCGGCGCTGGACGTCCACACCGAGGCCGAGGTGGAGGGGGCGCTGCGCCGGGTGCTGAGCGACGCCACGGCGTTGGTCGTGGCGCACCGGTCGTCGACGGTCCAGCTCGCCGACCGCGTCGCGATGCTGGTCGACGGCAAGATCGCCGCGATCGGCTCGCACCGGAAGTTGTTGGAGACGAACGAGGAATACCGGCGCCTGCTGTCCAGCATGGACAGTGAGGAGATCGTGGAAGAGGAGGTGGCGTCGTGAGTGAAGAGGAGTGGCGCGGCGTCGCCGCGGAGGAGATCGACGAGATCTCGCACTCGACGGGACTGCGGCTGCAGGCTCGGTCGCGCAAGCTCCTGGGCTCGTTGCTGCGCCCGCACATCGGCCGCGCGTCCCTGGCGGTCGCCGCGGTGATCGGTGGCAACCTCGCGAACCTCGCGGGCCCGCTGCTGATCGCCGCCGCGATCGACCGCGGCATCCCGGCGGCGATGGGCGGCGGCCTGTCGATCCTGGTGTGGTGCGTGGCCGGGTACGCGGTCTGCGCGGTGCTGACGACGTTCCTGCGCTGGGCGTTCCTGCGGATCTCCGGCCGCGTGGGCCAGGACCTGGTCCTGGACCTGCGCGGGCGGATCTTCCGGCACTCGCAGCGGTTGTCCGTCGGATTCCACGAGTCCTACACGTCCGGCAAGGTCATCTCACGGCTGACCAGCGACGTCGACGCGTTGCAGGACCTGCTGGAAGAGGGCCTGGACAGCCTGTTCAACGCCGCTCTGTCGGTGGCGGGCATCGCGATCATCCTGCTCTGGATGGACGCGCCACTGGCGTCCGTCGTGGTCGCGGGCTTCCTGCCGCTGTACTTCATCTGGCGCTGGTTCCGCCGTCGCTCGATGGAGGCCTACCGAGGCACGCGCGGCGCCATCGCGAAGATCATCATCCAGTTCGTCGAGTCCATGAACGGCATCCGCGCGGTGCAGGCGTTCCGCCGCCAGCCCCGCAACGAGCAGATCATGACGGGCTTCAACGCCCAGTTCCGCGACGCGAACACCGACGCCCTGGGCGTGATGGCCACGTTCGTCGCGACGATCCGCGTGATCGGCAACGTGTCCCTGGCCGTCGTCCTGGCCTGGGGCGCCTACCGGGTCGCGGGCGGTTCCCTCGAACTGGGCGTGCTGGCGGCGTTCATGCTGTACCTGCGCCGCTTCTACGACCCGTTCGACGAGCTGGCGATGTTCGCGAACTCCTACTCCTCGGCCACGGCCGCGCTGGAGAAGATCTCCGGCATCCTGGAGGAGGAGCCGTCGGTGCCCGAACCCACCAAGCCCGTGGCTCTGCCGCACGCGCGAGGTGCCATCCGGTTCGCCGACGTCGAGTTCCGCTACCCCGGCACGAGCCGGCAGGTGCTTCCTCGCTTCTCCTTGGACGTGCCAGCAGGCCAGACCGTGGCGTTGGTCGGCGCGACCGGTGCCGGCAAGACCACCGTGGCCAAGCTCGTGGGCCGGTTCTACGACCCGTCCGCCGGCACCGTGCTGCTGGACGGCGTGGACCTGCGTTCGGTGGCGGACACGGACCTGCGCCGAGCCGTGACGATGGTGACCCAGGAGAACTTCCTGTTCTCCGGCTCGGTGGCCGACAACATCGCCCTGGGCCGCCCGTCGGCGTCCCGTGCCGAGATCGAGGCAGCAGCCGCCGAACTGGGCGCGCACGAGTTCATCGCCGCGCTCCCCGACGGCTACGACACGGACGTCCGCAAACGAGGCGGCCGCCTCTCCGCGGGCCAACGCCAGATGGTCGCCTTCGCGCGCGCCTTCCTGGCCGACCCCGCCGTGCTGGTCCTGGATGAGGCAACATCATCACTGGACGTACCCACCGAACGCGCCGTGCAGGCCGCCCTGGAGACAGTGCTGGCCGACCGGACGGCGTTCATCATCGCCCACCGCCTGTCGACGGTCCTGATCGCGGACCGCGTACTGGTGCTCGATGGTGGCATTGTGGTGGAAGACGGCTCCCCAGAGGAGCTGATCGGTGAGCGGGGCCGTTTCGCGGCCCTGCACACGGCCTGGCGCGACTCGCTCGCCTAGGCCTGTGGTGGCGGGGGGGGGCCGGGGGGGGTGTGGGGGGGGCGCCCCCCCCCCACCCCCCCC
>NZ_JAXAVW010000005.1:0-313395 GCF_033949945.1 Lentzea miocenica
GGCCTGTGTCGAAGTCCGGCCCTAGAGCGTCCAGTCGATGTCGGCGTAGATGGCGGCGTGGTCGCTGGCCGCGTGCACCTCGTTGGTCATGGTTTCGTAGACGTCCCAACGGTTCTTGGTCCGCGGCCCGCGCCACACGCCCTTGCGGAAGATGCCGCCGCCGATCGCCTTGGCGAACAGCTCCGGGGTGAGCAGGACGTAGTCGATCTTGCCCTTCTCGTTCACGCCGCGGTACGTGCCGAGGCGGTTGTCCCAGTCGAAGTTCGAGTGCTCGCTGATGTCACGCAGGCCGGTGCGCTGGAACAACGGCCGGAGGGCCTCGCTGTCCGCGGTGTCGTTGAGGTCGCCGACGACCGCGATGTGCTCGTGGCCCTCGTCCCGCAGCCGGTTGACGATGCGGGCGATGCGGACCGCCTGGCGGAACCGGCGGCGGGCGCCGATCGGGTCGCCGGGGGAGCCGTAACCCTTGGACTTCAGGTGGTTCACCAGCACGACGACCTCAGGGCCGGAGGGGGTGCGGACGTGGTACTCGGCGCAGTCGCGGGAGAAGATCACGCCCGAGCTGTCCTTGGCGTACACGTGTGTGCGGATGGTGATGACCTCGTGCGAGTCGCGCGTCAGCAGGCCGACGTTGATGCCGCGCTCGTCGTTGCCGTCGATGAGGTGCACTTCTTCGTAAGGGGTCCAGCCGACGTGTTTGAGCATGCTGGCGGAGAACATGTGCAGCAGCTCGCGGGATTCCGCCTCCACGACGCCGAGCACGCTGGCGCCGACGTCGCGCATCACCTGGGCGGTGTGACGCGTGGCGAGTTCGCTGATGGGTTCGGTGGTGAGCTCGACCCAGCCGACCCACGACTCGCGACCGCTTGCCACGACGGTGGTTTCGCCGGTGCGGTGCCGTGCGAGGAACCTGCCGCGGATGCGCCGGAGGATCGCGAACTTGCTCCGGTCACTTCGCAGCAGTTCCAGCGTTGCCAGGTGTTCCTTGAGCTCTTCCTTGACTTCCGGGGTGTAGGTCTCGGCGGCGATCAGTTCGTTGAACCGGGCGTGGGCGGCCAGAATCGGGGCCGCGTGCTTGGTCGCGATGCGGCCCATCACTTTTGGGCGCTCGAACATGTTCTCCACGTTGAACGACCCGATTCGCGTGATGCTCATCAGTTCCAGGGTCGCATGTGGATATACGCGTGCCCTGGTCTGGTCGGGTGATCTTTCGCGGCGGAAGAGTGTGGGGAAGGCCCCTTGGGCTGGGCTGCCGGTGTCAGTGGTGACCGGGGCCTTCCTGCCAGGACGACCTTGCCCGTTTGATCAAGGATGAACCTAGGATGAACCTTGAATCCGCTGCTGAGGGGTGAACGTGGAGTTCGGGCTGCTCGGTGCCGTGGAGGTGCGCGACCGGGGCGCGTTGGTCGAGATCGGGCACGTCCGGCAACGGTCTGTGCTGGTCGCGCTGCTGGTGGAGGAAGGAAGGCCGGTACCGGTCGACCGGCTGCTGGACCGCGTCTGGGGCGAACGGGCGCCGCTGCGGGCCCGCGAGACGCTCTACGGGTACGTGTCAAAGCTTCGTAAGCTGCTCGAACTCGACATCGAGCGCACGCCCGCGGGCTACCGGCTGACCGTCGCACCTGAGCAGGTCGACCTGTTCCGCTTCCGCGCACTCGTGCGGCAGGGCGCGCTCGACGACGCGCTCGGGCTGTGGCGGGGGCAGGCGCTGGAAGGGCTCGAGTCGGAGTGGTTCGACGCGCTGCGGGAGAGCCTGCACGCCGAACGCGTCGCCGCCGAACTGGATCGCAACGACCTGGCGCTCGCGGGCGGCCGGCACGCCGCGCTGCTGCCGGCGCTGCGGCAGTCGGCTGACGACCGGCCACACGACGAACGCCTTGCCGCGCAACTGATGCTGGCGCTGCACCGGTCGGGCAACGACGCGGAGGCGTTGCGGCACTACGACACCATGCGACGGCGCCTGGCCGATGAACTCGGCGCGGACCCGAGCAAGCCGTTGCAGGACGTGCACCAGCGGATCCTGGCCGGCGAACGGCACGGTACGGGTCCACGGCAGTTGCCCGCGCCGCACCCGTGGTTCACCGGTCGCGCGGACGAACTGGCCGCGCTGGACACGTCCGGCACCGTCGTGATCACCGCGATCGGCGGCACGGGCGGCATCGGCAAGACCGCACTGGCGCTGCACTGGGCGCACCAGCACTTCGACGCGTTCCCGGACGGCCAGCTCTACGTGAACCTGCGCGGCTTCGACCCGTCCGCCGAGCCGACACCGCCGGAAACGGTGCTGCGCGAGTTCCTGGAGGCGCTGGGCGAGGACACGATCCCCGCCGGACTGGACGCCCGCGCCGCCCGGTACCGCGGCCTGGTCGCGGGCAGGCGGATGCTCGTGCTGCTCGACAACGCCCGTTCCACCGAGCAGGTCGTGCCGCTGCTGCCGGGTTCGGACGTGACGGTGCTGGTCACGAGCCGCCTCAAGCTCGCGGGACTGGTGGCGGGCCACGGCGCCAGGTCGGTGTCGCTGGACGTGCTGCACCCGGCCGACGCCCACGAGTTCCTCACGGCACGGCTGGGATCGGCGCGGGTCGCCGCCGAACCAGGGGTGGTCGCGGACCTGGTCAGCTGGTGCGGCGGGTTGCCGCTGGCGTTGTCGATCGTCGCCGCGCGGGCCGCAATGGAACCGGACTTCCCGCTCGCGGTGTTCGCGGAGGAACTGCGGGAGCAACCGCTCGACGCGCTGGACGCGGGAGAGATCGGCACGAACCTGCGGGCGGTGTTCTCGTGGTCCGTCGCGGCACTGTCGGACGAGGCGGCGCGCGCGTTCGGGCTGCTGGGGACCGTGGGCACGGCGGACGTGAGCCTCGCCGCGGTGGCGGCACTGCTGGACCTGCCGGTCGCGAAGGCACGCATGGTGGTGCGGGAGCTGGAGAACGCGCATCTGGTGCAGCAACACGTGCCTGGCCGGTATCGGATGCACGACCTGGTCGGGCTGTACGCGGCGGATCTGCCGGTGGACGCCGGCTCGCGGCTGGCCGACTTCTACGCGGCCGCGGTGCGGGCCGCGGCGATGGCGCTGGAGCCGTTCAAGGCGTTGCCCGAGCACGAAAGCAGCCACGTGCTGGCGTTCTCCGGAAGTGCCGCGGCCATGGCCTGGTTCGACGCGGAGCACGCCTGCCTGCTGACCGAGCAACGGCAGGCGTTGGAGCGCGGCGCGTTCGACGTGGCGTGGCTGCTCGGCCGCGCGCTCAACCCCTACCACCTCCGTCGCGGGCGCACCTCCGACGACATCGATGCCTGGCTGATGGCGTTGCGGGCCGCGGAAGCGCTGGGAGACGAGACCAAGCAGGCGACCGCGCACATGTGCCTCGGCGCGGACTACGTCGAGATGGGCGAGTCGGCGTTGGGGCACAGCCACTTCGAACGCAGCCTGGAGCTGTTCGCGCGCACCGACGACCACGCGGCCCACGGCGCCGCACACCGGTCGATGGCGTGGGCGGCCGAGTTCGAGGGCGACCTGGAGAAGGCGCTGGAGCACTCGTTGCGGGGGCTGGAGAAGTTCCGCGCGGCCGGTTCGGAGATCCGCGAAGCCGAGGCGTTGAACGAGGCCGGGTGGCGATACGCGTGCCTGGGTCGCTACACCGAGGCTCGTACGTTCTGTGAAGACGCCTTGCTGCTCAACAACAAACTCGGCCACTCCGAAGGCACAGCGGCCACTTTGGACAGTCTCGCGCACATCGCCCACCACGACGGCCGGCACGCCGACGCCGTCGCGCATTACCGCGAGGCGCTGGCGTTGTACCGGGAGCTGGACAACTCGGCGGAGCAGGCGACCGTGCTGGAGCACCTCGGTGACGTGCACGCGGCCGCGGGGGACGGCGCTGAGGCACGCGAGCAGTGGGAGCGAGCGCTGGAGCTGTACGAGAAGCAGGGCCGCACCACGGAGGCGACGGCCCTGGCCGCTCGTCTCTAGACCTTGCTCATCTGACGTCCGCTCTCGATCAGTTCGTCCGTGAACGAGTCGAGGGCCTGGGCGAAGTCGCGCTGGTCCGGCTCGTGCCAGTCCTCCAGCTGGTCGAGCAGCCACCGCCGCCACGCCTGCACGAGCTGCGCGAACACGTCCGCGCCCTCGTTGGTGAAGCGGTAGCCGTCGTCGTTGAACGTCAGGTGCCCGGACCGCACCAGCTCGCGCGCGGTGGGCTCGAAGATGCCGCCGGGAACCTTGGTCATCTCGGCGATCTCGTCGAGCGTGGCCACGCCGTCGTCCGTCGACGCCCGATACACGCGGCCGAGCAGCCAAGCCTGTTCCAGCGGCAGATCAACGCCCGAACGCCGCAGCACGGCCAAACCGGGGTCGTCCTTGGACTTCGACACCACCGTCGAGACGAGCTTGCGCAGTTCGTCGTAGGAGTTCGAGGGCGGCGCGGCGAAGCTCTCGCCCACACCGCTGTTGCCGGCCGCGGCGGCACGACTCGTGTCCCGCAACTGGACCTGCGGCAGGAAGAACGCGACGAGCAGCGCGACCAGACCGATCGGCGCGGCGATCAGGAACATCATCTGGATGGTCTCGGCGTACCCTGCGACGATCGGCGCCTTGATGGCCTCGGGCAGCGCGTGCACCGCGGCGGGGCTCGCGATCGCGCGCGGGTCGACGCCCTGCGGGATCACCAGGTGCTTGGGCAGCTGGTTGGCGTAGATCGTGCCGAAGATCGCGACGCCGAACGAGCTGCCCATGGTGCGCAGGAAGCTGATGCCCGAGGTGGCGACGCCGAGGTCGGAGTAGTTCGTGGTGCTCTGCACGACGATCACCGGCACCTGCATCACCAGGCCGATGCCCGCGCCGAGCACGACCATGAACGCGCCCATGACCCAGTAGCTGGTGCCCGCGTCCAAATAGGACAGCAGGAAGATGCCGACGGTGAGCCCGGCCGACCCGGCGATCGGGAACGCCCGGTACCTGCCGGTGCGGCTGATCGTGTTGCCGGTGAGCAGCGCCGTGGACATCAGCCCGGCGATCAGCGGCAACATCCACAGCCCGGACGCCGTCGCCGACTCGCCGCGCACGTACTGCAGGTAGATCGGCAGGTAGGTGATGCCGCCGAGCATCGCGAACCCGACGACGAAGCTCAGGATGCCCGAGACCGTGAACACCCGGCTGCGGAACAACCTCATCGGCAACATCGGCTCGGCCGCACGCTGCTCCACCAACACGAACGCCACCAGCAGCACGATCGACCCGGCGGCCATCCACAGGATCGTCGGCGACGTCCACGCGTACTCGGTACCGCCCCAGCTCGTGACCAGCGTCAACCCGGTCGCCGCGAGCGCGATCAGCGCGATGCCCGCGTAGTCGATCCTCGGACGCCCCTCCGCCTTGATCGTGGGCAGCGCCGCGATCGCCACCAGCACCACGGCGATGCCGAGCGGGATGTTCACGTAGAACGCCCACCGCCAGCTCAGGTGGTCCACGAACAGCCCGCCGAGCAACGGCCCGGCCACCGTCGCGATGCCGAACACCGCCCCGGCGAACCCCTGGAACTTGCCGCGTTCCTTCAACGGCACGACGTCCGCGATGATCGCCGTCGAGGTGACCATCAGCCCGCCCGCGCCAAGACCCTGGACCGCGCGGAACGCGATCAGCATGCCCATCGACTCCGACCAGCCCGCGAAGAACGACCCGATCAGGAACAGCGCGACGCTGATCACGAACGTCTTCTTGCGCCCGTACAGGTCACCGAACTTGCCGATGAGCACCGTCATGATGGTCTCGGCGAGCAGGTACGACGTCACCACCCACGACAGGTGCGCGCCGCCACCCAGGTCGGCCACCATCGTGGGCAGCGCGGTGGACACGATGGTCTGGTCGAGTGCGGCCAGCAGCATGGCGAGCAGGACGGCCGCGACGACGAGGTTCCGCCTGCGAGTGTCGATCATCTCGGGCACCGGGCGATGATCGCGCAGGATCGGCGACCTCGCAGAGCGGGAGATGCCAGCACCGGCCGCACGCAATAGGGTTGACGGCGATCACGTGAAGGAGGCCGTCTTGATCTTCATCACCGCCAAGTTCCGCGTCCTGCCCGAGCACGCGGACGCCTGGCCCGAGATCTCCAGGAACTTCACCGAGGCAACGCGCGCCGAGCCCGGCTGCCTGTGGTTCGACTGGTCGCGCAGCCTTGACGACGCCAACGAGTACGTGCTGGTCGAGGCGTTCCGGGACGGGGACGCGGGTGGCGCGCACGTGCGGTCGGAGCACTTCAAGAACGCGCAGAAGGAGTTGCCGCCGTACCTCGCGGAGACGCCGCGCATCGTCAGCCAGGCCGTGGAGCAGGACGACTGGTCGCTGCTGGGCGAGATGGAGGTTGCGCCACGCGGGTGAGCATTGCTCAGATCGTTTGGCGCAAGACCTTTCCTCCGTTGAGGATGTCCCGATGGACGCCTTCGTGGAGTTGTCCGCCGAGCTGACCGGGTTCTCGGTGGAGGAGCTGAGGTCGACCGGACTGGTCGAGCAGTATCGCGCGCTGGCGCGGGACGCGTCGCACGCCGAGATCATCGAGCTCTGGTACACCGGCGTCTGGCGCGGGGTGATTCCCAGCTCCCGCGCCTACGCAGAAGGACTGGCGTGGAAGGCCGTCGGGGTCGCCCCACCGGGTACGAGGGCACCGGGCTTCGGCAGCTGGGAGCACAGACCCAGAAGCAGCGTCCGGTGAGGGCCGTCGTCGTCGGTGCCGGGTTCGCCGGCTCGCTGATCGCGAAGGTGCTGGGGGACAACGGGTTCCAGGTGCTCGTGCTCGAAGCGGGAGCGCAGACCGACCACGACGAGGCGCTCCGGAGGTTCCAGACCGCACTGGTCAAGACACCGCTCGCGCCGTACCGGAGCACCGTCGCCGCGCCGTCGAGCGAGTACGTGATCAACACCGGGCCGTACGCGTACTCGAGCCCGTACCTGCGGATGAACGGCGGCACCGGCACCGCGTGGACCGGGATCACGCCCCGGATGCATCCCGAGGACTTCCACGCCGCCGACCTCGGCCACGGTCGCAACTGGCCCATCTCCTACGACGACCTGGAGCCGTACTACCGCGCCGCTGAGTGGGAGATCGGGATCTCGGCCGACGCCGACGAGCAACGCCAGCACCTCCCCGTCGCGGACGGCTACCGCTATCCCATGCACGCCTTGCCCCGCACGTACCTCGACCACGCGATCGCGTCCGTTGTGGACGGTGCGAGCATCGACGGGCACGAGCTGCTGGTCGTGGGCACACCGCAGGCGCGCAACGGCAAACCGACGGCCGGCTACCGGCCGGACGGCAACCTGTGCGCCGGGTACGCGAGCTGTGTGCCGATCTGCCCGGAGCAAGCCAAGTACACGCCGCACCGCACCCAGAAACGCTGGCCTCCCAACGTCGAACTGCGCACCAGGTGCGTCGTGAACCGGGTCCACGCCGACGAGTTCGGGCGCATCACCAAGGTCAGCTACCAGCGATACGAGGACGACACGACCGGCAGGCACACGCGGCACGAGGAAGAAGCGGACGTGGTCATCCTCGCCGCGCACGCCATCGAGAACGCCAAGCTGCTGCTGATGTCCGGGCTCGCGAACAGCAGCGACCAGGTCGGCCGCAACCTGATGGACCACCCCGCGCTGCTCACGTGGGCACTCATGCCACACCAGATCGGCCCGTTCCGCGGACCCGGCTCGACCACGGGCATCGAGGCCTTCCGAACCGGTCCGCAACGCTGCACGCGGGCGCCGTTCCGCGTCGAGATCGGCAACTGGGGCTGGGGCTGGTCGGCCGGCAGCCCCGACTCCGACACGGCCGAGTTCGTCGCGGCGGGCCTGCGCGGCAAGGCACTCCGGCAGGCCGTGGCAGACCGGGTCGGCCGCCAGTTCGCGCTCCAGTTCGAGATCGAGCAGGAAGCCGACCCCGCGAACCGCGTCACGCTCGCAGCGGACCGCGACGCACTGGGCAACCCGCGGCCGAGCATCCACTACGGACTGTCGGACTACGTGAAGGACGGCCTGCTGGCCGCGAAGCGGGCCTCGGACCAGATCTTCGAACTGCTCGGGGCCGACGACCACACGTCGTACAAACCGGACGACGACCAGTACTTCGAGCACAACGGCGAACCGCTGCGCTACTGGGGCGCCGGGCACGGCGGCGGCACGCACGTGATGGGTGCTTCGAGGCGGGACTCGGTGGTGGACCAGTGGCAACGGTGCTGGGACCACCCGAACCTGTACGCGGTGGGCTGCGGCAGCATGCCGTCGCTCGGCACGTCCAACCCGTCGATCACGATGGCCGCGCTGGTGTTGCGAACGGCCGACCACCTCGTGTCACGCCGCGTTCAGCTGAGCCAGGCGGCGCACCTCGCGCACCACAGGGGAGCGGGTGAAGGCTGACGACACGTCATCGCTGCAAGACCGATGTCGCGGGAGATCGGCAGGAGAACCCGTGGACGTGGTCCCTGGAGCCGGGCTTGCCGCAGGTGTGCTGACCGTGGCGGCGAGCGCCGGTATCAGCCAGCACGAACGCGACCAGCCTGGAAAAGTTCACCTGGCCATGATGGCGGAAATGTCGAAAGCTCCGTGACGCCGATCGACGCAGGGGTGGCAGTGGTCGAACGCTGCCAGTCGACACCGAGGAGAGAACATGCGGTTCATGCTCATGCACCGGGTCCAGGAAGACGATCCGGCTTCGTGGGAGCCGAACGCCGAGCTGATCGAGCGGATGAACGGGTTCATCGACAAGCTGACCGCGAACGGCGTCCTGCTCGGCGCTGAAGGCGTGCAGAAGGTCGGCTCGGTCGTGCGCAGGCGCGGCACCGCGGTCAAGTCCATCGACGGGCCGTTCGCCGAGGCCAAGGAGGTCGTCGGCGGGTTCGTGCTGATCAACGCGAAGGACCTCGCCGAGGCCACGGCCGTGGCGGAGGAGTACATCACCTGCTTCGCCGGCGTCGAGGAGATGTCGGTCGAGGTGCGTCAGGTCGCCGAGATGGAAGACATCGAGCCCTACCTGAACAAGTAGCGCAGTTCGACGACGAACCACTCGCCGTCGAGCGAGCACGGTCCGCCGGGGTGGAGCCGCACGTCCTCGGTGTCGAGGGCGGCGAGGACGTGCGGCCCCTCCAGGTCGAGCGAGGAGTCCGCGACGGTCCACACGGTGACGTCGTCAGCCAAGATGTCCAGCGGCGCCGAGACGTCGAGCGGCTCCGGCAGGTTCTCGCCCAGGTCCTTCAGTTCGACGAGCCGGTTGCGGTAGAAGGACGTGCCGATGTTGGTCAGCCGGTGGACGGGCGACACGGGCCGGTAGACCGAGCCGCCGCGGTGCTCCGAGATGAACCTGGGCTCGCTGCCGTCGAGCCAGTCCATGCGGCCTTCCGAGCCGCCGATGCTCAGCACGACGTACGGGTTGTGGTGCAGGTGCCACGGGTGGGTCTCGCCCGGTTCGAGCTGGACCTCCCACACCCTGACCACCGGGTCGTCGTACAGCACGCGCTGGCCGACGTCGACGAGCACGATCTCCTCACCCGACGGCGACACCACCACGTCACCCCTCAAGGCCCACCTCCCGCAGGTACCGGTCCTGGACGTGCCGCCACGAGTCGGCGGTCCAGGGTTCGACGAATGCCACGTGCCCGTCGGGCCTCACCAGCACCACCGCGTCGCCGAGGCCGAAGCGATCACGGACGACCGAACCGGGATCGAAGTAGGCGCGATCTCGCAGGCCCGAGTCGTGCGGCGCGTCCCACCGGCTCACCAAGACCTGACGCAGACCGGGCAGATCGCCGGCCACCGGCGGTCGGCGGCGCGCGTCGGTGAGATGCAGGGCCACGAACGAGTCGCGGCACAGCTCGTGCAGGTGAACGGGGCCGCGCAGGGCGAAAACCCGCAGGTCCGGGACGCGATCTCCGACCCGCAACGGGCCTGCTGAGCGGACCAGCGACCAGTCCTCGCCCAGCCGCACGCCGAGCAACGTGCGGGTCATCGCGTCGCTCCAGCCCGCCACCGAGTCCAGCCGCCGGTCCATCACCGCCCGCGCCGCCTCGGCCATCGCCCCGGAACCGTTGATCGCCACGGGTGCCTGTTCGCGTTCATAGCCACCGAGCAGGTCCGGTGAGGCCCACCCGCGACACACCCACGCGATCCGCCACGGCAGGTTGGACGCGTCGAGCACGCCGGTGTTCAGGCCCAACGCCCACATCGGAGTGATCAGGTGCGCGGCGTCGCCCATCAGGAACGCCCGGCCGCGCTGCCACGACGACGCCACGCGGTGGTGCACCGTGTAGACGTTGCTGCCGAGCACTTTCAGCTCGTCGACCTCGCCGATGAAGTGAAGTGCCTTGTCGCGCAGCTCGTCGGACGTCGGCTCCGGGCGTCCGGGCGCCAGTGGGAACACGAACCGCCAGCAGTGCGGCTGTCGCACGAGGACCATCCACTCCTCGCGGTCGCCGAAGTAGGCCAGGTACGGGTAGTCGCGCGGATTGCCGATGTCCAGATCGCACACCAGGTCGACCAGCATGTACCGCTGCTCCAGCGTGTGCCCGTCGACGTCCACCCCGAGCCGTTCGCGCACGGTCGAGCGCCCGCCGTCGCAGCCCAGCACGTACGCCGCCGCGAACTCCACCAGGCCGTCCGGCGTCTCCAGATGCAGCGTCACGCCACCGTCGTGTTGAGAGAAGTCCACCAACCGGTGCCGCAGTCGCAACGCTCCGGGAGCGCGCTCTTCCAGCACCTCCGCGAGCACTGGCTCCAGCTCGTGCTGCGGAATGTTGATGACGAACGGAAACCGCGTCTCGTCCGCCAGAGCAGCGGTGAACACGCTTCCGGTCGAAATCCCGGTCGCCCGGTCCAGCTCGCCGATCTCGTCGATCCGCAGCGACGCCTCCAGCACCGGCCCTAGCGCGTCGTAGCGGTCGAGAACTTCCAGCGTGCGCGTCAGAATCGTGCCCGCTTTGGTCTCGCCGGACAGGTCGTTCCCCGCCTCGAAAACCATCACCGGCACCCCGTGCGAGACCAGCCCCAGCGCGGTGATCAAACCGATCGGGCCCGCGCCGATCACGGCCACGGGCAGATTGGTCGTGTTCATCCGTCCTCCCCGACCTCTATGTTCGACCGTGAGGGCGCCTTCGGGGGAGGGGATCATGAGGAAAGCGGTTTCAGCTGTCCTGCTCGCGATCACACTGGCCGTCGCGGCCTGCGGTGGATCGCCGGAGCCGGCGGCGGCGAAGACCAAGGTCAGCTATCTGACGTCGTTCAGCACGTTCGGCCGGGACGCGTACGCGTACGTCGCGCAGGAGAAGGGTTTCTTCGAGCAGGCCGGTCTCGACGTCACGATCACGCCGGGCACCGGCAGCGTCGACGTGCTCAAACTCGTCGCGGGCGGACGCGCGGACTTCGGCATCGCGGACTTCACCGCCACCGCGATCACCATCGCGAAGGAGAAGCTGCCGGTCACCACGGTCGCGGCCATCCACCAGCGCTCGCTCGCCGCGATCGTCGCGCTGGAGGGCAGCGGGATCTCCAAGCCCGCCGACCTGGTGGGCAAGAAGATCGGCGACCAGCCCGGCTCCACGAACCAGGTGATGTTCCCGGTCTACGCCAAGGCGGCGGGCATCGATCCGGCGAAGGTCCAGTTCGTGCCGTCCGCACCGCCCGCGCTTCCGCAGCTGCTGGCGGCCGGGCAGGTCGACGGGATCGGGCAGTTCGTCGTCGGCAAACCACTGATCGAGGCCGCGGCGAAGGGCAGGAAGGCGGTCGTGCTGCCGTACGGCGACCTGGTTCCGGACCTCTACGGCAACGCGCTGGTGACGTCGAAGGAGATCGCGGCGAACAAGGCCGACCTGGTGCCCAAGTTCAGGGACGCACTGCTCAAGGGCCTGGAGTACGCGATCGAACACCCGGACGAGCTCGGCCGGATCCTCAAGAAGCACCAACCGGCCCAGGACGCGGGCGTGGCCAGCGCCGAGGCCGGGCTGATGGCGTCCTACGTGAAGCCGTCCGGGTTCAGCGGACCCACCGGCGAACTGACCCAGCCGCGGGTGGAGAAGATCATCAGCACGCTCGTGGACGCGGGCGCGATCCCCGCGGGTTCGGTGCGTCCCGACGACCTGGCGTCGTTCGGACTGGCACCGAAGTGATCGGTCTGCACGGCGTCTCGCACACCTTCGGCAGCGTCGCCGCGTTGGCAGGGATCGGCCTGGAGGTGGGCGAGCACGAGTTCGTCGCGGTGATCGGGCGTTCCGGCTGCGGCAAGTCGACCTTGCTGCGCCTGATCGCCGGTCTGCTCAAGCCTTCGGAGGGCCACGTCCTCGTGGCCGGGGAGCGGGTGGAGAAGCCTCGGCGTGACGTCTCGTTCATGTTCCAGCGCCCGGCGTTGCTGCCGTGGCGGTCGGTGCTGTCGAACGTGCTGCTGCCGATCGAGATCTTCGGCCTGGCGCAACGGAAGTACCGGGACCGGGCGCACGAGCTGCTGGACCTCACCGGGCTCGGCGGGTTCGAGGAACGGCTGCCGCACGAGCTGTCCGGCGGTATGCGGCAACGGGTGTCGCTGTGCCGGTCGCTGATCCAGAGCCCGCGGGTGATGCTGATGGACGAACCGTTCTCGGCGCTGGACGCGATCACCCGGACCGAGCTTTCCGAGGAGCTGCAACGGGTTCAGCTGGAACTGCCGCGCACGGTCGTGTTCGTGACGCACTCGATCGACGAGGCCGTGCTGCTCGCCGACCGGATCGTGGTCCTCAGCCCGCGTCCCGGCCGAATCCACCGGATCGTCGACGTCGACCTGCCCCGGCCACGCGCGCTGGGGCAGGTCGAACTGGACGAGGTGAGCCGGGAGTTGCGCGAGCTGCTGGCGGAGGTGACGGCGTGAAGGTCGTGCTGCCGGTGCTGGGCCTGCTGGCGATCATCGGCGCCTGGTGGCTCGCGACGATCGTGTTCGGGATCGAGCCGTTCCTGGTGCCGTCGCCGGCGGACGTCGTCGCCGAGTTCCTGGAGGTGCCCGGCTACCTGCTGGAACAGTCGCTGATCACGTTGTGGGAGGCCGTGTCCGGCTTCGGGCTGTCCATCGTGATCGGTGTGCCGCTGGCGTTGCTGATCGTCGGCTCGACGGTCCTGGAGCGGATGTTCTACCCGCTGCTGGTCGCGCTCAACGCCGTGCCGAAGGTCGCCATCGCGCCGATCGTGGTGGTGTGGTTCGGGTTCGGCATCTCCTCGAAGGTGCTCATGGTGGTGCTGGTGTGCATCTTCCCGATCGTCATTTCGACCGCGTCCGGCATGAAGTCCACGCCGGGCGAGCTGGTCGAGCTGTTCCGGTCGCTGGACGCCTCTCGCCACCACGAGTTCTTCAAGCTGCGGCTGCGGCACGCGGTGCCGCAGATCTTCGTCGGGCTGAAGGTGTCGATCACGCTGGCCGTCATCGGGGCGGTGATCGGCGAGTTCGTCGGCTCCAGCGCCGGACTGGGGTACGTGATCAGCCTGTCCGGCGGCAGCGCCAACACCTCGCTGGCCTTCGCGGCGATGGCGCTGCTCGCGATCATGAGCGTCGCGCTGTTCTACGGCCTGAGCTACGCCGAACGAAAGCTGGTGCCCTGGTCGGAGGAGCACCGCGTGGTCTAGCGGGCCAGCCGGTCCAGCAGTTCGCCGAGCAACGCGCGCTCGCCCGGCGTGAGGTCGCCGGGGTCGACGTCGACCAGTGCGCGCAGGGTGAGCGCGGTGCTCGCCCGGTCATGAGTCTCCGCCCCGGTCGCGTGCAGCACGCCGGCGAGTGCCGCCTCGCGGACGCCCGCGGACAGCTCTGAGTCCGGTTCGGCCTGCGTGATCAGGGTCAGCGTCACGCCGACGTTGGCGGCGAGCACCTGTTCCGCGGCGGTGTCCGCGGGCACCTTCAGCAGGCCCTGGGCGGCGGCTTCGGTGAACCTGTCTCGAAGGGCGGCGTGCGCGGGAGCGGTGACGGCACAGGGCTTTCCCGGCTCGGCCCGGCCGTAGAGCAGTCCGTAGAACGACGGGTGCTCCAGCCCGAACCGCACGTGCCGGTCCCAGCCCTCGCGCAGGTCACCGAGCGGGTCGCCGGAGCTCTCCACCGCGACGTACTGGGTGAAACCATGGTTGAGCACGGCGTCGATCAGGCCCTGTTTGCTGCCGAAGTGGTGGTACAGCGTCGGTGCCTGCACCCCGGCGCGTTCGCACACGGCCCTCGTGGACACCTTGCCGCCGCTCTCCAGCATCTCCGCCGCGGCGAGCAGGAGCCGATCCCGTGCGTTCTGCATGTCGCTATAGTAGCTTATGTAGCGCTACATGAATCGCTATAGCGGAAGGTGAAGTCTGATGAAGACCTGGTTCATCACGGGAGGGACGCCCGGCGGGTTCGGGATGGCCTACGCCGAGGCCGCCCTGGAGCGGGGAGATCGGGTGGTGCTGACCGTTCGTCGCCCCGATGAGCTGCGCGAATGGGCTTCGCGGTACGGCGACCGGGTGCTCGTCCTGAGCCTCGACGTCACCGACGCCGACCAGGTTCGCGCGGCGGTCGCGGTGGCGGAGGAGCGGTTCGGCGGGATCGACGTGCTGGTCAACAACGCGGGCCGCGGCTGGTACGGCTCGGTCGAGGGCACCCAGGACGACACGGTTCGGCTCAGCTTCGACCTGAACCTGTTCGCCGTGGTCACGCTGGTGCGGGCGGTGTTGCCGGGCATGCGGGCGCGGGGCGGCGGCTGGATCGTGAACATGTCGTCGCTGGCCGGTCTCGTCGGTGTGCAGGGGTTCGGCTACTACTCGGCGGCGAAGTTCGCGCTCGAAGGCCTGTCGGAGACGTTGCGCCAGGAGGTCGAGCCGTTCGGCGTGCGGGTGCTGGTCGTCGAGCCGGGATCGTTTCGCACCAAGGCGTATGCAGGCTTCCAGAACGCGCCCGTGCACGAGACCGTCGACGCCTATCTGGGGTTGGTGGACGGCATCCGTGCGGCGTTCGTGGACCAGGACGGCAAACAGCCGGGCGATCCCGAACGCGGAGTGCGCGCCGTGCTCAGTGCGATGGACGCACCCCAACCGCCGCAACGGCTGGTGCTCGGCGGCGCCGCGTACGACGCCGCCGTTGCCATGCACGAAAATGCACTCGTTGAGCTCCGCGCGCACGAAAAGCTCTCGCGCGGCGCCGACTTCTAGTTGGCTGCGCCACCCGCGGCGAGCCGCATCAGGTCCGAGTCGAAGTCGATCGACAGCTCGGTGCCGCCCGCGCTGCCGAACTCGTGCTGGTAGCTGCCCCACGACTCGTCGCGCACCTGCTTCTCGAACCCGGAGGCCATGAGCACCACCAGTTCGAGGGCCGCGCGGTCGATGCGCTTGTTCAGCCCGGGGTCCGTCCAGTCCTCGGTCGCGGCGAACAGCGACGTCGGCACCACGACGGTCCGCAGGTAGGCGAACAGGCCGCGCATCTGGTCGTCGACCACGAGCGCGTGCCGGGCCGTGCCGGCGGTCGCGGCGAGCACGACGGGCTTGGCGATCAGCAGGTCGTTGTCCAGGATCTGGAAGAACGACGTGAACAGCCCGCTCGCGCCCGCCTTGTAGACCGGGGTGCTGGCGACGATGCCGTCCGCGTGCTGCAGGGCCGTGATCGCCTTCTGCAGCTTCGCGCCGATGTGGTTGGACACCAGGGCGTTCGCGATCTCGCTCGCCAGCTCGCGCAGTTCGACGGTCTGGATCTCGACGGTGAGCTGCTTCTGCTGCCCGAGCGTGGCCACGCGCTGGGCGACGCGGTCGGCGAGCAGGCGCGTGGACGACGGGTCGCTCGTGCCGGCCGACACCATGACGAGCTGCAACTGTGTCGAAGACTGCGGCTGTGCTGTCATCTCTCCTCGTTCTCCGCCAGCTTGCGAGTGATCGCGGCGAGCTGGTCGAGTTCTTCCGGCGTGAGCACGCTCAGGGCGCGCGTGACGCTGCGGGCGTGCGGGCGGCCGATCTCCTGCTGGGTCTTCCGGCCGGCCGGGGTGAGCGACAGGCGCACACCCCGGCGGTCACCGGGATCTGGGCAGCGGTCCACCAGCCCGCGGTCGACCAGGCGGTCGACCATGCGGGACAGGGCGGGCTGACTCAGCAGCACGTGGCGGTTCAGCTCACTCATCCTGAGTGGACTGCCGCACTTGGACAACGTGTAGAGGACGTCGTACTCGCGCATCGTCAGGTCGCCCCAGACGTCCTCCGCGTTGAACTGCTTCATCAGCACGGCGTAGGCCCTCATCAGGGACTCCCACGCCTCGTTCGCCCGGGTCATTCGGTGTCCTGGTAGGGCGAGCCACCCGTGACGTTGTCACCCCGGTTGGCGTTCGGCTTGGGCTGACGGGCCGGCTGGTCGCCGTACTTCTCCTTGAGGCGCACCGCGTGCGTCGGCGGCTTGGCGGTCTCCGGGTCCTGCCGCGCCTCGATCTCCTTGCGCAGCACCGGAACCACTTCCTCGCCCAGCAGGTCGAGCTGGTTGAGCACCATCTTCAACGGCAGACCGGCGTGGTCCATCAGGAACATTTGGCGCTGGTAGTCGCCGAAGTGCTCGCGGAAGGTCAGCGTCTTGTCGATGACCTGCTGCGGGCTGCCGACCGACAGAGGCGTCATCTCCATGAAGTCCTCCATCTTCGGCCCGTGCCCGTAGACCGGCGCCTCGTTGAAGTACGGCCGGAACTCCTTCAGCGCGTCCTGCGACCGCTTCGCGATGTACGCCTGACCGCCGAGACCGACGATGGCCTGCTTCTCCGTGCCGTGGCCGTAGTGCGCGTACCGCTGCCGGTAGAACTTGATCAGCCGCATGTAGTGCTCTTTCGGCCAGAAGATGTTGTTCGCGAAGAAGCCGTCACCGTAGAAGGCGGCCTGCTCGGCGATCTCCGGCGTGCGGATCGAGCCGTGCCACACGAACGGCGGCAGGTCGTCCAGCGGCCGCGGCGTGGAGGTGAAGCCCTGCAACGGGGTGCGGAACTTCCCTTCCCAGTCCACGACGTCCTCGCGCCACAACCGGTGCAGGAGGTTGTAGTTCTCCAGCGCCAGCGGCAGGCTCTGCCGGATGTCCGCGCCGAACCACGGGTAGACCGGTGCGGTGTTGCCACGGCCCAGCATCAGGTCCATGCGGCCCTTCGACAGGTGCTGCAACATCGCGTACTCCTCCGCGATGCGCACCGGGTCGTTGGTGGTGATCAGCGTCGTCGCGGTGCTGACGATCAGCCTCTCGGTCCTCGCCGCGATGTGGGCGAGCAGCGTGCTGGGCGCGGACGAGAAGAACGGCGGGTTGTGGTGCTCGCCGATCGCGAACACGTCCAATCCAACTTCCTCGGCCTTCTCGGCGATCTGCACGATCGCGTCGATCCGCTCGGCCTCGCTGGGGGTCTCGCCGCTCACCGGGTCCCTGGTGATGTCGCTCACCGAGAAGATTCCGAACTGCACGGCACCCGCCTCCTTCTGTCCTCAAGTTCCATGCGTTTGCATCTACCTTAACGCACGGGTGCCCGAGCTATTCCCATTACCCTGATCACATGCTTGAGGTGCGGGACGTCCGCAAGAGCTACGGCGACGACCCCGTGTTCACCGGCCTCCGCTTCACCGTCGCGGCGGGAGAGGCCGTGGCGATCGAGGGCCGCAACGGTTCCGGCAAGTCCACGCTGCTCAAGTGCCTGGTCGGCGCCGAGACCCACGACGCGGGCGAGGTGCTGGTCGGCGGAGCGGTGCGCGACGAGGCCTCCGCGTCGTTCCGCGCGCTGACCGCCGCCCTGCTGGACGACGCCGACTACTTCCCGGACGTGTCCGTCGTGGAGCACCTGCGGCTGGTCGCCTGGCTGCACGGCACGCCGGAACCCGAACGCGAAGTGCTCGACGTGCTGGGTGAGCTGGGCCTGTCCGAGGTGCGTGACCAGTTGCCGCCCACGTTGTCGAGCGGGCAGCGGCACCGGCTGGGCCTCGCCTCGTGCTTCGTGCGGCCACGCGGCCTGCTGATCCTGGACGAGCCGGAGCAGCGGCTCGACGTGCAGGGACGCACGTGGCTGCGCGAGCGGCTGAAGGCGGAGAAGGCGGCCGGGGTCGCCGTCGTGTTCGCCTCGCACGACCGGGATCTCGTCGACGCGGTCGCCGACAGCTCCGTGCTCCTGTGATCCCGTCGGCGGGCGAGGTCCGGCACCGGCTGAGGCGTCCGCCGCCACCGTGGCGGTTCCGGCTCGCCCGCCTCTACGAACGGCTCGTCACCACGGCGATCTTCGGCGCGATCGCCTGGGGTGTCGCGTTCAAAGGGCTGGAGAAGACCGGGCAGCAGGGCGCGAGCGAGTGGACCGCGCTGTGGTTGTCCGTGCTGGCGGCGGTGGTGCTGCTCAAGGTGCTGCTGGCGTTCGGGCCGGTGTTCGCGGGCCGTGACCGGATGTTCTGGGTGCTGGCCTCGCCGGTGGACCGGGCCGCGCTGCTGATGCCCCGTTTCCTCGGCCTGCTCGGGCTCGGCGCGGCGGGTGGCGCGGTGTGGCCCGCCGCTGTCTTCGGTGTGGTGGGGGCGACCGCGCCGCCAGGGCCGTTGCTGTTCACCGGTGCCGCCGCGGTCGGGATCGCGGTGGTGGCGAGTGCCGTTGTCCTGCAACGGTTCCGGGTGCGCCCGCAGACCTGGCTGAGCGTGCTGGCCGGGGTGGCCGTGCTCGCGTTGTTCCTGCGGCCGGACTTCGCTGCCGTCGAGGCGGTCTGGCTGACTCCGGTCGCGCTGGCACTGGTGGTGGTCGCGGGTTTGTCGTTGCGGCGGCTGAACCGCGCGGACCTGGCCGCCGGAGCGTCGCTCGCCGCCGCGGTGCGGGTGTCGGTGGCGTGGCTCGACCTGGCGTTGCTGGGCGGGATCCTCGCCGAACGCCGGGCGCGCGCACTCGGCCGGGTCCGTTCGTCCCGGCTAAGGGGATCCCGGCTGACCGTGCTCGTGTGGACAGACGTGCTGCGTGCCCGCAGAGCACCGTCGAGGTCACCGGCACGATCCTGCTGGCCGCGAACCAGGAGCTGTCACTGGCCTGGAAGCTCCAGTGGCTCGCGACCGACATGTACCCGCAGGCCAAGGACCTCTACGACGCCGCCCTGCTCGCCGGGCACACCACCGTGGACACAGGGCTCGTCATCGACCTGCTGCGGCCGGAGATGGCGGACGAGGCTCTCGACTTCGACCGGAAGTCCGTGCTGGGGCTGGACGGCGTCGACTGGGACAACGCGCCGAACGAGCTGCCGGTCACCAAGGCCGACGAACAGGCCCTGCTGCAACGGATCGCGGCAGCGCTGCGCTAGCTCATTCCTGGGCTAGATCAGCGCGGCGACCTGAGTCGCGGTGGCCACAGTGGACTGCGGGTTCTGACCCGTCACGAACCTGCCGTCCACCACCACCGTGTTCGACCACGGCTCACCCGGCGTGACGCGCGCGCCCAGTTCGGCCAGCCGTCCGGCGACCAGGTAGGGGACGTCCAGGCCGCCGATGCGCTCCTCCTCGTCGCTGAACACCGTCAGCTCCTTGCCGGCGAACACGAACGTGCCGTCGGCCCTGACCGCGCTGAGCAGCCCGGCCGGCCCGTGGCACAGTGCCGCGACGAGCTTGCCGCTGTCGTGGAAGTCCGCCAGCAGCGTGCCCAGGTCCTGGTCGAACGCCAGGTCCGTCATGGGGCCGTGGCCGCCGGGCAGGTAGATCGCGTCGAAGTCGGCCGCCTTCATCGACGCCAGCGTCGCGGGCGCGCGCAGGTCCTCGAGCGACGCGACGGCGTCGTCGAACCTGCCGTCCAGGCTCGCCTTGTCGACGGTCGGCACGACACCGCCTGGTGTCGCCACGGTGACCTCGACGCCGGCCTCGCGGAGCACGCGCACCGACTCGACCACTTCCTCGGCCCAGAACCCCGTGGGGTGGTTCGTGCCGTCCGCCAGCGTCAGCGAGTCGGCTCCGGTCACGACCATCAGTAGCTTCTTCATGCGGCCAATACCATCACGAATCCTTCAAGCGTGTCGGATGAGCTATAAGCTGCCTTATGGCCGAGAAGTTGACAGACCTGGATCTCCTGGCCACGTTCCTGGAGATCTACCGCGGCGGGTCGATCACGGCCGCCGCGACCAGGCGCGGGCTCACCCAGCCCGCGGTGAGCGGCCAGCTCGCCAGACTGGAGAGGGACCTCGGCGAACCCCTGTTCATCAGGGGCGGTCGCGGCGTCACCGCCACGCACCGGGCCGACGAACTCGCTCGACGCGCAGGCCCGCACGTCGACCAGCTCCGAAGCGCTCTCGACCCCGCGCCCGCCCTCGAAGGCACGGTCAGGATCGGGGGAGCGGCCGAGTTCATGACCACCCGCGGCATGTCCGCCCTCACCCCGCTGACCCAGCGGGGGATCCGGGTGGAGATCACCCTCGGCCTGGCGAACGACCTGCTCAACGCGCTCAAAGCCGGACAGCTCGACATCGTGCTGTCCGCGGTCCGCCCCGGTGCGGGACTGACCGCGAGCCCGCTGACCGATGAGGAGTTCCTGCTGGTCGGGCCGCCTCTGCTGGCCAGAACCGTGGATCGTGAGCTGCTCGCCGAGGACCCGGCGCGCGCACTCGAACACCTGCCGCTGGTCGCCTACTCGGACGAGCTGCCGATCATCAGGAGGTACTGGCGCAGCGAGTTCGGCAAACGCCCGAAGAACCCCACGGCGATCGTCGTGCCGGACCTGCGCGCGGTGCTGGCCGCGGTGATCGCCGGTGCGGGCGTGTCCGCGCTGCCTCGCTACCTGGCCGAACCCGCCATCACCGCCGGATCCGTCGAACAGCTGCACCACCCGGAAGTGCCGCCGCTCAACACCCTCTACCTGGTGACCCGCGGAGCTCCCGCCCCGGCCGTGCGAGCGGTGGCCGAGCACCTGAAGGAACGCGACTGGGGCGTTCTCTAGACGCTGCGGAGAACCGAGACCACGATGCCGAGGATCACGGCCTTGTCGCCGTCGATCACCGGGTAGTCGGGGTTGCGCGGCTCCAGGAACACGTGACCGTTGCGGCGCTGGTAGACCTTGACCGTCGCCTCTTCCTCGATCATCGCGGCGACGATCTGCCCGCTGTACGCCTCGTGCGTCTGCCGGACCACGACCATGTCGCCGTCGCAGATCGCGGCCTCGATCATCGAGTCACCGCGCACGCGCAGCGCGAACACGTTGCTGCCGCGCCCGACCAGCCCGCGCGGCAGGTTGAGCACGTCGTCCACGTGTTCGACGGCCGAGATCGGCGTACCGGCGGCGATGTCACCGACGACGGGCACGGAGATCGAGTCCTCCGAGACCCGCGCGGGCGACGGGGTCTCACTCAGGAAGACCCGCACGTCCATCGGCCGCGTCACCGAGCTGCCGCGGCGCAGGAAACCCTTGTCCTCCAACGCGGACAGGTGCTTGGAGACGCTCGACGACGACTTCAGGCCGACCGCCTCGCCGATTTCACGCGTGCTGGGGGAGTAGCCGTGCTCCACCACCCAGTCGCGGATGGCGACCAGGATGTTCTGCTGGCGTTCCGGCAGCACTGTCGTGTCGAGCTCGAGGTCGTCGTAGGCGGTCACCAGGACGATCTTAGTAGTCACCCGATCGTGTTCCTGAAACGAGTTGCCTCTGGGCGAGCCGGGCGGATTCGATCTCCGGATGACCAACGTCTGGACCGGACGGCTCGTTCGCCTGCGCGCGGTGGAACCCGAGGACTGGGAGTCCTTCCAGAAGTTCGACCAGGACTCCGCCACCCAGCGGGCCGCCGACATGATCCACCCGCCGTCGTCGGCCGCCCGGCAACGCGAGTGGGCGCAGAAGGCCGCGCTCCGGCAGGCGGAACGCGACCAGTTCCAGCTGGCGATCGAGTCGTGTGAGGACGGTGCGCTCGTCGGGTCGACGTCGACGCACTCGGTGGACCACAGGGCCGGCCGGTTCTCCTACGGCATCGCGCTCGGCCGGGACCACTGGCGGCGCGGCTACGCGTCCGAGGCGGTGACGTTGCTGCTGGGCTTCATGTTCGGCGAGCGCAGGTTCCACAAGTGCGAGGCGAGCGTGTGGGGCTTCAACGAACCGTCGATGGCGCTGCAGCGCAGGCTCGGTTTCCACGAGGAGGGCAGGCTGCGCGACCACGAGTTCTTCGCCGGGCGCCATCACGACGTGGTGCTGTTCGGGATGACCGCGGCCGAGTTCACGGCACGGCACCCGTACCCGAGCGAGATCTGATCGGACACCCCACGATGTGGCGGTGAGCACACGCCGGGAACGCTCGTGGGGGCTGCGGCCAGGTAGTCATGTGCGAAGCGACGTGGCGCCCGTGGCGCTGACCATCGAAGACGAGGCGCCCGGCGTGCTGGACGAGGCCGCGCTGCTGACTCTCTACGAATCGACGGCCGAGCGGTTGCACCGCTACGTGGCCAGGCGGGTCGGCACCGACACCGCGCAGGACGTTGTCTCTGAGGCCTTCTTGGTGCTCTGGGACCAACGGCAAGGGCAGGCTTACGAGGCCGACGCGGTGCGTGCGTGGCTCTACGGCGTGGCGACGAACCTGCTGCGCGGTCACGTGCGTGCGGAGGAACGCAAGCTGCGTGCGTGGAGCAAGGAGTACGCGGCCCGCACCGACGAAGCCGACATCGGTGACCGGGTGAGCGCCGCGGCGGACGCGGACGTGCTCGCCGGACCGCTGACCGCCTGGCTCGCCGAACTGCGCGTCGAGGAACGCGAGGTGCTGCTGCTCAACGCGTGGGCGGACTTCTCGCCGACCGAGATCGCTGTGGCGCTCGACGTCCCGGTGGCCACCGTGCGCACCAGACTGCACCGCGGGCGTGCCCGGCTGCGCACCAGCCTCGCCGCGACCGACCACGACTTCACCGAGGACAGCCATGTCTGAGCCGACCAAGCCCGAGACCCTCGACCGAGTGCTCGACGCCGCGCTTTCCCGTGCCGGCGACGAGCCCGTCCAGTTCGACGTCGCCGCCGGCAAGGTCGCGCTGGCGGCCGCTCTCAAGACGCGCGCCGAAGTCGCCGAGCCGATCGCCGTCGGTGCCGAGCACCGGCCGCGCCGCCGCACCCGCTGGCTCGCCGCGGCGGCCGCCGTCACCGTGCTGGCCGGTGCCGGCCTGGCCGCGTCGACCGTCGACCTGACCGGCGTCGGCAGCAACCCGGCGTCCGCCGCCGAGGAGCTGATCAAGGCCGCGGACCTCGCCTCCCGCGTCGTCGACCGGCCGGTCGGCCCCGGTCAGTACCGCTATGTGCGCAGCCACTACACCGGCATCACCGGGGAGTGGGGCTCCGACAAGGCGTGGACCACCGACTCGGCCACCGAGGAGTGGATTCCCGCCGACCGCCGCGACGAGTGGATGTTGCGGAACAGGATCTACTCGGTGAAGTGGGTCGACGGCCACGAGGGTGAGGGCGATCCGGAGGCCGGCACCGCGTTCAAGGACGGCGAGGAGTTCCGCGCCAAGTGCGGCATGTACTCCTACTTCGCCGAGGGCTACCCGGACCGCTGCACCGTCGGCTCGTTCCACAACCCGACGCCCGAGTTCATCGCCTCGCTGCCGAAGGACCCGGCGGCGCTGCTGGCCAAGCTCAGGGAGGAGGGCCACGCCGAGGACGCGGGTGCGTTCATGTCGGCTCTGGAAGCGTTGCGGTCGGGTCAGTTCCCCGCCGAGGTGCGCGCGAACATCTTCCGCGCGCTCGCCCAGTTGCCGGGCCTGGTCGTCACGGACAAGCGGGCGAACCTCGACGGCAAGGAAGGCGTCGCGCTCGGCAAGAGGTACTACGACGACTTCACCGAGATCATCATCGACCCGGACAACGGTGACTTCATCGGCACCAGGGAGGTCATCGCCGAGGACCAGTCCGGGGACAAGGGCACCTTGGAGAAGGGCACGGTCCGCAGCTCCTCCGCAGTGACCTCGGTGATCGTGAACTCGATCGGCGCCCGCCCGTAGAACATCTCCCGCGTTCGGGTGCGGGAGGGACATGCAACCCTGGAGTTGCGCATCCTCGGGGGATGTGCAACTCTGGGGTTGCACTTGTTGGCGGACTTCAGGAGTTGTCGTGACCGTGGACCGGATCGAACGCGAGACCGTGATCGAGGCACCGCTGGAGCGGGTCTGGCAGTTGGTGACCGAGCCGGGGTGGTGGGTGGCCTCGACGCCCTCCGGTGTGGCTGTCGAGGGCGAGACGACCCTGTGCAAGAACGAGCGGTACGGCGACTTCCCGGTGCGTGCCGAGGCCGTGAAGCCGCGGAGCTTCGTGTCGTACCGCTGGGCCAGCGCGTTCGAGGGCGAGGAGCTGACCTCTGACAACACGACGCTGGTCGAGTTCACCCTCACGCCGGAGGGTGCCGGCACGCGGCTGCGCGTTGTGGAGAGCGGGTTCGAGGCGCTGGCCGGCTCCGGCGAGCTGCGCGCGAAGGCTCACGAGGACAACGCGAGTGGCTGGGCCGAGGTGCTCGACGCGTTCAAGAAGAGGGCCGAAAGCTAATCTTGGGCGCGTGCCCAAGTCTGCCGATCGTGGTCGCCGCACCCGTGAACAACTTCTCGACGCCGCCGCTCAGTTGGTGGGTGAGGTCGGCTGGGGTGCGGTGACCACGCGGCTGGTCGCCGAACGGGCGGGTGTCAACGCGGCTCTCGTGCACTACCACTTCTCGTCGGTGCCGGAACTGCTGTCGACGGCCGCGCTGCGGTTCGCGTCGAAGATGCTGACCGAGTCCGCGGACGTGCTGCGCGCCGCTGATCCGGCTGCCGGCATCGAGCGGATGCTGGAAGAGCTTTCCCGCTACACCGGCACGGACCCGGAGTCGTTGCTGCTGGCCGAGGCGTTCCTGGCCGCGCACCGGCTGCCCGAGCTGCGGTCGTCGCTGGCCGCGCTGGTCGCCGACTTCCGTTCGAGGGTTGCCGCGTGGCTGCACGACTCCGGGGTGAAAGACGCCGACGCGGTCGCGTTGTTGTTGGGCGCGGCCATCGACGGGTTGGTGCTGCACCGCGCGTTGGACGAGTCAGTCGACTTCCGCGTGGTCGCGGGCCCGTTCCGGCGACTCGTCACGGGCTGACCAGCGGGGTTCGCCGCCGGCCTCGGTGAACGCGGTCAGCGCCTCGACCAGGCCGTGCCGCAGGTGCTCCGGCATGCGCGCCACGATCCTGCTGATCTCGGCCCGCCGGCGTGCCATCACCTCGCCCACGACCCGGCGGCCCTGCTCGGTGACCGCGACGACGATCTCGCGTTTCGTGGCCGGGTTCGGTTCGCGGCCGACCATGTCCGAGGTGATCAGCCGGTCGATCATGCGCTTCGCGGTCGAGGGGTTGACCTCGAGCAGATCGGCGAGCGCCGTGAGCTTCATCGGGCCGCGGCTGTCGAGCAGCACGACCATCCTGAGCTGCGGCAGCGTGAGCGTTTCCTCGACCGCCGCCAGCGAGCGCGCCGACACGGCGATCAGCAGGCGGGACGCGGTGAGGACCGCGTCGGTCAGATCGTCGACATCGCTCACTCCGCAAGTTCTACAGGGCTCGATCAAGATAACGAAACGATAAACATTGCACTGTGCAACGGTCAGCGTGTGGCGGTCTGTCCGTACCTCCCGGCATGCGGACACTCCTCGTCTCCCTGCTGATCCTGTTGCTCGGTGCCCCGCCCGCGTTCGCCCAGCAGGACCTCGGCCCCGACTACGTGCAGACCCGGTTCGGACCGATGGGGCCGGCCGGGCGCGACCTGTTGCAGAAGGTGGCACTCGCCGGGTTGTGGGAGGGCCCCGCCGGGAGGATGGGGCTGGAGAAGTCGGCCAACCCGCTGGTGCAGGAGGCCGGCCGGCACCTGATCGACGGCCACGCCGACCTGGACCGGCGGACCGTCGAACTCGCCCGCACGCTGAACGTGCAGCTGCCGACGCAGCCCAACGAGGCGCAGCAGGGCTGGCTGAACGAGATGGCGGCCGCGCCCGCCCGCAGCCCCGAGTTCGACCGCGTGTTCGCGAACCGGCTTCGCGCGGCGCACGGCGTGGTCTACAAGTTCCTCGCCACCGTGCGCACCGGCACGCGCAACACGGCGATCCGCGACTACGCCAAGGTCTGCATGGACACCGTGCTCGACCACATGACGGTGCTGGAGGCGACCGGGATGGTCGACTTCGCCGACACCGACGCGATCCCGCTGGCCCTGGTCGCACAGCCTTCGTCGGCCGCGCCCACGCCTCCCGCTGCTCGCGCGCCGCAGGTCGTCACGCAGCAACAACAGGAGTCCGGCGGCGTTCCCGACGGCCTCATCGCCTTTGGCGTGCTGGTGGCCGTGGTGGCCGCGCTGTGGTTGTGGAGCGGTGGCCGGAGCAGTCGCAGGATGCACCCCTGATCGCTGGCACGTGTTAAATTGGGCATATGCCTAAGTCGAGTGCCCAACAAGCGTTGGTCGTGGGAGCGGGGATCGCCGGCCTTGCCTCGGCGTGGTGGCTGGAGCGCGCGGGGTGGGACGTGCTCGTCGTCGAACGGGCGCCGTCGTTCCGCGCTGGCGGTTACATGATCGATTTCTTCGGGCCGGGTCACGAGGTGGCGCGGCGGATGGGCCTGCTGCCGGCGCTGGAGGCCCGTCGCGCGCCGATCTCGTCGGTGACCAGCGTGGATTCGCGGGGGAGACGGCGGAGTGAGATCTCCACGTCGGCCTACGAGTCCGTTGCTTCCGGCGTGATCAGCCTGCTGAGGGGCGATCTCGCCGAGGTGATCCGTGCCGATGTGCGTTGTTCGTTCCGTTATGGGGTAACGGTTTCTGCCATCGACGACGGCCGTGTGACGTTCTCCGACGGTTCGGCCGGCTCGTTCGACCTGATCGTGGGTGCGGACGGTGTGCACTCGCGGGTCCGGGAGCTGGTGTTCGGCCCTTCGTCATCGTTCGTGCGGTATCTGGGGCACCACACGGCGGCGTTCTCGGTGCGGGACGCGTCGCTCGCTGCGGAGATCGGTTACCGCTACCAGATGTTGACGGTGCCGGAGCGGATGATCGGCTGCTACGCGGTGCGGGACGGCTCGATGGCCGCGTTGATGTTGTACCGCTCTGCCTCGCAGGAGTTGCCTGCTGATCCAGCGGCCGCCTTGCGCTCTCAGTTCGGTGACCTGGGCTGGGTCGCTCCTTCATTGCTTTCCGCGGTACCACAGGACATCTACTACGACGAGGTGTCCCAAGTGGACATGCCGTCGTGGCATCGCGGCAAGGTCGTGCTGGTCGGCGACGCGTGCGGGGCGGTGTCGCTGTTCGCCGGCCACGGCGCGTCTCTCGCGATGACCGGCGCTTGTGTGCTGGCAGAAGAGCTTTCGGCGGGTTTCGAGGGTGCGTTCGACCGCTACCAGGCCCGGATGAAGCCCGCCGTCGAGCACACCCAATCGTTCGGGCGGCGGTTCATCGGCTGGATGGCACCCTCCTCGCGGTGGCGGATCTCGTTGCGGGACATGGCTTTCCGGCTTTCGGGCCTGCCCGTCGTCCGCAACCTGATCCGCGGCTCGGTGATGCCGGACGTGGACGGCGTCCTCACTCCCGCGGCGCCCGCGAGCCTCCACTAGCGAGCGTCGTACATCTCGCGGTTCACGATCACCTCGGCGATGTGCTTCTCCGCCCACCGGCACAACACCAGCAACGGCTCGTGCAATGTGAAACCGAGCTCCGTCAACTCGTACTCAACCCGCGGCGGCACCTCCGCGAACACCTGCCGCGTGACGATCCCGTCGCGCTCGAGGTCCCTGAGCGTCTCGGTCAGCACCTTGCCGCTGATCCCGTCGATGCTCGTCCGCAAGTCCCCGAACCGCATACGTCCGTTGCCCAGCACCGTAACCACCATCGCGGTCCACTTGTTGGCAATGCGCGCCAAACTGGTCCGCGAAGGACAGGTAGCCGCGAGCACGCTCCAGTCCGGCACCGTCTGTGACATGGCGCACACCCGCCCATTAGTTACGTTGAGGTAATTGGTTACTTCTAGTGAGCATAGGGCAACACCAGCACAAAGGAGAAACCATGACCACCCCGCTCACCGTGGCCACCACCTACTTCGACGCCCTCGAAGCAGGCGACTTCGCCACCGTCGCCGCCCAGTTCGCCGCCGACGTCGTGTGGCACCAGCCAGGCGCGAACCAGTTCTCCGGCACCCACCACGGCCCCGAAGCCGTGGGCGCGATGATCGGCGGCATGATGACCGTCTCCGAGGGCACCTTCACCCTGCGCCGCAACGCCCCGCTGATGGTCAACGGCTCCACCGTCGCCGCCCCGGTCCACTGGACCGCCAAGCGCTCGGGCGCCGAGATGGACGGCGTGGGCGTGGACCTGATGCGGGTGGCCGACGGCAAGGTGGCCGAGGTGTGGCTGTTCACCGCCGACCCGGCCCAGGAAGACGCCTTCTGGGGCAAGGCCTGACCCTTTCGGGCCGTAACGACGTCGGGCCGTGGCGCGAGATCTTTACATGTCCGCGCCACGGCAATACCCCGATGTGATGGTGTCGTCGACCTTCGCCGACCTGCGCGAACACCGCGCCGCCCTGATGAGCGCGCTGCAGGGGCAGGAAATGTTTCCCGTGGCCATGGAGTCCGACTCGGCCCTGCCGGCCGGCACCGTCCTCGACTCGTCCCTGCGGAAGGTTCGCGAGGCCGCCGGTTACGTCGGCATCGTCAGCCATCGCTACGGCCAGATCCCGGTGTGCGACGCCAATCCGGACGGGATGTCGCTCACTCACCTGGAATACCGCGAGGCGGTTCGCCTGGGGCGTCCGATCCTGATCTTCATCATGGGTGACGACCACCCGGTGAGAGTCGCGGACATCGAGCGGGATCAGGTCAAGCAGGCGAAGCTGGACCAGTTCCGCGAGGAGGTCAAGCTCGCGGACGGCGAACTGCATCGCGTCTACCGCGTGTTCACCAGCCTCGAAGACTTCACCTCCGGCGCCACTCAATCCGTGTCCGAACTCCGCAGACTGCTGGAATCCGAGCCGGCCTCAGTCACTCCGTCCGCGCCTGATGGCATCTCCGCCGCACCGGAGCTGTACGCGCGCCCCCGGTACCTGGGCTCGCATTCGTTCGTGGGCAGGCAGGAGCAGCTCACGACGTTGAGCGAATGGGCGAGTGCGGCGGAGTCCCGGACCGTGCTGCTGTTCGAGGCGATCGGCGGCACCGGCAAGAGCATCCTCACGTGGGAGTGGATCAACCACTACGCGCCCGGCGTGCGCGACTGGGCAGGCCGCTTCTGGTACTCGTTCTACGAGGCCGGCGCGGTGATGGCCGACTTCTGCCAGCACGCCCTTTCGTACATGACCGGCCGGCCGCTGGAGGAATTCACCGGCGAAGCGCAGGACGAACTCGGTGAACAACTGCTTCGTCAGCTGGAGTCCAAGCCGTGGTTGCTGGTGCTGGACGGTCTGGAACGCGTCCTCGTCGCCTACCACCGCTACGACGCCGCGCGGCTGCTCGACGAGGAGGCCGGTGCCACCGACGAGATCGGTGACCGGCACCCGTGCGAGGCGATCCGGCCTGAGGACGAAGACCTGCTGCGCAGGCTGGCCGCCGCGGCGCCGTCCAAGATCTTGATCAGCTCGCGGTTGGTGCCCAAGGTGCTGCTGAATCACGCGTCCCAGGCGATTCCCGGTGTCCTGCACCAACAGCTGCCCGGCCTGCGTCCTGCCGACGCCGAGGCCTTGTTGCGTGCCTGCGGCGTGACGGGTGACAGCAGGGCGATGCGCACCTACCTCCAACGGCATTGCGACTGCCACCCGTTGGTCACCGGAATCGTGGCGGGCCTGGTCAGCGACTACCTGCCCGCGCGCGGCGACTTCGACGAGTGGGCCGGCGACGCCGATGCCGGAGGCAGCCTCGACGTCGGCGAGCTCAACCTGGTGCAAAAGCGCAATCACATTCTCCGCGCGGCGGTGTCCGCGTTGCCGGAACCAAGTCGCCGGCTGCTGTGCACACTGGCGATCCTGTCCGAGGCCGTCGAGTACGAGACGCTGCGCGCGGTGAGCCCGCTGCCGTCGTCCGCCAAACTCGGCCGTGCTGTGTCGGACCTGGAGCAGCGCGGCTTGTTGCAGTACGACTGGTCGACGCGGCACTACGATCTGCACCCGGTGGTGCGCGCGGTGTCCGCGAGCACCCTGCGCCCCACGGATCTTCGGATTCTCGGCCAGCGAGTGGTGGACCACTTCTCTGTGGGCGCGCATGGAACGTACCTGCATCTGAGAAGCGTTGACGAACTACGCAGTCACATCACCGTTGTCCGCACTCTGCTGCAGATGGGGAAGCTGCACACCGCGTTCGGCTCCTACATCAACGGACTGGGCCCGGCGTTGCTCTTCAAGCTCGAGGCAGCTCCGGAAGCCCTGTCATTGCTTCGGCCGTTCTTCGAACACGGCTGGACCAGAGCAGCATTGGTGGACAAAGAGTTGACACGGCTCCAGCGTGCTCGGCTCTGCAACGATGCGGGAGCGGCGTTCAACAAGCTCGGAGATCATGATCAGGCGCTGGCCCTGTACCAGGTCGCTGTGGAGGAGCGACTGGACTATGAGGACTGGTCGAACAGCGCTATCAGCCTGACGAACGTTTCGATCGCGCTGCACCGGCAGAACCGTCGGGCGCGCGGACATTTCGTGGCGGAGCTTGCTCTGCAGCTGGCTGAGCTGTCAGGCATCCCTGGAGCGTTGTTCATGGCCCAACTGCAGTTTTTCGTGTCACTAGGGGCGCTTGGCGATACTGATGCGGCGATAGCTGTGTGGCCGGCGCTCGACCTGAGGCGAACGTGGGATGTACAGGGCACCAACGCGGGAGACGCAGAGCTCGCTTACGCCGAGTTGATGTTCGACCAGGGTGTCCACTCCGATCTGAGGCTGGATGAGATCGAAGCCGTCGGTCGGCTGCACGGAAAAAGATTTGTCGTCCGGGGCGCGCGACGGCTACGAGGCCACCTTCACCTGAAACGTGCGGAGTGGGCGGCCGCCGCCGCCGAGTTCGAGGCGGCTGTCAGCTCGGCCCGGCACTGCGGACTGCCCTGTTCCGACGACGAAGGCCTGCGCGCGCTGGCACGTGTTCACCTGGGCCAGCTACCGGACGCGCGAGCAGAAGTCGAAAACCTCACCAGCAGCCATTTCGTGCTCGCTCAGCTGTGGCAGGCGATCGGCGATCGGGAGCGGGCGATCGATCACGCACTCGCGGCACATCGGTTCGCCTGGGCCGATGGCGAGCCGTACGTCCGCCGGTTCGTCCTGGACGAGGTCATCCTGATGCTGAAGGAACTGGAAGTGGCGATTCCCGTCCTGCCGCCCTACGACGCCGCGAAAGACCCACAGCTGCCGTTGGAGAAACGGGTTGAGGAAGTCATCGCAAAGCTACGTGCCAAGAAGTCACGATGATGACGCCGCGGCAGTACTTCGGTGTCGTCGTGTCCAGCACGTACGAGGACCTGCGCGAACACCGGGCAGCGCTGATGAGCGCCATCCAGGGCCAGCAACTCCACGCCGTGGCAATGGAATCCGACTCCGCGCGCCCCATCACCGTGATCGAGTCGTCGTTGCAGAAGGTGCGGGACGCGGCGGCCTACATCGCGATCATCGGCCGCCGCTACGGCTCGATCACCGCGTGCCCGGAGAACCCGGACGGGCTTTCGCTGACACACCTGGAGTTTCGCGAGGCCGTGCGGCTCGGGCGGCCGATCCTCGTGTTCATCATGGGCGCCGATCACCTCGTCACCGAGGACGGCATCGAGCTGGACCCGGACAAGCGCGCGAAGCTGGCGGCCTTCCGCGAGGAGGCCAAGTTCGCGGGCGGCGAGGTGCACCAGGTCTACAAGGAGTTCAACGACCTGGCCTCGTTCGCGATGGCGGCCACGCAGTCGATCGCCGAGCTGTGCCGCATGCTCGACGCGCCCGCTCCCGAACCGCCGGCTGTGAACGAGGACCACATCCCGGTAGCGCCGGCTCTGTACGCCAGGCCGCGCTACCTCGGCTCGCACGAGTTCGTCGGCCGTGAGGCACAGCTGACGACGTTGAACGACTGGGCGCGGCCTGCCGGGCAGCACTCCGTGCTCCTGTTCGAGGCGATCGGCGGTTCCGGCAAGAGCATCCTCACGTGGGAGTGGACGACCCGGCACGCGCCGGCTGTGCGCGGGGACTGGGCCGGTTGCTTCTGGTACTCCTTCTACGAGGCCGGCGCGGTGATGGCGGACTTCTGCCGGCACGCCCTCGCGTACATGACCGGGAAACCGCTGAAGACGTTCGAGGTCAAGAAGCAGCTGGAGCTCACCGAACTGCTGCTGCACGAACTGGAGTCGCGGCCGTGGCTGCTGGTGCTGGACGGGCTGGAACGCGTCCTGGTCGCCTACCACCGGCTGGACGCCGCCCAGGTGCTCGACGAGGAGGCGGGCGGCTCCGACGAGATCGCGCATCGCGACCCCACGACCGCCATCCGGCCGGAGGACGACGACCTGGTGCGGCACCTGGCCGACGCGGCACCGTCACGGATCCTGATCACCTCCCGGCTCGTCCCGAGAGTGCTGCTCAACCAGTCCAGCCAGCCGATCCCCGGGGTGCTGCACGAACGCCTGCCCGGTTTGCGGCCGGCGGATGCCGAGGCGCTCATGCGCAACTGCAGGGTGCGGGGCGACTCGGCGGCGATGCGGTCGTTCCTGCAACGCCACTGCGACTGTCATCCGCTCGTCACCGGCATCGTGGCGGGACTGGTGAACGACTACCTGCTCGCCCGCGGCGATTTCGACAGGTGGTCGACCGATCTGAACCACGGCGGGAGCCTGGAGATCGGCGAGCTCGATCTGGTGCAGAAGCGCAACCACATCCTGAGGAAGGCCGTCGACACCCTGCCGAGGGTCGCCCGGAAGCTGTTGTCCACCTTGGCATTGCTGCCGGGCGCGGTCGACTACGCGAGGCTCGACGCGTTGAACCGGCGCCGGTCCAGCGAGAAGGCGGTGTCGGATCTGGAACGGAGAGGACTGCTCCAGTACGACCTGCAGACCGGGCAGTACGACCTGCACCCGGTCGTTCGCGCGGTGGTGGCGGACGGCCTGGGCGCGTGGGATCGGAGGCGGCTCGGCAATCGGGTGATCGACTACTTCTCCGCCCGCAGGGCCACCCGATACGAGGCCGTCAGCAGCCTGGAAGAACTTCGCGACGACATGACTCTGGTCCAGACGCTGGTGCGCAGGGGCCGGTTGAACGCGGCCGCCGATGTCTACTTCGGAGGGCTGGACGAGGTGCTGAGGTACCAGTTCGAATCCGTTCCGGAGATGTCGGCGTTGCTCCGTCCCTTCTTCGGTGCGGAGTGGTCGTCCCCGTCGCCCAAGTTGTCCGCCAGAACTGCTTCGCCCCTGGCGAATGACGCGGCCAGCACGTTGAGCCGGCACGGAGATTTCGAGCAGGCGCGAAAGGTGTGGGAGGTGGCGTACCGCCTGGCTGTCAAAGGCGGTGACCACTACGAGGCCGTGGTGATCCTTTCGAACATCGCCCTCGCACTGCACTCGGTGAACCGGCTGGCGGCATCGTGGCGCATCAGGCGGTTGAACCTGAACGTGGCGGAACGCGTAGCGGACGTGAGGGCCGTGCACTGCGCCCGTTCGGATGTCTTCGAGTGGCTCGCCTCGGTCGGCCGGGTCGAGGAGGCGGAAGAGATGTGGCGCATCCTGCTCACGGGAGGCGACGATGATGATGACCGCTTCCTGCGGAGACAGAAGTGTGAAGCCGCACTTGTGCATGCCTCTCTGCAGTTCGAGCGTGGCCTCCTGACTGACGACGAGTTGGCGAAGGTCGAGGCAGCAGGCAGACGCACCAACTACCGATACATGATTCGAAGTGTGCATCTGCTGCGCGGATGGTTGTGCGCGCAGGGCGGCGATTGGCCTGGTTCCGCTGCCGCGCTGAGCGAGGCGGTGCGGATGGCACGTGAAGTCGGTCTCCACGCCTCGACGTCGGAAACCAGGCTCGCTCTGGCACAGACCCACCTGGACCAGCTGTCCGATCCGGCACAGGTGGCCGACCAACTGGCCGCGCACAGAGATCCGGACGATCAGGCGCTGGCCGAGCTGTGGCTCGTGATCGGTGATGCCGACAAGGCCCGCGACCACGCGCTCGCCGCGTACCGGTGGGCGTGGGCGGAGGGCGAGCCCTATGTGCGGGCCCTCGACCTGGAACGAGCGAAGCGACTGCTCGCGAAGCTGGACGTCCCGGTCCCGGTTCTTCCGCCTTACGACCCCGCCAACGACCCTGAGCTACCGGTGGAGGCCGTGGTTCGTGCGTTCCTGAAGTCGCTGCGGAGGTGAAAACGGCGGGTCTGCCACCCGTTCGGGCTAGATCACGACAGACTGTGCGGCGTGGAACGGGAACGCAGGTGGGCGGACAAGGGTGAGGCCATCGGCCACGGCGTGAGCTGGCTCGCGCGGTGGAGTCTGCGGGTGGCGCTGGCGGCGCTCGGCTTCTGGATGGTCGTGTGGGTCATCGGGCAGCTGTGGGTGGTCGTGATGCCTGTGCTGCTGGGGCTGCTGATCACGACGGTGCTGTGGCCGCCGGCCAGGTGGTTGATGTCGAAGGGGCTCAACTCGGCGTTGTCGGCGACGATCGTGCTGGTCGTCGGGCTGGCGGTGCTGGGTGGTGTCATCGCGGCGATCTCCACTTCGATCGCGTCCGGTGTGCCGGAGATCGCGCAGAGCGCGCAGAAGGCCGTCACCCAGCTGCAGGACTGGGCCTCGGGGCCGCCGTTCAACCTCAAGGACACCGACCTCGACCGGTTGATCGCTCAGGGCGTCGACCAGGTCAAGTCGAGCATCGGGTCGATCGCGAACGGGCTGCTGACCGGCGCCGGCGCGGTGACGTCCGGTGTCGTGACCGGGTTGGTGGCGCTGTTGCTGGCGTTCTTCTTCGTGAAGGACGGCATGCGGTTCACGCCTTGGGTGCGCGGGCTGATCGGTGAGCGCGCGGGCGGGCACGTGACGACGGTGCTCGAGCGGGTGTGGGTGACGCTCGGGTCGTTCATCCGCAGCCAGGCGATCGTGTCGCTGATCGACGCCGTGTTCATCGGGCTCGGGCTGGTGATCCTGGGCGTGCCGCTGGCGATTCCGCTGGCCGCGCTGACGTTCCTCGGCGGCTTCATCCCGATCATCGGCGCGTTCATCGCCGGTGCGCTGGCGGTGCTGGTGGCGCTCGTCAGCAACGGGCTGACCACGGCGATCATCATGCTCGTCATCGTCATCGTGGTGCAGCAGGTCGAGGGCAACGTGCTCCAGCCCATCCTGCAGTCGCGCAGCCTGCGTCTGCACGCGGCGGTGGTGTTGCTCGTGGTCACCGCGGGTACCAGCATCTATGGCATCGCGGGCGCGTTCTTCTCGGTGCCGGTCGCCGCGGCGGTGGCGGTCGTCATGCGCTACCTGGGCGAGGTCATCGAGGCGAGGTCGGTCCCCGTAATGGACACGTCACATCCTGACGGGGATGAACCGGCCGAGACCGAACGTTCTCCGGAGTGAACACCGAGCAGAGGAGCATCACTGTGACGGAGAAGGCTGTTCTCGCGGGCGGCTGTTTCTGGGGCATGCAGGACCTGTTCCGCCGCCACCCCGGCGTCGTCTCCACGCGCGTCGGCTACACCGGCGACCCCAGCACGCCGAACGCCACCTACCGCCGCCACGGCAACCACGCCGAGGCCATCGAGATCGTGTTCGACCCCGAGCAGTTGAGCTACCGGCAGGTCCTGGAGTTCTTCTTCCAGATCCACGACCCGTCGACCCGCAACCGCCAGGGCAACGACATCGGCGCGGGCTACCGCTCCGCGATCTTCTACACCGACGACTCGCAGAAGCAGATCGCCGAGGCGACGATCGCGGACGTCGACGCCTCCGGGAAGTGGCCGGCCAAGGTCGTCACCGAGGTCACCCAGGAGTCGGACTTCTGGGAGGCCGAGCCAGAGCACCAGGACTACCTGGAGCGCTACCCGAACGGCTACACGTGCCACTACGTGCGGCCGGAGTGGCAGCTCGGCGAGCGTTGATCGAGATCGTCGCGCTGCACGTCTCACCCGTGCACGCCTACGAGGGCCGTCCGTCGGACGGCCCTCGTCCCGATCCAGGGCCTGTTTCCCGCGACCACGTGGTGGTGCGGGCCGGGCTCGGGATCGTTGGCGACCGCTACTTCAACCACCCCGCGCACCGCAACGCCGCCGTCACGCTGATCGCCGCCGAGTCGCTCGACCCGTGGCCGGTGGACCCGTTGGTGGCGCGGCGGAACATCGTCGTGCGCGGGTTCGATGTGGACTCACTGCCCCGCGGCACCGTGTTCAGCCTCGACACCGGTGATGGGCCGGTGCGGTTCGAGGTCCATCGACCGGCCAACCCGTGCGCGTGGATGGATTCGGTCATCGCGCCGGGTGCGTTCAAGGCGTTGCGCGGCAAAGGCGGCATCCGGACCGTGCCGCTCGACGACGGGGTGCTGCGAGCAGGGAAAGCCGCATTGGCCATAGTGGGCGCATGAAGTGGTTGCGCCGCAAGCCGACGATCATCACCGCCGGCAGCCTCGTCGTGGTGCTCGCCGCCGCGGCGACCCTCTGGAACATCAGCAGCTCCCGCACGTTCCAGTTCTTCGGCGAGCTGGTCGACCGCGTCGAAACCACCGACAAGGTGGTGGCGCTCACCTTCGACGACGGCCCGGACCCTGCCGGCGCGCAACAGGTCCTCGACGCACTCGACGAAGAACAGATCAAAGCCACGTTCTTCCTCATGGGCCGCGACCTCCAGAGCCACCCCGACCTGGGCAGGAAGATCGCCGAGGCCGGCCACGAGATCGGCAACCACACGTACAACCACGAACGAATGGTCGGCGTGCTGCCCAGCACCGTGGCCAGGGAGATCGAAGACACCGACGCGCAGATCCGCAGAACCGGCTATCAGGGCGACATCCACTTCCGCCCGCCCAACGGCAAGAAGCTCTTCGCCCTGCCGCACTACCTCCAGGAACACAACCGCAAGACGATCATGTGGGACGTCGAACCGGACTCCGCGGGCACGCCCACCGCACAGCAGATCGAGCAGGAAACCCTGAGTCGAACCAAACCGGGCTCGATCATCCTGCTCCACCCCATGTACGGAGGCCGCGACCAGACCCGGCAGGCCCTCAAGCCGATCATTCGCGAGCTAAAGGAGCGCGGCTACCGGTTCGTCACCGTCTCCGCGCTCCTCAACCAAGCGTGACGATCAGATCAGGTCGGCCAGCTCCACCCGCCGCAGGAACTCGCTCCGCACCCGGTCCGCCACCGCGTTCACGACCTCCGCGCCGTCGGACGAAGGATCGATGTGGACCCGGAACGGCGGCTTCGAAGCGCCCACCACCGAGACGATCGCGTCGGCGACAGCGGTAACAGAAGCCCACGAAGGTTCCAGCTCGGCCAGGCGAGCGCCCACCTGGTCCATCAGGCCGGGGTAGAACTCCTCGTACGCCGTGGCGACGTCCTCATCGGCGGGGGAGCCGCTGTGCGCGAAGTGGTTGGTGCCGTGGGTGAACGCGCCCGGCACGACGATCGTGGTCTCGATGCCGAACCGCAGCAGTTCGGCGCGGTACGACACGGCTACCGCGTCCATCGCCGCCTTGGCCGCGAAGTACGGCGCCAGGTACGGAGGAGTGCCGCCACGCGTGGAGCTGGAACCCACCCACACGACGTGGCCGGAGTGCTGGCTCCGCAGGAACGGCAGCGCGGCGCGGTTGACCCGTTGTGTGCCAAGGACGTTGATGTCGTAGAGAGCGGCATACTGCTCCGGTGTGAACGCCTCGGCCGGGCCGGTGACCATGTGGCCGGCGTTGTGCACCACCACGTCCAGGCGGCCCTGCTCGGAAATGATCAGCTGAACAGCCGCGTCTGCCGACTCCTGGGACTGCACGTCGAGCTCCACGGCGTGCACGTCGACGCCGTTCTCGGCACCGAACGCGCCGAGGTCGGCGACTGCGGGAGCGTTGCGGCCCAACGTTTCCCGCATGCCCGCGTAGACGGTGTGGCCCGCGCGAGCCAGGGAACGAACCGCGAGAGCGCCGAAACCGCTGGACGCCCCGGTGACCACGATGACCTTGCCCATCAGATGATGCCTCCGTTCGCACGAATGGTCTGGCCGTTGACCCAGCGGGCGGGGCCGGCCAGGAAGGAGATGACCTCGGAGATGTCCTCGGGCGTGCCGATGCGCTCGAGCGGCGCCGCTTTGGCGAGGTTGTCGATCGTCGCCTCGTCCTTGCCGTCCAGGAACAGCGCTGTGGCGGTGGGGCCGGGGGCTACGACGTTCACGGTGATGTCGCGGCCGCGCAGCTCGCGGGCCAGGACCAGGGTCAGCGCCTCGACGCCGCCCTTGGACATGGCGTAGGCGCCGTACTGGGGGAACCGCAGGCCCACGACCGACGACGAGACGTTGACGATCGCGCCTCCGTTGCGCAACCGGCGTGCGGCCTGCTGGGCCACGACGAAGGTGCCACGGGCGTTGGTGCGCATGATGCGGTCGAAGACTTCGAGGTCCATGTCCGCGACCGTGCCCAACGGCATGATGCCCGCCGAGTTCACGACGACGTCGACGCCGCCAAAGGTCTCGGTCGCCAGGTCGAACGCGGCCGAGAGAGCCACCTCGTCGGCCACGTCGGCCTGGGCGGCGATGGCCTGTCCACCGGTCGCCTTGATCTCCTCGACGGCCTTGTCGGCCTCTGTCTTGTTGCTGGCGTAGACGATGACGACGGCCATTCCGTCGGCGGCGAGGCGCTCGGCGGCTGCCCGCCCGATACCCCTCGATCCGCCGGTGACGATCGCAACGCGAGTCATTTCGGTACTCCTAGCTGGTGTTTCCGTCGCTAACACAATCAACGTATCACCGGTATCGAATCGGCGCTACCCCAGATGTGTTATCGTCGTTACATGGACACGAGAGAGCGTCTGGTGAAGGCTGCGGCCGACCTGCTGATCGAGGGCGGCAAGGAAGCCGTCTCCACGCGCGCGGTGGCAACGGCCGCGGGTGTGCAGGCGCCGACGCTCTACCGGTTGTTCGGGGACAAGGACGGCCTGCTGGACGCCGTCGCGGCCTTCGGCTTCTCGGACTACCTCGCGACCAAGCACGCGATGGGCGCCAGCGACAACCCGGTCGACGACCTGCGTCGCGGGTGGGAACTGCACATCGGGTTCGGCCTGGCGCGGCCCGCGTTCTACCTGCTGATGTACGGCGAGCCGCGCAAGCGTGCGGCGCGGCTGGAGGCGGACGCGATGCTCCGCGAGATCATCAGCCGCATCGCGACGGCGGGACGGTTGACGGTCCCGGTCGAACAGGCGGCGCAGTTCGTGCACGCGGCGGGCATGGGCGTCGTGCTGTCGCTGATCGCGACGCCGGAGCAGGACCGCGACCTGGAGCTGATCACGTTCTCCCGGGAACAGGTGATCAGGGCGATCACGACGGACGCCTCACCGGACGAGCCGACGGACATCCCGAGCCGTGCGATCGCACTCCGGGAGGCACTGGAAGAGGACCCGCCCCTGATGCTGTCTCCAGCGGAACGGGCCCTCCTGGCCGAGTGGCTTGATCGCGTGGCTAAGTGACTACGCGTTCGGGTCGAACGGGATCCCGGCCGGCTTGGCCTGGCCGAGGTTGTAGTTGAACGCGCTGTCCTTGATGCCGAGACCGGCACTGCCGAAGTTCGCGTTCACCAGGATGTCGCGCACCCCGGCCGGGAACCGGTCCCAGCTGACCAGGTCCGGGTACTGGTAGACCCCGTAGTGGTTCTCCGCCTGCTCGTTGTAGCCCGCGAGCCGGAAGCAGTGCGTGCTGGCGCCGTCCTTGTGGTAGATGATCTTCGCGTGGGTGCCTTCCCACTGCACCTTGTCACGCGAGTAGGTGCTGTACTTGCCGTGCGCCGACGTCGAGACGTACTGGGCGACGTCGTTCTGCACCCAGATCACCACGTGCTCGATGTCGTGGCGGTGGCCGCAGCAGTCCCAGCCCGGCACGGCCTGGTCCTTCTCGAAGTACAGGTCGTACAGGTAGGCACACCAGCCGTTGTTGCACTTGGAGCGGCTGTAGGAGTTCGTGTTGTCCAGATCGGACCGGTCGTGGCAGTTGCCGTTCAGCGCGCCCGAGTTCTTCAGGCCCGGTGCCACCTGCCCGGTCGGCGAGATCGCCGGGGTCGGGTAGCAGCCGTCACCGTCGTAGTCGAACGCCGGCTGCCACTTGCCGTCGGCCTCCGCGTAGTTGGCAGGGATGGCTTGAGGCGGGTCGGCGAGCGCGATGCCGGGGAGCAGCGCGGTGATCAGGAGCGCTCCGGCGAGCGCGGGTAGGAGTTTCCTCAACAGAGGCCTCGATTCCGGGGGAGCAGGGGAAACGGAGAGGCGTGCGAGGCAGAAGGTGGTACATGAACCACCTTCACGTCTAGGTAGTTGGCCAAATCTTTGCCGTACCGGGAATTTGACAACCCCGCGACGGAATCGATCACGTCCCGGGGTCGCGCTCTCATCAGCCCAGCTGAGCCCTCGTGCGGGGGTCGTCGCAACCGGATTTCGCAACGCGGGCTCCACCTCCGCGTAACCGCGAGTTCTGAGGCTTCACATCCGGGCGGAGCCGACTTTCCAGTAGCCGCTGAACATGATCGCCTTCCGGTCCACCCCGCGGTCCTTCACCAGATGCCGCCGCACCCCGGTCGCGAGCCCGGACTCACCGCAGGCCCACCCGTACTCCACAGTGGACAGAGCCTTGTCCTGGATCGCCCTCACCACCGCGGAACCGGGTTCGTCGGTACCGCGGAACACCCACTCCGCGTCGAGGTCGATCCGGTACGACTCGTCCGGCACCTCGACGAAGACGTGCATCGGCCGCGTCTCCACCTCGAGGATCGCGGAGAGCGCCGGCAACGCGGTCTCGTCAGCCACCAGCAGCACGGCGCCGGACGACGGCGGCCGATAGGCAGAGCCGCCCGCCCGGAAGCCCGCCTTGTCGCCCGCGATGGCACGCCGGGTCCAGCGCGTGCCGGGGCCCGCGTCGCCGTGCACCACGAAGTCGACGTCGATCTCGGCGGCGTCGGGCCGGTGTGCGCGGATCGTGTACCAGCGCAGATCAGGTCGGTCGTCCTCGGGCATGGCGCGCAACGAGGAGCGGACGTTGATGCGGTCGTCGGCCGGCATGACGAGTTCGCGGCCGGTCGCCATCAGCAGGCCGAAGTACTCGTCGGGGCCCGTTAGTGCGAACGAGGCGAGTTCCGGCGCGTGGAAGGTGATCCGGCGCATGTGCTCGCTGAGCTCGGTCACCGCCGTGACGGTCATGACGAACTGGTCGAAGACCTCGCGGCGGTTCGCGGGGGCCATCAGCAGTTCGGCGGCCTTGGTGGCGGCCTTGAGCGTGAACCTGTCGAGGGCGGAGTAGCGCGACATGCCGAGCAACCTACACCTTTGGTTAGCCTTACCTAAGCCCTCAGGCGAAATCGGCCGGCCGGATGCACACTGCGTGACATGTTTCCCAGGACCGCGCGGGAACGGTGGTGGTGCGCCGAGCCTGAGCAGAAGAACCGCAGCCAGGCGATCGGCCTGCGGCTCGCCATCGCCTATCACGAGAAGGACGCCGAGAGCGTCGAGCGGCTGCTGCCCGCGGACGACGACGAGATCGGACTCGTGATGGGCTCGCTGGAGAACGGGCTGCTCGCGCTCAACCAGATCTACCCGCCCGGCCCGCCGGACGAGGTCTGGGAACGCGTCACCCCGATCATCGACGCCGCCGCACCCAAGGGTGTCGCACCGCGCACACGGGCGATGCTCGCGGCGATGTCGCACGCCATGTACAACGCCACGCTCGGTGAGGTCTACGAGCGCAAGGAGCAGGATCCGTACACGGGTGCCCACTTGTTCGCCGCGATCACGGCGATGCGGGCGAGCGAGCGGGAGGGCAGCGTCGAGCGGATGCAGGCCAAGGCCGACGAACTCGACCCTTCGTAGCGTCTACCTGCGACGACACGGTTGAGGTGCAACTAACAGCCACCCCGACGTGCATGCCCATACATCGTCGTGCATAATTCTCAACGTGTCCAAGGTGCTCACTTCACTTCCCGCCGGCGAACGCGTCGGCATCGCCTTCTCCGGTGGTCTCGACACCTCTGTCGCGGTCGCGTGGATGCGTGAGAAGGGCGCTGTGCCCTGCACGTACACCGCGGACATCGGTCAGTACGACGAGCCGGAGATCGAGACGGTCCCCGGTCGCGCCGGCACGTACGGTGCCGAGATCGCGCGGCTCGTCGACTGCCGCGCGGCGCTCGTCGAGGAGGGGCTCGCGGCGCTGGCCTGCGGCGCGTTCCACATCCGTTCCGGCGGCCGCGCGTACTTCAACACGACCCCGCTCGGGCGCGCGGTCACGGGCACCATGCTCGTGCGCGCCATGCTCGACGACGACGTCCAGATCTGGGGCGACGGCTCCACCTACAAGGGCAACGACATCGAGCGGTTCTACCGCTACGGCCTGCTCGCGAACCCGTCGCTGCGGATCTACAAGCCGTGGCTCGACGCGGCGTTCGTGACCGAGCTCGGTGGCCGCAAGGAGATGTCCGAGTGGCTGCAGGAGCGTGACCTCCCGTACCGCTCCAGCACCGAGAAGGCCTACTCGACCGACGCGAACATCTGGGGCGCGACGCACGAGGCCAAGTCGCTCGAGCTGCTCAACGAGGGCATCGAGATCGTCGAGCCGATCATGGGCGTCAAGTTCTGGGACCCGTCGGTCGAGATCGCGACCGAGGACGTGACCATCGGTTTCGACCAGGGCCGCCCGACCACGATCAACGGCAAGGAGTTCGGCGACGCCGTCGACCTCGTGCTGGAGGCGAACGCCATCGGTGGCCGCCACGGTCTCGGCATGTCCGACCAGATCGAGAACCGCATCATCGAGGCCAAGAGCCGCGGCATCTACGAGGCGCCCGGCATGGCGTTGCTCTACATCGCCTACGACCGCCTCGTGAACGCGATCCACAACGAGGACACCGTCGCCCAGTACCACAGCGAAGGCCGCAAGCTGGGCCGGCTGCTGTACGAGGGCCGCTGGCTCGACCCGCAGTCGCTGATGATCCGCGAGTCGCTGCAGCGCTGGGTCGGCTCCGCGGTCACCGGCGAGGTCACGCTGCGGCTGCGCAGGGGCGACGACTACTCGATCCTCGACACGGCGGGCCCGGCGTTCAGCTACCACCCGGACAAGCTGTCGATGGAGCGCACCGAGGACTCGGCGTTCGGCCCGGTCGACCGCATCGGCCAGCTCACGATGCGCAACCTCGACATCGCGGACTCGCGCGCCAAGCTGGAGCTCTTCGCGGGCCTCGGCATGGTCGGCACCCGCCAGTCGGCGCTCATCTCGGCCCAGGTCGAGCCGACGCAGCTGATCGGCGAGGTGCCCGACGGCGGCGCGGAGGCCATCGCCTCGCGCGGTGAGGTGTCGGCGGCCGACGAGCTGCTCGACTCGGCGGCCATGGAGTCGGGAACGGACTGAACCCGGCGGGTGGGCGGGGTGATCACCTCGCCCACCCGGTCCGCGTCAGGTCTGCGGCCACATCGAGTAGACGACGTTCTCCCCGTCGGCGCACACGACCTGGGGCATGATGCCCTCGGTGACCTGGTTGCACGACAGCGATCCGATCTCGACCGGTGGCAAGCCCTGCTTCGGTTCCTGGCGTCCGGCGTAGTAGTCGAACAGCACCGCCGCGGCCTGGTCGCAGTTCAGCCTCCCCTGCGGGGTCTCCACCACGACTGCCAGCATCGGTTTGCCGAGGGCGCCGGTGAAGGGCCGATCGCAGAACTGCGAGGGCAGGCTCTCGTACTGCTCGGGCGGCACCCCGTTCAGGGCTGTGGTCCTCGTGGTGGCCGACGGCTGAGCGGTCTCCTCCTGACCGGTTGGCGGAGCAGTGGACGACGCGGTGCCCGATCCGGAACCGGAGCCGGTGATCTCCGAGGAGCAGCCCGCCGCGAGTACGGCGAGGAACACAGGCGCGATCAAGAACCTCATGCCTGCGGGTCGTCTCCTGCTTCGCCATCGTTACCCCGGTCCAGATGCCCGACGGCTAGTCTTGCGCTCGTGTCGATCAAGGCGGAGTGGGCGCGGCCCGCTGTACTGCTGAACCCGCTCGAGGGCGAACCGACGGACGCCGACAGCCACATCGGCGGCCCGATGCTGTGGCCGATCGACGAGCCGTGGCCGTGGTGCGACGGCAGCCGGCACGACCCGCGGTCGCCAGGCGTCCCCGGCCAGGACATCGCCGATGTGGGCATGCCGTTCGTCGGCGCGGTGCAGCTGTACCAGCGCGACTTCCCGGAGCTGCCGTTCCCCGACGGAACCGACGTGCTCCAGGTGTTCCTGTGCACCCTGCACCACGACCTCGACGACATCTACGGCCCGGACGTGCGCCTGGTGTGGCGTGACTCCGCCAAGGTGGTCGAGCTGATCGAGGAGGAACCGGAGCCGCCGGTCCAGGAGGAGATCTACACCCCCACGATCAACGTGCTCGAGCCGATCCGCTTCACCGAGTACGCGCACTCGTACGACCGCCCGGAACACCTGCGCGACGCGGACTGGCCCGAGACGTCGAGCGGCACGAAGATCGGCGGCTGGACGTGCTGGTGGCAGACCGGCCCGATGGAGTTCCAGTGCCGGGAGTGCGGCACGGCCCAACGGCAGATGCTGTCGCTCGGCACCAGCGAACCGTCCGGTGACAACGTCGAGTGGTCGTTCGGGCGGGACGGGAACCTGAACATCTTCACGTGCCCTCAGGACGTGCACCACCCGGTCACGCTGCACATTGACTGACCTGAACGAGCTGGCCGCCGAGCTCGGTCTGTGCCCCGTCGAGTTCGCCGACACCGGCGCGGACTTCCTGGTGCTGCACGCGGAAGACGACGACGGCGCACGGTGGATCCTGCGCGCACCTCGCCGTGAGTGGCCGTCGAAGCGCATGGGGGCGGAACGGGCCCTGCTCGACCTCATCGCGGATCGGCTGCCGGTGGCGGTGCCGCGATGGCTGCCGGAGGTCGAGCACGTCGCGGTCTACCGCACGCTGCCCGGCGCCGTCTCCGACCCGCCGCCCGAGCGGTACTTCGAGGACATCGCACGGTTTCTCGCCGTGCTGCACGCCATCCCGCAGGACGAGGCCGCGCGGACCGGCATCGACGTGCGCGAGCCGGACGCGATCCGCGAGACCATCGCGGGCAAGATCCACCGTGCCCGCGCCGAGCTGGGCCTGTCGGACGCGTTGTGGCACCACTGGCAGGAGTGGCTCGCCGACGACGAACCGTGGCCGCCGCGGTCGGTGCTCGTGCACGCCGACATCAAGCCGGCGAACACGTTGGTGGACAACGGAAGGCTGTCCGGCGTCATCGACTGGACGGACTCGCTGGTGGGCGATCCCGGCGCCGACTTCCGCAGGCTCGTCGCGCGGTTCGGGCGGCTCGACGAACTGCTCGACGCCTACGCGCGGCACGGCGGTGTCACCTGGCCCGGAATGCGGCGGCACATCGAGGAACGCGTCCGGATGGCGCCGGTCGACACCGGGCTGTACGGCATCGTCTCGGGCCAGGACCACTACGTCAGGACCGCTTTGGAACGGCTAGCGCAAGTCCGCCCAGCAGGATGAGCAGGATTCCGGCGAACCACGTCATCACCGTGGTGGGAGCGAGGAACCGGGTGGCGAGACCGATCGACAGCGACGGCACGCTCAACCCGAGGTAGGCGATGAAGAACAGGCCCGCCAACGCCTCCCCGCGCTTCGCCGGTGCCGCCATCGCCGCGACCGCGCCGATCGACGCCTTGAACTGCACGCCCGCGCCCACACCGGCGATCGCGCCGCCGACGAGGAACAGCGCGAAGCTCGTCGCGTACATCCCTGCCACCACGAGCAGCACGCCGATCGCTTGTGCGCCAAGGCCGATCGTCCGCAAAGCGCTCAACGGAAGGCCGCCCAGCACGGTCTGTGCGACTGCGGCGCCGCCGAACACGATGAAGACCACCAGGCCGGCGAGCAGGCGGGACGGGTGGTGCAGCTCACCCGCCACGAAGCCCGGTGAGACGGAACGGGCGCAGGCGATCCACGAGACCCTGACGGGCGTGGTGCTGGAGGGAGGCACGCCGGACGACGTCGCGCAGCTCCTCGCCGGTCAGCTCGGCGGGAGCGTGACCGTGCTCGACAGGGCCGCCGGACATCACTCCGGCCGCGTCACGACCTCGGTCGACGCCGAGGGAGTCGCGCACAGCGTGGCTCCGATCCGGGCGGGTGACAGCTACCTCGGCGCGTTGTCGTGGAGTCGCGAAGCGGTGCAGGGCCGCGGTGTCTCGGACGACATGGACCTGCGCACACTCGAACGGGCCACGCACATCCTCGGCCTGCTGATCCTCAAGGAACGCGCCGTCGCCGACGCGAGCGAACGGCTCAGCGGCGAACTGCTGACCGAGCTGATGGTCGGCAGCCCCGGAATCAGCCCGTCCCAGCGCTCACGCGCCCAGGCCCGTCAGATCGACGCCGACCGGCTGAACCTGGTCCTCGTCGCGGACTCGCCGGCGTCCTCCACCGACCTCGTGCGCCACCTGCACGACATCGCCAGGGACCGTTCCGGACTGGCGGGCGAGCACCTCGGCCGGGCCACGATGATCGTGCCCAGCGCGGACCACGACCACACCGTCGAGGAGGTCCACCGACGGCTGCGGCGCGCGTCGGGCGCTCCCGTCATCGTCGTGGGGGAGCGGGCGGTCAACCACGACTGGTCGCGCGCGTTCACCCTGGCCGGCCGGTGCGGCGCGGTCATGCGGGCGCTCGGGCACACCGATCGCGGCGTCACGACAGGCAGGTACGCCCTCTACGCGTTGATCTTCGACGTGGACCGGGCCGCCGAACTCGACCGCTTCCTCGACACCTCCGTGGGTCCGCTCGTCGACTACGACCAACGGCGCGGTACCGATCTCGTCGGAACCCTCGGCGCCTACTACGACCACCGTGCGAACGTCGCGGCGACCGCACGCGCGTTGCACGTGCACGTCAACACGCTCCTCAAGCGACTGGACCGGGTCAGCGACGTCCTCGGTGCCGACTGGCGCACCGAGAACGACCTGGGGCTCCAACTCGGGCTTCAGCTGTACCGGTTGCGAAACCTCACGTAGTGGCGCGCAGGGCGCTCTTCGACAGCTTCCCGGTGCCCGTCTTGGGCAGCGCGGCCCTGAAGATGACCTCGTCGGGCAACCACCAGACGGCGACCATCGGCGTGATGTGCCGCAGGAGTTCCTCACCCGTCGCGGCGCTGCCGTCGCGCAGGACGACGTAGGCGACGGGACGTTCCACCCACCGCGGGTCCGGGCGGGCGACCACGGCGACCTCGACCACGTCGGCGTGCGAGGCGATGGCGCTCTCCAGTTCGACCGAGGAGATCCACTCGCCACCGGACTTGATCAGGTCCTTCATCCGGTCCACGAGCCGCAGGTAGCCGTCGGCGTCGATGGTGGCGAGGTCGCCGGTTCGCAGCCAGCCGTCGGCGGTGAAGCTGTCACCGGAGTCCACGAGGAAGTAGGCACTCGACACCCAGGGGCCCGCCACCTGGAGCTCTCCGACCGCTTTGCCGTCGCGCGGCAGCTCCGCGCCGGTCTCGACGTCGGCGATCCGCAGGCGCACGAGCGGCAGCGGCTGGCCCTGGGAGGCGCGCACCGCCACCTGTTCCTGCGTTGTCGCGTCCCGGTGCCGGGTGCGGGTGCCGCCGATCGTCCCGACCGGACTGATCTCCGTCATTCCCCAGGAATGCGTGATGGGCACGCCGAGCGCGTCGCGGTAGGCCTCGGACAGCGCAGGGGCGATCGCGGAGCCGCCGCCGAGCAGGAACCGCGTGGCGCTCAGGTCGTGCGACCGCAGTCCGGGAACCAGGCTCGTCCACACCGTCGGCACGGCACCGGCGACGGTGACCCGTTCGGTCTCCATCAACCGCAGCAGGTGGGCCGGATCCGAAGAAGGACCGGGGAGGACCAGTGAGGCGCCTGTCATCATCGCGCCGTAGGGGAGACCCCAGGCGTTGGCGTGGAACATGGGCACGATCGGCATCACGACGTCGCTCTCGCACAGGCCGATGAACCCGGCCGCGAGCGTTCCCAGGCAGTGCAGGATCGTCGAACGATGGCTGTAGAGCACGCCCTTGGGTGGCCCGGTCGTCCCGGACGTGTAGCAGAGCCCGGCGGCCAGGTTCTCGTCCGCGAGCGTGAACGAGTCCTCGAACGAGCCCTCGAGCGGATCGGCTCCCGCGACCAGTTCGTCGTAGTCCAGGACGCGGGGATCGGCCGGGATCACCGCGTCGCTGCCGTCGGGCAGCACCACCCAGTGCCGCACCTTCCGCATGCGGTCGGCGCTGGGCCAGATCCGCGGCAGCAGCGCCCGATCGACGAACACCACGTCGTCCTCGGCGTGGTTCACGATGTACTCGAGGTGCTCCGCCGAAAGCCGGATGTTGATCGAGTGCAGCACCCGCTTCGTGATCGGCACCGCGAGGTACAGCTCAAGATGACGCCGCGTGTTGCTGGCGAACGTGCCGACGCGGGCGCCGGCCGGGACGCCGAGGGAGTTCAGCGCCGTGGCGAGGCGCCGGGTCTGCTCGGCCACCTCGGCGTACGTGACCCGCTCTGTTCCGGCCGTGACGACCAGCTTGTGCGCGTGGAGACGCTCGGCCCGCTCCAGGATGTGCGCGATGGTGAGCGGCCGAGGTTGCATCAGCCCGTCCATGAGAAGTCACCCTAAGTGCGCATTCCGGCGGACAAGAGGGGAGAACCTTCCACTCATTCGCCTGTCCTGGCAGCGACTTCTCACACTCGACAGGCGTCGCACGCCAGGGTGATCAGGTCGGTCAGGTGCTGCGGCGGCTGGTCCTTCCACCACGCCAGCCACACCGGGATCGGCGGCGCGTCCACCACCGCTCGATACGCCACACCCGGCCGTGGGTTCAGGCTCGCGGTGGCCTCGGACGTCATGCCCACGGCCTGCCCGGCGGCGATCAACGTCAGCCACTCGTCGACGCTGTGCGTGTTGCGCACGACCGCGGGTGCCTTGCCCGGCTGCCACAGGTCCAAAGTGGTCGTTCCGGTCCGGTCGTCGACCGCGATGCCGTACCGCGCCAGGTCCGCCAGCTTCAGCGAACGCTTGCGTGCCAACGGGTTGTCCGTCGCGACGACGCCGTAGCGCCGTTCGGTGCCGAGCAACGCCGTCTCGAACCGCGGATCGTCGAGGGCCTTCCGCACGACCGCGACGTCGGCGGTGCCCTCGGCGAGCCCCGCGGTCAGCGAGTTCGACTGGACGAACACCAGCGGCAGGCCGGGATGTGCCGCGGCCCAGGCCTTCTGCACGCGCCGGGTGTGCTTGCCCAGCGCCGACCAGGCATAACCGATCCGCAGCTCCGTCGACGACTGCGACGCGATCCGGTGCAGGTGCGCGACCTCGTCCAGCACCCGCCGCGCCCCGGCGAGCACCTGGGTGCCGGTCGACGTCAGCGCGACGTGCCGGGTCGAGCGTTGCAGCAGCCGCACACCCAGCGATGCCTCCAGCGCGGCGATCGCGCGGGACACCGACGCCTGGGTGAGGTCGAGTTCCCTTGCCGCGTCGGTGAACGTGCCCGCGTCGACCACCGCGACGAACGCTCGGAGCTGCCGCAGATCCATGCGCCCAGCGTATAGGTGACACGGCTCATGCATTTCCCGCATCGATGCCGCGACCGCAGGCTGAGCGGCATGAAGAGCATCGGTGGATTCGCGACGATGACCGCGAGCGCGGCCAGCAACCAGCTCGGCGCCGCCGTGGGCGCCCACGCGTTCGCCACGATCGGCCCGGCCGGTGTCGTGGCGGTGCGCCAGTTCGTGGCGGCCGCCGTGCTGCTCCCGATGGCTCGGCCGGACCTGCGAAGATTCACCTGGGCGCAGTGGTGGCCGACGATCGCGCTCGGCCTGGTGTTCGCCACCATGAACCTCAGTCTCTACCTGGCGATCGACCGCATCGGCCTCGGTCTCGCCGTCACGCTGGAGGTGCTCGGGCCGCTCGGCGTCGCGCTGGCCGGTTCGCGCACCCGTCAGGACTTCCTGTTCGTGCTGATCGCGGCGGCCGGTGTGTACGTGCTGGTGCTGCCCGGCCCGAGCAGCGACTACCTCGGGGTCGGGCTCGGCCTGCTCGCGGCGGGCTGCTGGGCCGCGTACATCCTGCTCAACCGCCTGGTCGGGGCCCGGTTGCCCGGTCTGCAGGCGCCCGCCGTCGCGACCGCGATGTCGGCGACGCTGTACGTCCCGGTCGCGGTGCTGCTGGTGGTGCAGGGGAAGCTGACCGGGGTGTCGATCCTCTACGCGGTCGGCGCGGGCGTGTTCTGCAGCGTCGTGCCCTACGCGGTCGACGTGATCGCGCTCAGGAAGGTGCCCGCGCGCCTGTTCGGGCTGGCGATGAGCGTGCACCCGGTGCTGGCGGCGCTGGCGGGGCTCGTGGTGCTGGGGGAGACGCTCGAACTCCACCATTGGGCTGGAATCTTGCTCGTCGTCACCGCCAACGCACTCGCGGTGACTTGCTCGAAGTGGTCTGGATCACCTACCGTTCAACCTGAAATGTGAATCCCATTCACTTAGCGGGGTGCTCATGCGGACCAAAGTCTTGACGGTCGTCGCCGCACTGACCGGTGCGGTGCTGGTCAGCGGCCCGTTCGCGTGGGCGGAACCCGAGCCCTACCTCGTCGGCCGGGGCATCTCCGACGTCACCGGCCCGGCCGCCGAGAACGGCATGATGGGCTACTCCAAGTTCGACCAGAAGACGACGGGCATCTCCCAGCGGCTGCGGTCGCGGGCGTACGTCGTGGTCGACCGGACCACCGGCAAACGGGTCGCGTACGTCAACGCCGACCTCGCGATGATCTTCCGCGCGGTGCAGGAGGGCGTGCTCGGCAAGCTCCAGGCCAAGTACGGCAACACCTACACGCGCGAGAACCTGCTGCTGTCCGCCACGCACACGCACTCCGGGCCCGGCGGCCAGTCGCACAACCTCGCCTACAACCTGTCGATCCTCGGCATGCAGCCGCAGGCGCTCGCGGCCGTGGTCGACGGCATCGCCGAGTCGGTCGTCGAGGCGCACGAGGACCTCAAGCCCGGTTCGATCAGCCTCGGGTTCGGCGAGCTCACGAACGCGTCGGTGAACCGCTCGCGCGTCGCGTTCGACAAGAACCCGGACAAGGGCGCGTTCCCCGCCGGGATCGACCCGCAGATGACCGTGCTGAAGTTCAAGCAGTCCGGTGACGACGTCGGCGCGATCAGCTGGTTCGCCACGCACAACACGTCGATCACCAATGCGAACACGCTGATCAGCCCGGACAACAAGGGTTACGCGGCGTACCAGTGGGAGCACGACGACGAAGGTGTGCGGTACCTGGACAACACCGCGGGCTTCGTGGCGGCGTTCCCGAACACCAACGCCGGCGACATGTCGCCGAACCTCAACCTCAAGCCCGGTTCCGGCCCCACCGAGAACGAGTGGGAGAACACGCGGATCATCGGCGAGCGCCAGAACCGCAAGGCGCAGGAGGTCTACCACGGCCCGCAGGCCGCGGTGTCCGGTGGCGTCGACTCGCGGATGCGGTTCGTGGACATGTCGACCGTGCAGGTCGACGGCCGCTTCACCTCGAACGGTCAGCCCGGCTCCACGTGCTCTGGAGTCGTTGGTGCGTCGACGATCGCGGGCAGCGTCGAGGACGGCCCGGCGATCCCCGGCTTCTCCGAGGGCATGCAGTCGCCGTGGAAGAAGCTGTTCGAGCCGTTGCAGATGGAGGTTCCGCAGTGGTTGCGGGACTGCCAGTTCCCCAAGGCCTCTTTGGTGCCAACGGGTCTGATCGGCGCGACGCCGAACATCGTGCCGCTGCAGCTCGTCCGCATCGGCCAGCTGCACCTCGTCGCGATGCCGGGTGAGGTCACGATCACCGCGGGTCTGCGCATCCGCAAGGCGGTGGCTGCCGAGCTGGGTGTGCCGCTGCAGAACGTGCTGATCCAGGGCTATGCCAACGACTACAGCCAGTACGTCACCACTCCGGAGGAGTACGACTCGCAGCAGTACGAGGGCGGCTCGACGCTGTTCGGCCGCAACACCACACCTGCGTACCAGCAGGAGTTCGGCAAGCTCGCGGCGTCGATGAAGGCCGGTTCCACTTTGCCCGCCGGCCCGAACCCGGGCAAGCCGCCGTTCACCGACATCAACCTGCAGACCGGTGTCGTGCTCGACGACAAGCCCGCGGACAAGAAGTACGGCGACGTCCTGATCGCGCCGAAGCCGTCCTATGGGCGCGGCGAGACCGTGACGTCCGTGTTCGTCACCGGGCACCCGAAGAACAACCTGCACCGCAACCACACGTTCCTCGAAGTGCAGCGACAGGTGAACGGCCAGTGGGTGCGCGTCGCCGACGACGGTGACTGGTCCACGCGCTACAAGTGGGAACGGGTCGGCATCGCGTTCTCGAACGCCACGATCACCTGGCAGATCCCGGCGGACACGCCCGCCGGCACCTACCGGATCGTGCACCACGGCGACGAGAAGAGCGGCTGGACCGGCAAGATCACCGGCTTCACCGGTGCGACCACGGGCTTCACGGTCGCCTGAGCGACGTGAGCGTTCGGCCCCCGTCGGATTCGGCGGGGGCCGAACATATTCCCGGTCGCGATGAGGCGACAGTTACGTTGTGCACGATTTAATCGTGCAATAGCTTTATGGCATCCGATCCGAAGGAGCAGCCATGAAGCGCCCAGTCCTCGAGCCCGCCGCCGCCGAGTTCGCCGCCGCCACCGCCCAGCCGCCGTTCCTGTTCGAGATCGCCCCGGAAGAGGGCCGCAAGGCCGTCGACGAGGTGCAGTCGGGTTCCGTCGAGAAGCCCGAGGTCGACGAGCAGTGGGTGGAGCTGGACGGCTTCAAGGTCCGCGTGATCAAGCCTGCCGGTGTCGCGGGCGAGCTCCCCGTCGTCCTCTACATCCACGGCGCCGGCTGGGTGTTCGGCAACGCCCACACCCACGACCGCCTGGTCCGCGAACTCGCGGTCGGCGCGGGCGCGGCGGTCGTGTTCCCGGACTACTCGCTCTCGCCGGAGGCCCGCTACCCGGTCGCGATCAACCAGAACTACGCCACCGCCCAGTGGATCCAGAGCGACGGCGCCGCGTACGGCCTCGACGCCTCCCGCGTCGCGGTCGCCGGTGACTCGGTCGGCGGCAACATGGCGGCGGCGTTGACGTTGCAGGCCAAGGAACGCGGCGACGTCGCGCTGTTGGCCCAGGTGCTGTTCTACCCGGTGACCGACGCCTCCTTCGACACCGACTCGTACCTGCAGTTCGCCGAGGGCTACTTCCTGCGGCGCGACGGCATGCAGTGGTTCTGGGACCAGTACACGACGAACCCGCTGGAGCGCGCCGAGATCACCGCGTCCCCGTTGCGCGCCACGACCGAACAGCTCGCGGGTCTGCCGCAGGCACTGGTGATCACCGCCGAGGCCGACGTGCTGCGCGACGAGGGCGAGGCCTACGCGGACAAGCTGCGCGAGGCTGGCGTGCCCGTCACCGCCGTCCGGTACGCGGGGGTCATCCACGACTTCGTGATGCTCAACGCGCTGCGCGGCACGCACGCCGCCGAGGCCGCGATCAACCAGGCCGCGGCGTTCCTGCGCAAGGCCCTGACGAGCTGACCGTCACCCGAGGTGGTCGTTCGCTCCGCTGACCCAGGCGATGTAGCGGTCGGCGGAGCGGCGCACCGCACCCTTGGCGTCGACCAGCACCGAGCCGCCCAGCAGTGAGTACAGGCGTTCGAACGGATGCGGTTCGAGCCGGTCGACGATCCGCCGCACCAGCCCGGCGGACAGCGGGATCCGGTTCGGATAGCTCCGCATGAACGTCACCCAGCCCGTGTCCGGCACCGGCACGATGGTGTCCCCGACGAGCAGGGTGCCCTTTCCGTCAGAGCCGGCGGCGACGTGGGCGACCGCGGCGCCGGGGAAGTGCCCGCCCGCTTCGACCAGGGTGATGCCGGGCAGCACCTCCTCGACGCCTGACCACTCACCGATCACCGGGTCCTCCCGCCGCACCCACCGCCGGTCGGCGGCGTGCACCAGGACCGGGACGTTGCCGAGCCGGTGACTGAGGCTCACCTGCGAGCCGTACATGTGCGGATGGCTCGCCACGATCACCGCGGCACCGCCCAGTTCGGTGATCTTGTCGAGCAACGGCTGGTCGACGTGGTTGGGCGGGTCCCACAGCAGGTTGCCGTGCGGCGTCTGAACCACGAACGTCCACTGGCCGATGCCGAACTCGGGTTCCCGGTGCAGCCGGTGGACGCCCGGCTCGACCTCCTGGTGCACCAGTTCGTGACCGTCAGCGGCCAGTTCGTCCAGCGTCGTCCACACCTGGCCGGACTCGGGCACGTATTGCCGTTCGTCGGCGCAGATCTCGCAGACACCCGCCGGGGGTTGGGCGCTGTCGGGGTGTTCGACCCCGCACGTCCCGCAGATCCAGATCGTCATGATCCAAGTCTTCAACCTCCAGCGAGGTCGAGGTCAAGCACATCGCTCAGGGGTTGATCCGCAGCGTCTTCTGGACGGTGAACGGCGTGCCCTGCTGGCAGGTGGTCATCGCCCCCGGCTCGGCCCGTCCCGTCACCTCGATCTCGGCGCCGGCCACCGCGATCGCGGGGTCGGCGCCGAGCAGCAGGTACTGCGCGGTGCCGGTGTTCAGGACGAGACAGCCCAACTCGACGCCGGCGGACACTGTTCCCCGCACGGTCATTCCCGGCTCCAACGCCCGTGACGGCGTCGTGGTCAGCGGCGCGGACGAGGGCGGCAGCGGAGCCGGGATGCTCGGTGTGGACGTGTCGGAGGTCGGAGTGCTCGATCCCGGTGTCAGCGGTGGCGGGTTCTGAGCTCCGCAGGCCGACAGCACCAAGCACATCACCAGCACGGGCAAGCCGCGCATGACGTCACCTCCGATGGACCACGGCGACCGGGCACGGCGCGTGGTGGAGCACAGCGTGGCTCACTGAACCCAGAATTGCACGCTTCACCGCGCCACGGCCGTGGCTGCCCACGGCAACGAGCGCGGCGCCATCGGCCGCCTGGAGCAACGCCCGTGCGGGTGCGTTGAACGCGACTTCCTGCGCCACGTGCACCTCGGGGTGGCGGGCGACGTGGGGCGCCAGCTGTTCTTCGAGCAGTTTCGCGAGGTCCGCGCGGACGTGGTCGACGTCCCCCTCCGGCAGTTCGGCCCAGGCGACGTCGTTGAAAGCGTGGACGGCGAGCAGTTCGCGTCCGTGCCGCGCGGCGAACGCGAAGGCGAACTCGATGGCGTCCGTGGAAGTCTCGGAGCCGTCGATGCCCACGACGACACGACCGTCCACGGGCCCAGAGCGCGTGACGACGACTGGACGTCCGCCGATCGACACGAGTTCGGCGGCGGTGGAGCCGAGGACCATCTCGGCGATGCCGGTGCGGCCCGACGAACCGAGCACGAGCAGGTCGCCGGGTTCCGCGGCGAGCACGTCGACGGCGCGGCCGAGTCGCACGTTCGTGGTGACCTGGAGATCCGGCCAGCCCTGCCTGATCTCGGCCGCGAGCTCGGCCAGGTGGTCCTCGGCGGCCTTGCTCATCGTCTCCTCGGTGACGAACTCCGGGATCGGGGTGGACATGGGGGTGAAGACGGGCTCGGGCAGCGGCGCGCGAACGGCGTGCACGACCTGCAGGTCCGATCCGCAGCGTGAGGCCTCTTCCGCGCCCCAGAACGCGGCTCGCTTGGCGAGATCGGAACCGTCGAACCCGACCACGACAGTGGACATGAGAAACCACCTCCAGCCAGGGCATACCCAGCTGGAGGTGGCTTCAAATGTGACCTACCGATCTAGTTGATGACGAACTGCGTCCCCGGCTCCCTGACGATGTCGCCGTCGGCGGAGTTGGTGATCGTGACGTTCGTCAGCCGCGCCGAACCCCTGGCCTGGGCCATCGCCAGGATGCCCGCGCCGTTGTTCGACCTGTCGATGCGCACGTTGGTGATCTGCACGTCCGGCATGCCGCTGCCGCCGCCCTTGAACTGGATCCCGTCGAAGGTGGAGTCGAGGATCTCGGTGTCGCGGATGACGACACCGGGGATCGCCAGGTTCTGGGAGAACAGCGTGATGGCGCCGAACTCCTGCGCCTCACCCCAGAACGCGCCACCGGTGCGGTAGAGGGCGTTGTTGGCGAGCAACGTCGTGCCCCCGAACGGCAACGGGTCGTGGTCGGTCGCCAGCATGATGCCCGGGTAGTTGGCCGTGTCGGAGATGATGTTGTTCTCCGCGCGGTTGTTCGAACCTCCGTAGATCGCGATTCCGTTGGCGCGCCACGGCAACGCGATGGTGTTGTTGAGGAACGCGTTGCCGCTGCCGACATCCACGTTCTGGTCCTTCACGTACTTCGACGCCCACACCGCCAGCGCGTCGTCGCCCGTGGTGCGGAACGACGAGTTGAACACCGTGGAGTTGCGCGTGCCGTTGGTGAAGTTGATGCCGTCGGCATAGGTGTCGCGGATGCGCATGCCGTTGAACTGCAGGCCGTCGCCGGGATTCCAGCGATCCGGCAGGTTGGTGTAGTCGCGGCCGACCCAGACACCGACGTTGGCGTGCTCGATCCACACGTTGGAGATCTTCGTGTTCTTGCCGAACCGCCCGTTGAGGCCGACGCCACCCTCCGCGCCGCCGTCACCGCCGCGGATCCGGCCGGAGCCGAAGATCGCGATGTCGGAGATCTGCGTGTTGTCGTCGATGTCGAACCCGAAGTTGCCCTCGTGCGGGTGGTTGATCGTGTCGGCGTCCTGCGGCTGGATCAGCGAGAACAGCTGCGAGTGCCACATGCCGGCGCCGCGGATCGCGACGTTGCGGATGCCGACCTGGTTGTCCCCGCCGCTGTTGAACACGGTCAGGATCTTCTTCTCCTGGCGGAACTTGCCCTCCGGGATCCAGACGCAGGGGATCTCCCCGTTCTGGTCGGCCGTCACGGCACGCTGCAGGGCGTCCGTGTCGTCCGTCTGGTCGTTGGGCGTGGCCCCGTACTGCGTGATGGACGCGCACTCGGCGGGCTTCTGCGCGGCCGGCGCGACCTGCTCCAGGTCGATCAGGTCGATGACGTAGAACTGCGCGCTGTCACCGGCGTCGCGCTGGAGCTTGAACCGGGTACCGGCCGGGTAGGAGTTCGCGAGCAGCTGTGAGGTCTCGTCGAACAACCTGCGGGCGTCGCCACCCGGCCGGTTCGTGAGGCCCTCGGGGTCGTCGGTGGTGCCGTAGAGCCAGCTGTGGCGTGACGACAGGGTCAGCTTCTGCACGAACTGGTCGTTCGCGTACAGGCTGATCGTCGCCTCCTGGCCACCGCCCGCGGCGGCGTCCGGGATCGAGTTGCGGACGACGATCGAGTTCGTGCTGACCGTCGAGGTGACCTCGACGAACTGGCCCTGGCTGTCGAGGCGCACCGACTTGCGGCCCGAGGACTCGGAGCCGAAGTTGGTGTGCCCGAACGTGCGCTTCGCGTCGGCCTGCAGCAGCGTGCCCTGGTAGCGGCCGCTTTCGGCTTCGTAGCTGGTGAACGGAACCGAGGCGCCGCGTCCGACCACAATGGACTGGGTCGCGGTGTTGTTGGTCTCGTTGGTCTCCGCGACCTGACCGGTCGCGTCGGCGGTCGCGGTGGCCGTGGCCCCACCGTTCGTGGCGGTCCACGTGCCGACGTTGACCGTCACGGTCTGGCCGGCGTTGATGGCGGAGGTGTTGGCGGTCAACGTGCTGCCGCCGACGGCCACGCGCGTCACCGAAGCGCCTGCCGCCGACGTGCCGCGGTTGTTGACCTGCACCGCGAACGTCACCTGCTGGCCTGCCGCCGGCGACGACGGGTTCGGCGTGATGCCGGTGATCTGCAGGTCCGGTCCGGGCGCCTGGCCGACGACCAGGGGAGTGCCGGAGGTGAAGGTGTTGTTGCCCTCGTTGGTCTCCGCGACCTGGTTGGCCGGGTCCACCGCGGCCGCGGCCGCGTAGGACCCGGCACCCCGCCGACCCGCGTCGACGCTGACGCCGGCGGTGGCTCCAGGAGCGAGCCCGGCGACCTGTGCGGTGCCCGCGACGGTGCCGCCGAGCGTGACGTTGACGGTCGTCGCGCCGGACGCCACGGTGCCACCGTTGCGCACGGTGGCGGTGAGCCGGATCGCGTCCGCCTCGCTCGGGCTGGCCGGCGTCCACGTCAGGTTCGTGACGGTCAGGTCAGGAGCCGGCGCGGCGGCACCGAACACCTCGAACTCGGCGACCTGGCCGCCGGGCGCGCCGGTGTTCGAGTAGAAGTGCAGCCGCACGTCCGCCGCGCGACCGCTCACCGGGATGGTGACGGTGTTGCCGGTGGCCGGGTCGAACCGGTAGTCCGCCCGTGCCTTCAGGGTCGCGAACGCCGTGGCGCTCGACTCCCGGCCCAGCACCTCGAAGTTCTGCGTGCGGGCACCCCACACGCCGTCCGGGTTGAGCTTGACGACGACCGAGGTCACGTCCGCGTTCGAGCCCAGCTTCGCGGTCAGGTGACCGGGGAAGCCGTTGGACTCCCAGTACGTGCCGGTGTTGCCGTCGACGGCGTTGCCGGGCACGAAGTCGTGCACGTGACCGGACTCCTCGACCGGCTTGCCCGCCGCGAGGTTGTCGCCGGTGGGCGGCGGGTCGACGGGCCCGGACTCGCCGTGCACCTCGAACTCGCTGAGCTGACCCGCGGGCCACGCGGTGTTCGCGGTGATCGTGACGCGCACGTACCTGACGCTGGTCGCCGCGAAGTCCAGCGTCACCGTGTTGTTCGAGCCTGGCGCGAACGTCCGCCCGCCGGAGCCCACGATGTCGGTGAACTGCGAACCGTTCGAACTCCCTTGCACGGCAAGGGTCTGCGTGCGCTGCTCCCAGTTCGAGGGCAGCCGCAGCACCACCTTGCTGACGTCCTTCGCGGCACCCAGATCGGCCTGGATCCACTGCGGGAACACGGCGTTCGTGCTCTCCCAGTAGCTGCCCTGGTTGCCGTCACCGGCGTTGCCGGCGCCGTACGGGCCGTTGCTGCTCGACGCGGTCAGGTTGGCCGACAGCCGGACGACTGCTGCTCCTGCCGTTGGGGTGAGACCGAAGAGGGCCAGTGCGGTGACGAGCGCAGGAATGAACGCAGCACTCACCGCACGCCTCAATAGCGTGTTTTTCATTGAATTGTCCTTCACGGCAGGGAAATCAGTTGATGTTGATCGTGAAAGTGGAGGTCGTGTTCCTGATGTCCTGGAAGTTGTTGCTGAACCGCAGGCCGTTGAACGTCACCGAACCCACGGCGGGACCCTGGCCCGGTTCGGGCATCTCGTTGGCCCACAGGCCGAACCCGGACTTGGCGTCGAACTGGTCGCCGCTCTTGCGCGCGCCCGAGATGCTCACGTTGGACAGCACCGTGTCCTGGAAGATGTTCTCGGCCGCACCGTTGTACTTGGTCTGGAACATGATTCCGCTGTACGTCGGATCGATGATCTCGACGTCACTCACCCGGATCCCGGTGTACTTCTTGGAAGCCGAGAACATCCAGATCGCGCCGAACGTCTGCGCGCCCCAGAAATGCCCACCGGAACGCACCAGCGTGAGCCCGCTGAACGTCGTCGGTTCCGGCCCGAAGTCCTCCATCGGATAGCCGAAGTCGAGCGAGCTGATCGTCACGGCGGAGTAGGTGAGCGTGTCCGCCACGTAGATGTTGCGGAACGTGTTGAGCTTGCCGCCGTAGACCGCGAGACCTGCCGCGCGCCAAGGAGTCGTCACCGAGAGGTTCTCGAAGACGTTGTTCTGCTGGCCGCTGCCACCGCTGTCGGTCGCGGCGAACAGCGCGAAGGCGTCGTCACCGGTCGAGCGGGCCTCGATGTTGGAGATCCGGTTGCCCGCTGAGCCGTTCGTCATGTTGAGGCCGTCCGCGTACATGTCGCGGATGCGGCTGTCCCTGATGACGTTGTTGTCGACGTTGTTGCCCCAGAACAGGCACATCATGTGCTCGACCCAGATGTTCTCGATGGTCATGTTCTGCACGCCGGCGAAGTTGAACACCTTGCCCGGCCCGTCGTTGCGCTGCGTGTAGTTGCCGAACACGGCGAACCCGCTGAACGTCGACCCGCTCGCGGACGACTGCGCGTCGAACCCGATGTCGGTGTTCTCCTGCGTGAGCGGGGCCTGGAACCTGGTGAACCAGGGCCCGGCGCCGATCACCCGGATCGCCTTGCCGTAGACGTTGAACTTCTGCTGCGTCTGGTAGGTGCCCGCGGGCAGGTAGACGCCGATCAGGTTGCCGGTCGTGTCCATCCGGACGCGGTCGAGCGCGTTCTGCACGTCCTGGTGGGAGAACCCGGCGGGCACGGCATAGCGTGCGGCGTCAGGATTTCCGGCCGCCGACACCTGTTCGAAGTTCACGAAGTCGATCGCGTAGTTCGTGGTGTTGGCCGCGTCCTTCTGCAGCTTGATCTTCGTGCCCGCCGGGAACGTCGAGTTGAGCATGACGTTCGCCTCGTCGTAGATGTGGCGCGGGCCGCCCGCTCCCGGCGAGTTGCCGGGGCTGGCTTCGTTGCCGTAGAGCCACATGTACTTCGACGTCAGGTCGATGGCCTTGTGGAACTGGCCGTTGACGTAGACGTTGAGGTTCGAGGTGATGCCACCGCCGCCCGAGCTGTCCGGGATCGAGAACCGGGTGACCAGGGTGTTCGTCGGTCCACTCGTCGTGAACTCGACCGACTGGCCGTTGCCGTTCAGCGTGACGGCACGGCGGCCGGACGCCTCACCGGCGAGGTCGCCGATCGTCCTGTTGGGACTGAGAACCTGCGCGCCACCACCGATCGTGGCGTCCTCGGCCTCGACGTGCTGCCACGGAACGCTGGCACCGCGGCCGATGAACAACGACTGCTCGCTGGTGTTGTTGCCCTGCTTGGCCGGGATCTCGTTGCCGTCGTTCGCGATCACCGTGCGGACCGTGTACCGGCCGTCGGCGGCCGGCCAGGTGCCGAGGTTGACCGCCGCGGACGTGGCACCGGCGTTGATCGTGCCGTTGTGGCTGCCGGTCAGCGTGCGAACGGTCTGGCCGCTGCTGTTGAGGATCGTGACCGTGATGCCGTGCGCCCCGGCGGCACTGTTGAGGGTGCCCTGGTTCTTGATCGCGACGGTGAACGTGGTGTTCTGGCCGTTGCTGGGGTTGCTCGGCGACCAGGTCGGCACCGCGACCAGGTCGGAACTCGGGACCGGCGTGACCACGAGCGCGTCCGGGTGCAGCCGCGAGTTGTTGGTCTCGTCCTGCTCCGCCACCTTCTTGGTCTCGTCGACCTTGGCGGTGTACTGGTACGAACCCTCCGGACGCGCCGGGATGGTGGTGCTGACGCCTCCTTGCGTACCCGCCGCGAGCGCGCCGACCTGAGCCGTGCCGACCGCGGTCGTGCCGAGGAAGAACGTCACGTCGGTGGCAACGCTGGCCGCTGTGCCCGCGTTGCGGACGGTGGCGTTCAGCGTGATCTGGTCGGTCTCGACCGGGCTGACCGGCGTGAACGACGTACCCGTGACGGTGAGGTCGGGGTTCGGGGCAGGGGTGCCGAACACCTGGATCTCCGCCACCTGGGCGCCGGGCGCGCCGGTGTTGGACGTGAACCGCAGCTGGACGTCGGCGACCCTGGCGGAGACGCCGATCGTGACGCTGTTGCCGCCGGCCGGATCCCAGCGGTAGTCGCGACCCGCGACGAGGCTCGTGAAGCCGGTGGCGTTCTGCTCGCGACCGAGGACCTCGACGTTCTGCGTGCGCGCGCCCCACACCGAGTCCGGGTTGAGCTTGACCGCGAGCGAGCTCAGGTCCGCGTTCGATCCCAGTTGGACGGTCAGCGTGCCGGGGAACCCGTTGGACTCCCAGTAGGTCTGCACGTTGCCGTCGTTGGCGTTGGCCGCGACGAAGTTGTGCACGTTGTGGTTCGCCGTGACGGGCTTGCCCTGGGCCAGGTTCGTACCGGTGGCACCCTCACGCGTCACCGAGTTGCTGGCGGGGGACTGGTTGCCCGCCGCGTCCTTCGCGATCACGTGGTAGGTCACTCGCAGCCCGTCGGGCTGGCTGTCGGTGTAGGTCGTACCGGTGACCGTGGTGCGCAGGCTGCCGTTGGCGAAGACGTCGTAGCCGGTGACGCCGACGTTGTCCGTGCTGGCGTTCCAGGTCAGCCTGATCTGCCCGGACTGCGGCTGCGTGAAGGCGAGGCCCGCCGGCGCGCTTGGTGCCTGCGTGTCACCCGTCGTGGGCCCGTGCACCTCGAACTCGCTGAGCTGACCAGCGGGCCACCCGGTGTTCCCGGTGATCCGCAGCCGTACGTACCGCGCGGTGGCGGCGGTGAAGTCGACGGTGACGGTGTTGCTCGCCGCCGGGTTGAACTCATAACCCTTGGCCGCCACCAGATCCGTGAAGTTCTGGCCGTCCGTGCTGCCCTGCACCGCGAACGTCTGGGTGCGTGCGCCCCAGTCCGCGGCCGGCAGCTTCAGCACGACCCGGTCGGCCCTGATCGCGGACCCGAGATCGGCCTGGATCCACTGCGGGAACGCGTTGTTCGCGCTCTCCCAGTACGTGCCCTGGTTGCCGTCACCCACGTTGTTGGGGGTGTAGCCCTGGTTGACACTGCTGGCGCTGTAGCTCGCCTGCAACTTGGCGCTGGCGGCGGCTTCCTGGACTTCCAGTTCGGCCGTGGTCCTGGTGGCGCGCACGTGCCGGGCGAGCGTCGGGTCGACCTGGAACGTCACCTTGCCGTTCTTGAAGGTGTGCGGCTGTTCCGCGACGAGTGTCGACCAGCCTCTGCCGTCGAGACTCGTCTGCACGGCGAACGTCTCCGTGCCGTCGCGGGACGCCTTGAGCGTGACCTGGCCGATGCGGGTCTGCTTCCGCAGGTCCACGCTGACCGCCGCGGCATGTGCGGCAGGGGAGACGGTCAACGTGGCCGCGGTGGTGATCAGTACGACTAAGGGGGCTAGCAGGGAGCGAGCGCGTGTCGTCGATGACATGGCGTGCTTGGCCCTTCTCGGTGGGGACGCGAGGGGGTGTGGCGCGCCTCACCGTAGAAGTGACTAGCAGATTACCGCAATATCTCGACGTGATTGCGCAAATTTGCGACATCGCCCTCTGAACAGGAAAGACGTGTCCCGGTTCGGGTACCTGAACCCGGTGGTGGGTGGCACAGGGGCGATCACCAGCGGCGGCTCTTCGTGCCGTGTCGTCGGTTCGAACCCGAACGTGCCTGATAAATTGATTTGATCTCGATACGCCCGCTTGCGCCGGCTTGCTGCGGGTTTGCGGATCTTTCGCAAGGCTTGCGCAAACCTCAGAGCTTCGCGAACAACCTTCTGGTTCGGTTCAGCGGATCCAGCCTGTGCTCACGCCGCCGTGCACGATCATCAGTCCTTCGCTTCGCGGACGTCCGCTCCCAGCTCGGCGAACGCCTTGAAGTCCTGCATGTGCTGTCGCGACTGCTTGCGGAAGGCGCCGGGCATCAGGACCCCCACCAGCCGCATCAGCAGGCCGCTGAACCGGTACTCGTTCTCGCTCACCCAGAGCGTCGTCTCCGGACCTGCTTCGGTCAGCCGCTCGCGCGCGGCGCTCCACATGCCCTCGCCGAGGATCTCGCGGTCGAAGTGGACGACGCTCCCTGCCGGGATCTCGCGCAGGTCTGCCGGTTCCCTGCGCGTGATGGTCTCGGTGCCCTCGAACTTCTGCTGCCCCATCTGCATCACGACCCGCGACTTGGTGCCGACCTGCCCGTGCGCCCCGCTCAGCGGCTCGTGCAGCACCAGACCCCGCAGCCACTTCGGCATGTGTGCCGGGTCGGCGAGCAGCTGGACCACCCGCTCCAGCGGCAGCGCGATCTCGATCGAGACGGTGTACTTCATGGCGGTGCGCTCCAGGGTTCCGGAGTGGACGGGCGTCGCCAGCATCCTCGCCCAGTCGACGACGGAAGTGGAAGGAGGTACGCCAGCCGTCCCTTCGCTCAGAGGTGCACGGTCATGCCGACGGTGGAGGACGTGCCGGGAGGCCCGCGCGCTCGTTCGTCTTGTGGGCTCGGGAGCGCGCGGGCCGGTTCATCAGCGGAGCAGGTACGCGTTGACGATCGTCTGCTCCACGGTCTGGCCGTTGCCGGACGCCTTGGCGCGCAAGGAGACCGACTTGGCGTCCTTCGGGTGGGCCAGGAGTACCCGGCCCAGGGTGACGGGGGTGCGGCGCCATGTCTTGCCGTTGTCGTAGGAGACCTCGACGGACGTGACCTGCACCGGGTCGGTTTGCGACTGGGTCGAGATCGGCACGGCGAGCATCTGGCCGGCGCGAGCGGTGCCGTTGTCGTCGAGTTGTGGGGTGAAGCGGATTACGGACAGCGGCAGCGCGGTTTGCTTGGGGGTGGTGTCGCTGCGGAACGTCCAGGTGCCGGACACCGTGGTGCTCAACGGGGTGTCGCGGGTGGCGGTTGTCTCTACGCGGTAGTTCGCGGCGCCTGGTTCTACGTCGAACAGGCCCCAGCCCGCTTCGGCGGTTTCGCCGGCCTTGGTGCCGTCGCGGTACAGGGTGGTTTTGGCCTCGGTGACTGGGCCGTAGCCCTCGTTGCCCGCGTTGTCGCCGTACAGGGAGACGGTGATCCGCATGAGGTTGCCGGTGCGGAACGTGTGCGGGATGCCGCGGGCCTCGGGTAGTGCGGGGCCGAACACCGCGCGGTTGAACGGTTCGGCGTAGGACCTGCCTGGGCGGTAGTGCTTGAGCGGGCCGACCAGTGCGCCGGCGAAGCCGTTCTCGTTGAACAGGGTGAACCGGCGTGACCAGTCGCCGCCTTCGCCGCCGTAGTACTCGGTGCGCGGGCCGGCTGCCAGGTTGTCGAGTGAGCCGTAGCCCCAGTCGGCGCGGCCTTCCGGGGCCGAGGTGTGGCCGATGGTGGCGTTCTGGCCTTGCTGGAGAGCGGGCATGTCGACCTTGACGGACGCGAGGTCCTTCTTCGCGACGGTCTTGGTCAGGCCCTTCGGCGCGGATCCCTTTTCGTACCAGGCGAGTCCGTAGAAGTCCGGGCCCGCGTTCCAGAAGGTCGCGGTCTTGCCGGTGACCTCGTTCGAGTCGGGGCCGAGGCTCGCGACGCCGAGGTGGTCGATCACGCCGCCGACCGAGAAGTTGCCGATGGTGTAGGCGGTGCCGTTGACGACCCGTTCGAAACCGGTCTGCAGCAACGAGAGTTGCGCGGCGACCGGGAGCTTCACCTGGACCGGCTTGGCCTGCCGGGCGTCGAGGTTGATCGTGGTGGCGCCGGTGACGGTCAGGTTCGGGTAGTTGATCACGTCGTGGGTGTAGCCGACGCTCGACGACATGACGCTGCCGTTGAGGATGTAGCGGCCCTTGGCGAGGCGGGCCACGCCGGTCGTGCTGTTCGGCCAGACGCGGGCGCCGGTGTCGACGTTGATCAGGAACGCGAAGGTCGAGGTCGTCGCGACGCCGGAGCGTTCGGTTCCGGTGATCTTGACGTCGTAGCTCTCGGTTTCCAGGTCGACGACCACTGCGGTGCGCAGGCCGTTCGCGACGACCGCGCCGCCGATCACCCCGCCGTTGGGCTGCTTGGCGATGTCCGCGGTGACCGTGGCGGTCGCGGAGCCGCCCGCGGGCACGGTGAGCTTGGCGGGGGAGACGCTGAACAGCGAGCCGTTCGTGTCGGTGGTGAGGTCGAGCGTGACGGGCTCGGAGCCCGCGTTGCTGTAGGTGATCTCCTTGGTCAGCGCGGGTTTGCCGGTGTGCGGCCACTGGTGCGCGCCGAAGCTGAGGCTGGTCGGGTTCGAGGTCACGTTCTGCTTGATCAGCTTGGCGACGTCGACGCGGCCGGAGCCCTGTTCGAACGGCGTCAGCTTCGCGGTGGGAGTGGTGCTGCCGGTGAGGCGGGCCTTGAGCTGGGCGCCGGTCAGGTCCGGGTGCTGCTGGCGCAGGAGGGCCGCCGCGCCCGCGACGTGCGGGGTCGCCATCGAGGTGCCGTCGAGCGAGGTGTAGCCGTCGACGACCGGCGAGCCGATCCGGCCGTCGGAGTGCAGGGCGGCGACGATGCCGACGCCCGGCGCGGTGAGGTCGGGCTTGAGCGTGCCGGCCTGGGTCGGGCCGCGGCTCGAGAACTCCGCGATCTCGTTCTGGTCGTCGACGGCGCCGACGGTGAGGGCCGCGTCGGCGGTGCCGGGCGAGCCGATGGTCCTGGTGTTCGGGCCGCTGTTGCCGGCGGCGATCACGAACAGCGTGCCCTTGTCGGCGCTGAGGCGGTTGACGGCCTCTTCGAGGGGCTCGATCTCGGGGGTGTCGTAGCCGCCGAGGCTCATGTTGACGATCTGGGCGCCCTGCTCGGTCGCCCACTCCATGCCGGCGATGATCCCGCTGTCCTGGCCGGAACCGTTGTCGCCCAGCACTTTCACGTCGAGGATGCGCGCGTCCGGTGCGACGCCGCGGTACTTGCCGCCGCTCTTCGCGCCGGTTCCCGCGATGATCGACGCGACGTGTGTGCCGTGGCCGTAGTGGTCGCCCGCGTCGGGCGAGTTCGTGAAGTTGCGCTCGCCGATCTCGCGGTCGGCCAGGTCGGGGTGGGACTGGTCGACGCCGGTGTCGAGGACGGCGACCGTGATGTCCTTGCCGGTGAAGCCCGCCTCGTAGGCGGCGGGGGCGTTGATCTGGGCGACGCTGCGGTCCAGGTTCGCCTTGCGCTTGGCGTCGAGCCAGATCTTCTTGATGCCGGATGTCGACATGTCGAATGTTGACATTCCGCTTGTTGACAAGCTGCTTGTTGACATTCCGGCAATCGGCGTCCTGGCCGCGTCGAAGGCGACCCCGTTGATGCTGGGCAGCTGGAGGCCTGCGCTTTGGGCGCGAGCGGTGCCCTCGGGGTAGGTGACGATCACGGGGAGGGCGCCGCCGTAGGTGGCGAGCTCGGTGACGTCGAACAGGCGCTCGTCGAGGCGGCCGGCCGCGATCATCGGCATGGCGTCGTCCGGCACCACGTACTCGTGGCCCTGCGTGGTGTAGGTGGTGAACGTGGCGTGCTCACGGCCGGGTGCCGGTCTGACTGCCCGTTGGCCGGTGAGCACCTGATCGCCCGTGATCAGGGTGACCGTTGGTGCGGTTGCTGCTGCTCGTGTGGGAGCGGCATGCGCCTGGCCGGCGGTGAGCACGGCACCGGCCAGTACGACGACTCCGAGTAAGCGCACCCGGTCCTCCGTAGGTCTGTGAGAGCGTTCTCACGGAAGGTAGTGGCGTGCTCACATGAGTGACAAGGTCTATACCAATTTCCGGTACGCTTTAATCTTTCCGCCATGACGGGCCTGCGTGAACGCAAGAAGGCTGCGACCAGGGTGGCGCTGGGTGATGCCGCGTGGAGCCTCTGCGTCGAACACGGCTACGACCGGGTGACGGTCGAGCAGATCGCGCGGACGGCCGGGGTCTCGTTGCGGACGTTCTTCAACTACTTCTCCTCGAAAGAGGAAGCCGTCATGGCCGGCGACACGCTGATGGCCGAGACGTTGGTGCGTGAGTTCACCGCGCGGCCCCTGAACGAGTCCGTGCTGGTCGCCTTGAGCGAAGCGCTCAACTCGGTCTATCCGCGGCACGTCGATCTCGAACGGCTGCGCGGACTGCGCGAACTGCGCCGGCACCCCGCGCTGCTGCCGTACGTGTTCGCCGCCTACTCGGCACGTGAGCAGGAGCTGACCGCGGCGATCGCGGTGCGGTGCGGCGTTGATCCTGGTCAGGATCCGTATCCGGCGGTGACGGCGTCGGCGATCCTCGCGACGTTGCGCGCCGTGGTGCAGTGGTGGCTCGACACGCCGTCCGCGTCCGAGCGGTACACGGCCGCCGAGCTGGTCAAGCGGATGATCGACCAGCTCGGCTCCGGTTTCACCAGGTGAGCGCGTTCACCAGGTGACGGGCAGGGAGTGCACGCCGTAGATCGACATGTCGGTCCGCAGCGGCACCTCGTCCGCGGGCACGGCGAGCTTGAGCGTCGGCAACCGGCGCAGCAGCTCGGTGAACCCGACGGCCATCTCCACGCGCGCGAGCTGCTGGCCGAGGCACTGGTGGATGCCGTGCCCGAACGCGACGTGGTGGCCGCGCGGCCGGTCGATCCTCAGCTCGTGCGGGTCGTCGTACTGGCTCTCGTCGCGGTTGACCGCTGGCACCGACACCACGACCGTCTCACCGGCCTTGATGATGGCGCCGCCGATCACGACGTCCTCCGTCGCGTGCCGTGCGACGCCCATGCTGATGATCGACAGGTAGCGCAGCAGCTCCTCGACGGCGTTGTCGATCAGCTCGGGGTGCTCCCGCAGCTTGGTGAACTCCTCCGGGTGTTCGAGCAGCGCGAACGTGCCGAGCGCCAGCATGTTCGCCGTCGTCTCGTGGCCCGCGATGAGCAGCAGGTTCGCGATGCCGACCAGCTCGTCCTCGTTGAGGTCGGTGTCGCGCACCAGCCCGGACAACAGGTCGTCGCCGGGGTTCGCCTGCTTGGCGCGGACCAGCGTCTGCATGAAGCGGCGCAGCTCGGTGGTGTTCTTGATCTGCTCGTCGACCGTCGTGTTGAGACTGAGCAGCTTGGACGTGCGGCGCTGGAACTCCTCGCGGTCGCCGTAGTCGACCCCCAGCAGCTCGCAGATCACCAGGGACGGCACCGGTAGCGCGAAGTCGTGCACGAGATCGGCCGGCGCCCCCTTCTCGATCATGGCGTCGAGCTGGGCGGTGACGATCTCGATCACGCGCGGCGCCAGGTCCCGCATCCTGCGCACGGTGAACTGCCCGGTCAGCAGCTTGCGGTAGCGGGTGTGCTCGGGGGCGTCCATGAAGATGAACGACCCGGCGCGGCGTTCCGGCGGGAACAGCTCGGCGTGCAGCTCCGGCGAGATGAGCCTGCGCGCCCGCGGGCTGTTGATCCGGTCCGAGCTCATCTTCGGCTCGGCCAGCACCGCCCGTGCCTCGTCGTGCCCGGTGACGAGCCAGACGGTGTCGCCGTTGTGCTCGATCCGGTGAACGTGCCCGTGCCCGCTCAACTCGGTCAGCCCGGTGGCCGGGTCGAACGGGCACCCGGCGCGCTTCTCGGTGAGTTCTGCCGGCAGCTGCGGACGGATGAGCTCCTGAGCGCTGCGCTGCCGCTCGGCCGTGGTCATGGCCTCTCCCTGTCTGACCTGGCGTGACCAAGTCGTGGCTCGGCGTCACCTCCACGCTACAGAAACTTGCGCGTCGTGCAAGATTTTTTGGTGTTCTTCACCCGGCCTCGTTCAGACCGCGAACACCTGGGAGTCGTCCGCGAAGGCCTTGAACTCCAGCGCGTTGCCCGCCGGGTCCAGCAGGAACATCGTCCACTGCTCGCCGGGCTCGCCCTTGAACCGCACGTACGGCTCGATGACGAACTTCGTGCCGGCGTCCGTGAGCTTGCCCGCGAGCGTGTGGAAGTCGTCGACGGTCAGCACCAGGCCGAAGTGGGGGACCGGCACGTCGTGGCCGTCGACGGGGTTGCTGACCCGCTCGGTCTTCGGCGCGAGGTGCGTGACGAACTGGTGGCCGTGCAGGTTCCAGTCGATCCACGTGTCGGAGCTGCGGCCCTGCTCCAGGCCGAGCGTCTCGCCGTAGAAGTGGCGGGCGGCGTTCAGGTCGTCGACGGGCATGGCGAGGTGGAAGCGTGGGATGTTCGGCATGTAGGAATGTTAACATTGCTACAAGATGTTGCTTTGTGTGCTTGTTAACATTGCACCGTGACTCTGGGACCGGCCCGCCGCAGGGGCCTGAGCAGCGAAGTCGCGGACGTGATCCGTGAGGCGATCTTCGACGGCCGCTACCCGCCGGGCACCGCCCTGCGCGAGGTGGAGCTGTCGGAGGCCCTGGAGGTCAGCCGCGGCCCGGTTCGAGAAGCCATCCGGTCGCTGGAAGGCGAGGGACTCGTCCGCGCCGAGTGGCACCGCGGCGCCACCGTGGCCGTGCTGTCGCTCCAGGACGTCGCCGAGCTGGACAGCCTGCGGGGCGCCCTGGAGGCCTTGGCCGTCCGCAGGGTCGTGGCCGTCGGCGGCTCCCTGGACGAGATCGAGAAGGCCGCCGCCGAGATGGACCGTGCCGCGACAGCACACGAGATGGTGCGGTGCGACATCGCGTTCCACGACGCGGTGTACGCGGCCGCCGCCCACTCACGGCTGGCGCAGGCGTGGGAGGCGATTCGGTCGCAGGTGCACCTGTTCCTGATCACGCGGGTGAACGTGAGCACGGACGGGTATCTGGAGCAGATCCGGTCGGAGCACCGCGACCTGGTGGCGGCGCTGCGGCTCGGGAACGTGGAGGGTGCGCTGAAGTTGTTCGCGGAGCACCGAAAGCACGCGTTCGACGTGCTCACTTCGCCCGACAGCGCGAACTGAGCAGCTTCACGTGCGGTCCACCACCACGCGGGTGCGAGGGCCCATCACCGCTCCCAGCCCAGCCACGAACTCGTCCCGCAGCGGCGGCCAGTTGTGGAAGACCACAGCCAGGTCCCCGATGTGGAACGACCACTGTCCGCGAAGGTCGCCAACGAGCGATGAACGTCCACAGGCGACACAGCGCACCGCGGCCTCGACCCGCTCGTACAGCCAAGGTTCGACCAACGCGTGGTGGTCGGACTCGCTGATGGCCGCGCACGCACAATGCGGGCACAGCGGCGGTTCGTAGTTCCCGAACGCGTGGTGCACCTGCCGCTCGGACACCACGTCCACACCGGTGTGACCGCCACCGACCCAGCGGTCCGCCTCAGCCGCGGCAGCTGAGCGGTGCGGGCCGGCGCGGAACTCACTCGGCGCCATGACCGCGTCCCGGACCGGGTTCCTGGTGATCACCCCGCGTTCCAGCAGCCACGTCCGGACCACGTCGGCGCGCCGTGACGCCTGCGCCGCGGTCAGGGAGATCTCCACCAGCCTGATGGCGTGCTCGCTCACGACGTCCCCCGTTGAGAATCACCACGACGCGTCGTTCCTACCCCACCGGGCAACCAGAACGTGTGGAATCACTGGGCCGAAGAGGTGATCAACAGGATCAGGCCCGCGAACGCGCCCCTACGCTCGCCCGGTGGACCTGCACGCGCTGAAGTACGAGGGCGACCCGCTCGCCGACGCCGTGATCGCGGACCTGGTCGAGAGCGGCAGCCTGAACGAGGTCAACCGGGTGCTGCAGGAGTTCCGCGGCAACGACGAGCCGATCCCGGAGAACCTCCCGGACAGCGTCCGGGAGTACCTGATCGCCACGGACGAACCGCCCGCGTGGATGGACGAGGAACGCGTTGCCCGCGCGCACGAGTTCTTCATCGACGACGGCGTGCACGTGGCGTCGGTGCTGTCGTTCGGCGCGATGGTCAACTGCTACGCGCAGCCGCGGCCGTCCAGGGTCCTCACCCTCACGCACCGGCTGAACCAGCCGCACCGAAGGCTGTCGGAGACTTCGCAGTTCGTGCTGAACATGATGGAGCCCAACGCTTTCGGCACAGGTGGATCGTTCGTGCCGACCATCCAGAAGACCCGGCTGATCCACGCGGCGGTCCGCTACTTCGTCGGCCGGTCGCCGGAGTGGGACCACGACGAGGACGGCGTTCCGGTGTGCCAGCAGGACCTGCTCGGCGCGCTGCTGATCTTCTCCGTCCAGGTGATCGACGGCATGCGCCGGATCGGCGTCTCCGTCACCGGAACCGAGGCGGAGGACTACTACCACGTCTGGCGCGTCGCGGGCGCGGTGCTCGGCATCCGGCCGGACGTCATGCCGGAGACGTTGCGACAGGCGGAAGAGCTCAGCGCGAGCATGGTGCGCGCCTCGTACGCGCCGTCGGAGGAAGGCGTCGAGCTCACCAGGAACCTGATCGAGCTGTACGAGAAGTTCGTGCCCGGCAGGGCGTTCGACGGCGTCGTGGCGGCGATGGTGCGCCAGGTCGTCGACGAGGAGGTCGCGGACTGGCTGGAGGTGCCGCGATCGAAGGCCTGGACGAAGGCGGTCGGCACGGGAACCCGGATCATGCGCGTGCTCGAACGCGGCGAGGACCGGAGCCGGGTCGCCAGGGCCGTGCTGGACAGGGCGGGTGACCTGCTGCTCGGCGCGAGCGTCCGCACGTTGACGGACGGACGGCCGACGACGCTGACCGTGCCGGCCTGCCTGCGTCGCTAGTGCCGTGACCGCCACGCCACTAGAGCCACCCGTGCTCGTGCGCGAGCTGGAACGCCTCGGCACGGTTCGCCGCACCGAGTTTGGCGACCACGGCGGACAGGTGGTTGCGCACGGTCCCGGCCGACAGCGAGGTGCGGGAGGCGATCTCCGCGACGGGAGTGCCGAACTCGCTCAACCGCAACACTTCCAGCTCCCGCTGCGTCAGCGGGCACGGCGGCGCGGCGAGGGCGTCGGCGGCCAGGGCCGGGTCCACCCAGCGCGAGCCGGCGTGCACGCGGCGGATCACGTCGGCCAGGGTGCCGCCGGGGGATCCCTTGGGCAGGAAGCCTTTCGCACCCGCGTGCAGGGCCTGCTGCAGGTGCGGCGGGCGGCCGCGGCCGGTCAGGATCACCACCGCGCACGCCGGCAGCACGCGCGCCAGTTCCTCGGTCACCTCCAAGCCGTCCAGCTCCGGCATCTGCAGGTCGACCACGGCCACGTCCGGGCGGTGGGCTCGCGCGGCCTCGACGGCGGCCCGGCCGTCGCCCGCGCGGGCCACCACCTCGAGATCCGGTTCCAGGTCCAGCAACGCGGCCAGGGCGTCGCGGATCAGTTCCTCGTCGTCGGCCAGCAGCACTCTGATCACGCGGGCACCACGACCTGCAGGGTGAACTCGTCGGCGGCCCGTTCGACGGTGACCTGGCCGCCGACCGCGGCCAGTCGTTCGGTCATGCCGCGGAGGCCGTTGCCCTCGCGGGAAGGGCCCGGACCGGCGCCGTCGTTCGTGACGGTCATCCGCACCTCCCCGGTCTCCTCAGCGACAGCGACGTCGATCATGCACCACGTCGCGTGGCTGTGCCGCAGCACGTTGGTGCAGGCCTCGCGCAGCGCCAGGGCGAGCTGCGTGGCGCCTTCTCCGTGCACCGGGACGTCCGAGACGGTGTACCGGATGCCTGCTTCCTGCATGACGTTCCGGACGGCCTCCAGTTGTTCGGGCAGGTTCACCGCGCGGTAGCCGTGCACCGCGTCACGCACCTCTTCCAGCGCCGACGACGCCAGCCGCTGCGCTTCGAACGCCTCCGACGACGAGCGCTCGGGGTCGGTCGCCGCCAGCCGCCCTGCCAGCTCGGACTTCAGCGCGATCACGGTCAGCCGGTGGCCCAGCAGGTCGTGCACGTCACGGGCGAACCGCAGTCGTTCCTCGCTCACCGCCAGCTCCGCCTGTGCCTCGCGCCCGGCCCGCGCCTGCGCCAGCAACCCGGCGAACCACATCGGCAGCCCGGCCATGGCGACGATCGTGGTGCCGACCGCGATCGCGATCCACTGGTAGGTCTGCTGGTCACGGGTCACGAAGAAGCCGACCAGCCCGGACACGGTGACCGCGCCGATCGCCGCCATCCAGCGCCAGACGCCGCTCAGGAGCAGGGGAGCGAACCCGGCCGCACCGCCACCGATCCACGCCCACGTCGACAGCTCGTCCGGACCGAACGGCGCGACCAGCGGAATCGAGAGCGCGACAGCGGCCACCAGCACCCAGAGCTTGGCCTCCCGCAACGCCACGGCGTACGCGACGGCCAGCACCAGCAGGCCGAGGATCCCGAGCCAGCGCATCGGCGACGGGTCGCGCAGCACCGCCAGCAGCGGCACGACCAGGGACCCCACCCACAGCACGTGCAGCGTTCCGCGCAGCGCGGCGTGCGGCAGATCGTTCATCGCCATCAGCCTAGAGCCACCTGAGCAGGATCGTGACCGCTATGACCAGGTCGAACACCCCGCAGAACTCCGACCACCAGCGCGGCACGACAGCGTTGCGGATGTGGTGCACGAGATCCCACACGGCGTGCGCGCCCCACCCGAGGGCGATCAGCAGAACGCCGGTGTCCGGTGACACCAAGATCACCGCGGCGGCCAGCAGCAGGTACAGGCCGAACACCACGAGCTGCACGCGCGGCGCCCGCCAGCCCCAGAGCAGGTATGCCGCGTGGATCGCCAGCAGTGCCCAGACGGGAGGCACCAGCGGCACCTGCCAGAAGTCGAACGAGATCACCAGTGCGATCACGATCGGCCAGCGGTCGACCACGGCCCGGACCACCGGGCGGCGCACCAGCTGCCGTACTGCGGAGTGAGTTGTCATGCATTGAGAGTCGAGGCAACTCGTCGCAAGACCCATCCGCGCGGTGTCATGACTTCTCTGTGCGAAACGCACAGACGATCTATGCGTTCACCTCGGCCCAGACGGTCTTGCCGCCGGTGAACTCGCGTGTGCCCCAGCAACGAGAGAGATTCGCGATCAGGATCAGACCTCGTCCGCGGGTGTCACCGAGCCGTGACCGGCCGAGCTGCGGAAGCTCTGCCGGTGTGTGGTCATCGACCTCGACCCGGATGAAGTCGGTATGTCGTTGGACCCGCACGGCGCGTGGTCCGCCGGCGTGTTCATAGGAGTTGCTGGCGAGCTCCGTACACACGAGCAAGATGTCGAGCCGCACGTCCTCAGTCAGGTCCCGCAACAGAGTGTTGAGCCACGAGCGCATCGTCGAGAGGTCCGGCTCGTCCTCCGGCAGGGTGTACAGGGTCCTCGCGGAGGCGCTCAGCACCTCGGGGGTGTCCATCTCTCTCCCCACCTCGTTCGGCACGGGCCCTCCTGGCTGCTCAAGATGGCCGTCAGGGTGCGAATTACCACTACGCGTGCTACCCCAAACTCGTGGATGGTTATGGCTTCAACCTCGCGCTGGTCGCGGTACTGGTTTTGCTCAACGCGGCATTCGCCGGCAGCGAGATGGCATTGGTGTCGTTGCGCGAAGGTCAACTACGGTCGTTGGAACGCGAAGGGCACCGCACGCTCGTGCGCCTCGCACGTGATCCGAACAGGTATTTCGCGACCATCCAGATCGGCATCACGCTGTCCGGATTCCTGGCTTCCGCGACAGCGGCCGTCTCTCTCGCGCAGCCGCTCGTGCCGTTGCTGGGATTCCTCGGTGGAGCGGCGAACAGTGTCGCGATCGCATTGGTGACCGTTGTTCTCACGTTTGTCACGCTGGTGTTCGGGGAACTGGCGCCGAAACGCCTGGCGATGCAGTACGCGGTGCGCTGGTCGAAGATCATCGCTCGCCCACTGGACCTGCTGTCGGCCGTGTCGCGGCCGGTGGTGTGGTTGCTCAGCAAGGCGACCGACCTGGTGGTGCGGATCTTCGGCGGCAACCCGAACGTCGAAGAGGAACAGATGTCGCCGGAGGAGCTGCGTGATCTCGTTGAGGTGCAACAGCACCTGAACCCGGAACAGCGCGAGATCATGACCGGCGCACTGGAGATCCACGAACGACGGCTGCGCGAGGTGCTGGTGCCGCGTCGTCTGGTGACGATCCTCGAATCAGGTTTGGACACCGCCACCGCGCGGGAAGTCTTGGCCAGGTCGGGACATTCACGAGCGCCGGTGACGAAGGACGGTCACCTGGACGACGTGGTCGGCGTGGTGCACCTGCGCGATCTGCTCGACGACGCGGTGGCACTGGCGGACGTGGCGCGCCCGCCGATGGTGCTGCCGGACTCGGTGCGGGTCGCGGACGCGTTGCGGCGCATGAAGGCCGAGCACGAGCAGATGGCGCTCGTGGTCGATGAGCACGGCGCGGTCGACGGCATCGTGACGCTGGAGGACCTGCTCGAGGAGATCGTCGGCGAGATCTACGACGAGACCGACCCGGACGTGGTCGCGATCAAGGCCGACCCGGACGGTTCGATCGAGTTGCCCGGCACGTTCCCGGTGCACGACCTGGTGGACGTCGGTGTCGAGCTGCGGGAGGCGCCGCCCGGTCCGTACTCGACCATCGCCGGTCTGGTGCTCGTGCTCCTCGGCCGCATCCCGGACGAACCCGGTGACGTGGTGGAGGTGTCCGGCTGGACGATCGAGGTGCTGGAGGTCGAGCACCACGCGATCACGCAGGTGAGGCTGAGGTCACAGCCAAAACCGCGGAATGAAGTGGACCTCTGAACCGTTACACACGAGGCAGCGGTGTTCGACTGCCGCTGCTCCGCAGACGGCGGCGAGTTTCGTCGAGGAGTCGGCCATCCGGCCACCGCTTCAGGCCGAATCGCCTGCGGCGGTTGACCTGAAGAGGCGACCGGACGACCGACACGAAACTCGCATCCGGCCGTCACACCTACCTGCCAACGGAAACGGGGGGATTTGTCATGCCTGCAGATCTGAAGAACCGCGCGTCCGGCCAGCAGGACGCGGACCTGGTCGGCCAGTACCTGCGCGATGTGGGCGGCACGCCGTTGCTCACCGCGGCGGAGGAGGTCGACCTGTCCAGGCGCATCGAGGCCGGGGTCTACGCCGCGCACCTGCTGCTGAGCGGGGACACGACGCGCGACCCGCGGCTGCTGCGCCGGATCGTCGCCGAGGGCGAGCGCGCCAAGGACCACATGATCCGCGCGAACCTGCGCCTGGTCGTGTCGGTCGCGAAGAAGCACTCGTTCCGCGGCCTGCCGTTCCTGGACGTGGTCCAGGAGGGCAACCTGGGGCTGATCCGCGCGGTCGAGAAGTTCGACTACGCCAAGGGCTACAAGTTCTCCACCTACGCCATGTGGTGGATCCGTCAGGCGATCGAACGCGGTCTCGCCGAGCAGACCCGCACGGTCCGCCTCCCGGTGCACGTGGTGGAGGAGGTCAACAAGCTCAAGAAGATCGGGCAGAAGCTGTCCGCGGCACTCGGGCGTGAGGCCACGATCGACGAGATCGCCGCCGAGGCCAAGTGCTCGCCGACGCGCGTGCAGGACCTGCGCGACGCGGCCCGCTCGTGCGTGTCGCTGGAGACGCCGGTCGGCGACGAGGGCGACTCGGTGCTGGGCGACCTGATCCAGGACACCGACGGCGTGTCCGCGCCGGAACTCGTGGAACAGCAGGAGTTCACCGAAGGTGTTCGGTCACTGTTGGACGTCCTTCCGGAACGGCAGGGCCGGATCATGCGCCTGCGGTACGGCTTGGAGGACGGGCGTGCGCGCACGCTCCAGGAAGTCGCCGAGGAGCTCGGCCTGACCCGTGAGCGGATCCGCCAGCTGGAGAAGCAGTCCCTGTCCCAGTTGAAGCAGTCGGGTCAGCCTGGGGATCTTTTCGCGCTCGCCGGCTGACAACCGTACGAAAGTCGAAGGGCGACCTGATCGTCAACCTGGTCGCGCCGGACGGGTAGCTCTACCTGCTGCACAGCCGTACGGGCGGTAGCGCGGACAACATCGACCAGACCTACACGGTCAACCTGCTGTGTGACACGGCGTCCGTCGAGCCATCGGTCCTGATGGCACGATGGGCGCCGTGAACGTTCCGGCTGTCCTGCGCACCCTCGCCCGCTTGAGCGCCGCCGAGCAGCCGCAGAAGGTCCAGCTCGACCTCAGCAAGGCCGCGGGTCTGCTGTGGCTCGGCGACCACGGGCCGTGGTGGCAGGCGATCACCGCGACGCGAGACCTGGCGCCGATCACCTGGAACGCTCCCCGGCACGCGCGTGCCGAGGTGCAGCACCTCGCCGCGTTCGACGCGTTGCACCAGGAGGACCGGTTGCTGCGCCTGGGCTGGGCGTTTCTGGCCGGGCCCGCGGTGGTCGCCGGTCAACGCCGGCGGGTGTGCCTGCCGCTGGTGTCACGGCCCGTGCGGTTGCATCGCGGCACGGGGGCGAACTACGCCTTTCACGCCGCCGGTGACGCCGGGGTGTTCCCGCTGCTCGACGACTGGGCGAAGGCCGCGGAACGGGAGGCGGCGCTCGAGCCCACCGAGGAGTGGATCACCGAGACCCTGCGGGTGGCGGGGTTCGGAGACGTGCCGATCGTGCACGGCGACCCCAAGGCGTCGATCTCCGGCCAGGAACTGGTGGTCGCGATGGGGGTGGGGCTGCACGCCGGTGAGCCCGTCGTGACCACCCAGCACGGGACGGCGCTGGTCGAGTGGGCGAGCGCGGTCGAGGTCGACCAGACGGCGTTCGCGGCGCTCTACGGATGGGGTGAGCGAGCGGACGAGCGTGAGGAACCGGTCGGCTCCGCGTTGCCGTTGAGCCACAGTCAGGAACGCGCCGTTGAGCACGCGCGGCGTGCGCGGATCACCGTTGTCGGCGGGCCTCCTGGGTCCGGCAAGACACACACTCTCGCCGCGTTGGCGTTGGACGCCGTGGCAGCGGGAAAGTCCGTGTTGCTCGCGAGCCGCACACGCAACGCCGCCGACGTGCTCGGTGCCGCGTTGCGCCGCGCCGGTGGGCCGGTGCCCGCGCTGTTCGGTGACTCGGAGCTGCGGCAGGAGATGGCACGGGAGCTGAGCGACGGCCTCGACGCCACCAGCGAGCCCGACCGGCTGAAGGAACTCGATCGAGCCCGGCGCGCCGCGGCCGCTGCTGTCACGCGGGTCGAACGCACGGTTGCGGCGGCTTTGAACGACGAACTGCTGGCCGCCGAGGCTCGCCGGCATCAGGCGTTGATGCCCGCACATCGAGCGGTGGCTCCTCGGGCGTTCGACGCCGGTGTGGATTTCGTCGGGCTGCATGGACTGTTGCAGCCGCGCACCGGATTCCTCGGTGGACTGAGGACCGGCTGGGCGTTGAAGAAGGCACGAAAGCTGACCGGAGCCGGTGAGGTCTCCACGGAAGACCTGGCGGCCGCGATCGACGCCGCCGAACAGACCGCGGCCCTGGTGCGCGCGGAAACGAACGGCACGACGTTCCGCGAGCTGCGGCCGTTGCTGGCGGAGCAGGACATCGCGGGCCGTCAGGCGACGTCCTCGTGGCTCAAGGAGTTCGCGGTCAGCAGCCGCGGATCGGGTGCGCGCAGGGCGGTGGCCGCGCTGGCCAAGGCGTTGCGATCGGGCCGGGCGGCCCGGCGGCGCGGGCTGGCCGAGATCGACAGCCGGGACCTCGTGGCGGCACTGCCGTTGTGGGTCGGGACGCTGTCCGATGTGGAGGACATCCTGCCGGCCGTGCCCGGCATGTTCGACCTGGTGATCATCGACGAGGCGAGCCACGTCGACCAGCCGCTGGCCGCGCCCGCGTTGCTGCGCGGGCGTTCCGCGGTGATCGGCGGCGATCCCCGGCAGTTGCGGCACGTGTCGTTCGTGAGCGATCAGGCCGTGCAGGCGGCGGTCGACGCGGAGGGCACCCAGGACCTGCGCGACCGGCTGGACGTGCCGAAGGTCAGCCTGTTCGACGCGGCGGCCGCGACCGCCGGCGTGCACTGGCTCGACGAGCACCACCGCTGCGCTCCGCACCTGATCGGCTTCGCGGCGGCGAAGTTCTACGACGGCAAGATCGCACTGCTGACCACGCACCCGGCGATCGCGGACGTCGACTGCATCGACACCGAACTCGTGCCAGGGGAGCGCACCGCGAAGGGCGTCAACCAGGCCGAGGTCGACGCCGTGCTGGCCCACGTGCGCAAACGGGTCGCCGCGGGCGTGCGGTCGATCGGCGTCGTGACACCGTTCCGCGCGCAGGCCGACGCCCTGGAGGAGGCGCTGCTGGGCGAGCTGACGCTGGACGAGATCACGACCGGCGGCGTCCGCGCCGGCACGGTGCACGGCGTGCAGGGAGGCGAGTTCGACGAGGTCGTGATCAGCCTCGCCGCAGACGACAAACCGGGCGCGTGGCGGTTCGTGAACGACCGCAACCTGCTCGCGGTGCTGACGACCCGTGCCCGCGGCCAGGTGCACGTGATCACGTCCGTCGCGGAACCGCCCGGCCTGATCGGCGAATACCTGCGGCACGCGGGCATCGCGCCCACGGAGACCGCGGAGGCCGAACCGGACGACGCCTGGACGGCGCGGCTGGCGCAGGAACTGAGGACCGCGGGACTGACCGTGCGGACGGGTTATCCGGTGGGGCAGTGGCGGGTGGATCTCGTCGTGGGCGAGAAGGAAGACGCGGTGGCGGTGGAGACGCGCCCGCACCCCGACGGGGCACGGGCGCATCTCGCTCGCTGGCGTGCGCTCACCCACGCGGGATGGCGCGTGCACGACGCGTTCGGCAGCCGGTTCGGCCACGACCCGGCCCGCGCCGCCGTCGAACTGGCCCAGGAACTGGCGCCGGGGCGCTGACGCGTCTGCAAGTACCACCAACGCCTTGGTTGGTGGTACTTGCAGACGTCGTTACCGGCGGGTGGGCTGGAACAGCGGTTCCGGGGCCGCTGCGGCCGAAGGCAGGAACGGGTTCGGGTTCGCCGGGCAGACGGTCCCGACCGGGGGCAGCGTGCCGTTGAGCAGGTACGCGTTCGTGTGGTCGGTCGCGCACTTGCTGACCTGGTACGCCGTGTGTCCCCAACCCGCGTAGGAGAGCAGTCGGCTACCGGCGAGCTGCCGGTTCACGGCCTGAGCGCCCCGGTAGTCCGTTACGCCGTCGAAGTAGTTGCCCACCACGAGAACCGGCGCGTTCGTGCGGGTGCGCCACGGTCCGGCGTAACGGTCCTGGTTCACCGGCCAGTTCGCGCACGCCGCGTTGCCCCACCACCACGCCGGTCCGAACTCCGAACCCGCTGCGGCGTAACGGGAAGTCGCCCGGTACGAGTTGAAGTCGCGCGGGAACTCGATGTCCGCGCACACGTTGCCGTTGTAGGCGTCGAACCCGTTGGCGTAGTCGGGTTCCGCCGCAACGGGAAGCCCCGCCGAACCAGCACTTCCAGCCGCGTCGGACAGCTGGTCGAACAGCGCCGCGGCGTCCGGCCAGTCGCTCGGCGAGTACATCGCGCCGATCGCGGCGTTGATCACCGCGTCGTAGGTGAACAGCTGGTCGCCGAGCTGGATCGGCTTGGCCTTCACCGACTTCAGCAACGCGTCCCAGCGCTTCTCCGACTGGGGCCCGAAGACGCACGCGGCCTCGTCGCAGTTGCGCAGGAGCTCGCGGAACTCCTCCTTGGTCGCGATCCGGTCGGACTCGATCTGCCGGCCGCTCGACCACAGCTCCGGGTTGAGCACGCCGTCGACGACGAGCGCGCGGATGTTGTTCGGGAACATGTTCGCGTAGGTCGCGCCGAGGAACGAGCCGTACGAGAAGCCCAGGTAGGAGATCTTGCGGTCACCGACGGCGCGGCGCAGCAGGTCCATGTCCCGCGCGACGTCCGCGGTGCTCATGTGCCGCGCGATCTTCTGGTCGTCACGGCATTCCGGGCCGAGCGAGCGGTAGCGGTCGTAGTACGGCCGTTCCTGCGCCGCCTGGTACGGGAAGCCGGGCACGCCCTCGAAGAACTTCTCGAGGTCCGCCTCACTGGCGAAGCAGTGCAACGGGTCCGACTTGCCGATGCCGCGCGGGTCGAAGCCGACGATGTCGAACCGGCCCCGCAGGTTCGCCGACAGGGTGTTGCCGGCCCCGAGCGCGAAGTTCACGCCGGACCCGCCCGGCCCACCGGGGTTGAGGAACAACGACCCGATCCGGTGGGCCTTGTCCGTCGCGGGTTTGCGCGCCAGCGCCACGGTCGTGGTCGCGCCGCGCGGGTTGTCGTAGTCCAGCGGCACCTTGACCGAGGCGCACTCGAAACCGGGGTGTTCCGGTCCGCACGCCTGCCAGTCGATCCGCGGCACCCCGTTGTCGGCCAGCGCGACGGGCGCACCGGTGATCATGAGCGCGGCTGCCGCGGCGAGCACGGTGAATCGCATCGACAAGCTCCCCTCTTGTCCGCAGAGGGGCCATTCCTACCTGCTCGCGACAGGCCCCGTCGACCGACGAAAGTCGCGTTCGGCCAACTGGGACGCCGCGTCCAGGAACGGGTTCGGGTTCGCCGCGCACACCGTCCCGACTGCGGGTAACGACCCGTCGAGCAGATACGCGTGGATGTAATCGATCGCGCACTGATTGCGCCGGTACGCGATGTGTCCCCAACCCGCGTACGCCAGCAAACGGCTGTTCGGTAGCTGCTCGGCAACGGCCTGTGCGCCGGCGAAGTCCGTCGAACCGTCGTAGTAGGTGCCCACCACCAGAACGGGCGCGGACGTGCGGGCGCGCCACGGTCCCGTGTAGCGGTCCTCGTTCACCGGCCAGTCCGAACACGCGCTCGTGCTCCACCACCAGTACGGTCCGAACTCCGAACCCGCTGCGGCATAACGGGAAACCGCGCGGTACGCGTCGAACGTGCGCGGGAACTCGATGTCCGCGCACATGTTGCCGAGGTTCGCGTCGAAGAAGTTGTCGTAAACCGGCTCAGAAGCAGCCGGCGCCGCAGAAGACGCGTCGGACAGCTGGTCCAGCAGGGCCGCGACGTCCGTCCAGCTCTCGGAAGCGAACCCGGCGAAGAGCCCCCACTCGATCACACGGTCGTAGGTCCACACCTCGCCGTTGAGCGTGATCGGCTTGGCGCGCACCGACGCCAGCAGCGTCTGCCACCGTTGCTTCGACTGGGGCCCGAACGCGCAGGCGGCCTCGTCGCAGAGCCGGAAGAACTCGTCGAGCACCTTGCGCGCGGCCACCCGGTCCGACTCGATCTGCCGCCCGCTCGACCAGAGCTCGGGGTTGAGCACGCCGTCGATCACGAGCGCGCGGATGTTGTTCGGGAACATGTTCGCGTACGTCGTGCCGAGGTAGGAGCCGTACGAATGGCCGAAGTAGGTGATCTTGCGGTCGCCCAGTGCGCGGCGCAGCAGATCCAGGTCGCGGGCCACGTCGGCGGTGCTCATGTGCCGTGCGATCGGCTTGTCGCACTTGGAGGCCAGCGAGCGGTACCGGTCGAAGAACGGCCGTTCCCGCGCCGGTTCGTACGGGAAGACCGGCCCGGCCGCCAGGAACGCCGCCCGCTCCTGGTCGTTCGCGAAGCAGCGCAACGGATCCGACCTGCCGATGCCGCGCGGGTCGAAGCCCACGACGTCGAACCGGCCCTGCGTGCCGGCGGACATCCTGTTGCCCCAGGCCCAGGTGTACTCGACACCGGACGCGCCGGGCCCGCCGGGGTTGAACAGCAACGAGCCGATGCGCCGCGCCTGGTCGGTGGCGGGCTTGCGGGTCAGCGCGATCGAGGTGGTCGCCCCACGCGGACGGTCGTGGTCGAGCGGCACGGTGAACGTGGCGCACTCGAAGCCGGGACGCTCCGGTCCGCACGTCGCCCATTCGATCGACGGGACCGCGTGAGCGACCGGAACGGGCACGAGGACGAGGGCCACCACGGCGCCGAGCGATGCGAGACGCATGCGCCGTTCATATCCGCCGTCAGTCCGGCCGTCGATGCTTTTGGCGAACTCCCAGCCTGTCCGCGAGCTGGTCGTGGATGGGCGTGCTCATCACGATCGGGCTCGATGGCGGTGCGGCCGAAGGTGTCGGTCCGGGCGAGTCCTGCTCTTCGGGCATGCGAGGAGGGTAGGCATGGTCATTGACCCCTCAAGCACGCTGATCAAGAAATCACCATGGTCATACCCCATGAGGTGAATCCGGATCAGCCGATCTATACCCAGTGTGCGACTCCGCACCTGTTACGTGACTACCTGTGGGTGTGCCCGATAGGAGTACGCACATTTCCTCCGCAACGTGGAATCTCACCGGCCGGACACGACATTGCAGGAAGTCGTCGCAATGCTGAACGATCGGGTTCATCGCCGGACGAACCAGGAGCGTGACGATGGTCAGCGGCAAACGGGGCGTCGCCAAGCGGCAGCTCATCCTGCTCTCCGGCCGGGCGCACCCGGACCTGGCGGAGGCCGTGGCCAAGCACCTCGGCGTCGCCATCACCCCGCAGGCGGCCTACAACTTCGCGAGCGGCGAGATCTTCGTCAGGTTCGAGGAGTCGGTGCGCGGCGCGGACGCGTTCGTGCTGCAGAGCCACACCGCGCCGGTCAACGACTGGCTGATGGAACAGCTGCTGATGGTCGACGCCCTCAAACGCGCCTCGGCCAAGCGGATCACCGCGGTCGTGCCGTCCTATCCGTACGCGCGGCAGGACCGCAAGTACGCCGGACGCGAACCCGTGTCGGCCCGGCTGGTCGCGGACATGTTCAAGACCGCCGGCGCGGACCGGATCGTCACCGTCGACCTGCACACCGCGCAGGCGCAGGGCTTCTTCGACGGCCCCGTCGACCACCTGCACGCGATGTGGCTGCTCAGCGACCACGTCCGCGCCAACTACCGGGGCGAGAACCTCGCGGTCGTGTCGCCGGACGCCGGTCGCACCAGGCTCGCCGAGAAGTGGGCGGACGTGCTCGGCGGGTGCCCGATCGCGTTCATCCACAAGACGCGCGATCCGTTGCGCCCCAACGAGGTTATGGCCAACCGCGTGGTCGGTGACGTCGAGGGCCGCACCTGCATCGTGGTCGACGACATGATCGACACGGCGATGACGAGCACGACGGCGGCGCGGCAGCTGCTGGAACAGGGCGCGAAGGACGTCGTCCTCGTGGCCACGCACGGAGTGTTGTCCGGCGACGCGTACGAGCGGCTGATCGCCAGCAAGGCCCGCGAGGTGATCCTCACCGACACCCTGCCGATCCCGCACGAGAAGCGGTTCCAGGGCCTGACCGTGCTCGGCATCGCGCCGCTGCTCGCGCGGGCGATCCAGGAGGTCTTCGAGGACGGGTCTGTGACGAGCCTGTTCGACGGGAACGCCTGAGCGGGAAGCGTGCCCGGCTGTCCCGTGTTGGTATGGGACATGGGCAACGAGCAGCGTGGCCGGGTGCGCGTCGAGCACTCGGCGAAGCGGGTGCGTGCGTACTTCGGTGGCGAACTGGTCGCGGACGCGACCTCGCCGCGCCTGGTCTGGGAGATCCCTCACTACCCGGCCTACTACCTGCCGCTTTCGGCCGTGCGGGCCGAGCTGAAGCCGACGGGGGAGACCCGGCACTCGCCGAGCAGGGGCGACGGCGTCCTGCACGACGTCGTCACGGCCGGCGGCACGGCCGAGGGTGCGGCGCTGACCTACCCGGACTCGCCGATCGAGGAGCTGCGGGACCTCGTCCGGTTCGAGTTCGGGGCGATGGACGAGTGGCTCGAAGAGGACGAACCCATCTACGTGCACCCGCGTGACCCGTACAAGCGGGTCGACGTCCTGGGCAGCTCACGGCACGTGCGGGTGGCGCTCGACGGGGTGACGCTGGCCGCGTCGTCGCAGCCGCGGATCCTGTTCGAGACGAGCCTTCCACCGCGGTACTACCTGCCCTTGAGCGACGTTCGATTCGATCTGCTCAAACCCTCGAAGACGCGGACGCAGTGCCCGTACAAGGGGACCGCCGCCTACTGGTCCGTCGAGGTGAACGGTGTCGTCCACGAGGACCTCGTGTGGATCTACCGGGAGCCGCTGCCGGAGAGCCAGAAAATCGCTGGGCTGGCGTGCTTCTTCAGTGAGAAGGTCGACCTCTTCGTCGACGGCGAGCTCCAGGCGAAGCCCAAGACGCCCTGGTCATAGCTACTTTCAGCGAGGCGTACTTCACACACTGCAAACTTGCAGTGACTGCAAAAAGAGCTCTATCCTGGTCAGGTGAACCAGCCGGGGGAGAGCCTGCGCGACCGCAAGAAGCGCCGCACGCGTGCCGCGCTCGAGCGGGCGACCGTGCGACTCGCCGCCGAGAGGGGCTACGACCACGTCACCGTGGAGGAGATCGCCGCCGAGGCAGACGTCTCGATGCGCACCTTCTTCAACTACTTCGCGAGCAAGGACGAGGCGCTCATCGGCGCGGACCCCGAGGCGGGTCCGCGCATGGCCGAGCGCATCCTCGCCGCCGCGGACGAGGTCACGCCGTTCGAGGCGTACCGGCAGTCGGTGCTCGCTGAGATCACCGACGAGCTGAACAGCGCCCGCGACCTGTGGCTGCTGCGCAAGGAAGTGCTGATGCAGCGCCCGGACCTGCTGGTCCGCGCGTTCGCCAACAGCGCGGAGTCCGAGCAACTGCTCGCGAACGCGGTGGGGAAACGGGCAGGGCTGCCTGAGTCCCACCTGTACCCGCGCCTGCTGGTGGCCGCCGGCAGCACCGCGTTCCGTTGTGCGGTAACGCGCTGGGCGCTCGACGACAACGTCGCGTTGGGTGACCTGGTCAGCGAGGCACTGGACCTGTTCGGCACGGGGCTGGCTCACGTACCGCATCACCACGAAGGGGGATCATGACCACCGAAGCAGAAGTGACACCGGTCCACAGCAAACGCGACGTCGTCCAGGCCATGTGGGGCCTGATGCTCGGCATGTTCGTCTCGATCCTCGCGAGCACCATCGTGTCGAACGCGCTGCCGCGCATCGTCGCCGAGCTGAAGGGCTCGCAGTCGATCTTCGCCTGGATCGTGACGACCGAACTGCTGGCGATGACCGCGACCGTGCCGCTGTGGGGCAAGCTCGCCGACCTCTACAACCGCAAGCTGCTGATCCAGGCGTCGCTGGGCCTGTTCGTGGTCGGCTCGCTGATCGCGGGTTTCTCGCAGAACATCGAGATGCTCATCGTCAGTCGCGTGGTGCAGGGCGTGGGCGCCGGTGGCGTCACGGCGCTCGCGACGGTCGTGATGGCCGCGATGATCCCGCCGCGTGAGCTCGGCAAGTACTCCGGCATGTTCGGCGCGGTGTTCGGCGTCGGCACCGTGGCGGGCCCGCTGATCGGCGGCCTGCTGGTCGACACCTCGTGGCTGGGCTGGCGCTGGTGCTTCTTCATCGGCATCCCGTTCTCCCTCGCCGCGATCTACCTGCTCCAGCGCACGCTGCACCTGCCGGTCGTGCGGAAGAGGGACACGAAGATCGACTACCTGGGCGCGTTCCTGATCGTGTCCGGCGTCTCGACGCTGCTGATCTGGTCCTCGCTGGCCGGCCAGAAGTTCGAGTGGGCGTCGGGCTGGACCGCGGGCCTGGTGTCGCTGGGAGTGCTGCTGCTGGTCGCGGCCGTCCGCGTCGAGGCCACCGCGCACGACCCGATCGTGCCGCTGTCGATCTTCCGCAACCGCACGGTCTCGCTGGCGACCGTCGCGAGCGCCCTGGTCGGTGTCGCGATGTTCGGTGGCACGGTGTTCCTCTCGCAGTACTTCCAGCTGGCGCTCGGCAAGACGCCGACCCAGGCGGGCCTGCTCGGTCTGCCGCTGATCTTCGGCCTGCTGATCTCGTCCACGGTCGCCGGTCAGCTGATCACCAAGTACGGCAAGTGGAAGGCCTTCCTGGTCTCCGGTGGCGTGGTCATGGTCGGCGGCATGCTGCTGCTGTCCACGATCACCGCGACCACGACGGTGTTCATGGTCTCCGTGGACATGTTCGTGCTCGGCGTCGGCGTAGGCCTGATGATGCAGAACCTGGTTCTGGCGGCGCAGAACGACGTGCCTGCCAAGGACCTGGGCGCGACGACCTCGACGCTGACCTTCTTCCGCTCGCTGGGCGGCGCGATCGGCGTCTCGGCGCTGGGCGCGGTGCTGGCCAGCAAGGTCAGCTCGCTGGCCGCGGAGAAGTTCGGCCCGACGGGTGGCGGAGACGGTGGCAACAGCGTGCCGGACATCTCGGTGCTGCCGCCCGAGGTCAAGGCCGTGATCGCCGACATCTACGCGACGGCGACCGCGGAGATCTTCCTGGTGGGCGCGCCGTTCGCGGTGCTGGCGCTGCTGGCGGTGGTGTTCATCAAGGAGAAGCCGCTCAAGGAGCAGAGCGGTGACGACAGGCTGGCGGCGGAGATGGCCGCGAATCACTGATCGGCTGGTTGTCCTGACCGGACCCCTGACTTTCGTCGGGGGTCCGCTCTGTCTTTCGGGCCGGGTTTTCGCGGTCCGCGCTCTTTACGTTCTCTCCCATGAACATCTGGGGAGCAGCACTCACGCTCTTTGTGTCCACGTACCTGGGCGAGGCGTCGATTCCTGGCGTCGCGGTGGCGATCACCAAGGGGGATCAGGTGATCGCGGTCGAGGGCTACGGCCACGACTCGAGCGGCGCGCCGATCACGGCGGACACGAAGATGGCGATCGCGTCGGTCAGCAAGTCGTTCACGGCGCTGGCCGTCCGGCAGCTGGCCGACGCCGGCAGGATCGACCTGGACCGGCCGGTGTTCGACTCCCAGGTCACTACGCGGCAGCTGCTCAGTCACACGTCGGGGATCAGCGACCGCACGTTGGCGGAGAAGAGCCTGCCGCAGCCCTCGAGCCCGGCCGAGGCGGTGGAGCGCGCTCAGGAGGCCCTGCGCTCGGCCGTGCCCGACGGCCAGTTCCGCTACACGAACACCAACTACCACCTGGCCGCACGGCTGGTCGAGCTGGCTTCGGGCGAGAAGTTCGGTGAATACCTGCGGAAGCACGTTTTCGAGCCGTTGGGCATGCGGGACACGGTCGCGATCGACGTGACGCCGCGCGATCTGCCGCCGGACTACCGCCGTGGCTACGGGTACGCCTACGGGTTCTCTGTTGCGTTGACCGAGCCGGATCGGTTCGTCGCCGGCTCCGATGGTGTGATCACCACGGCCGCGGACATGGCGAAGTGGTTGGTGGCCCAAAAGACGTTGGCCCAGAAGACTTTGGCGCCGCAGGACGGGATGGGCTGGGAGGCCGACTCGCAGGGGCAGCTGCGGCACAGCGGGATCTGGTTCACCAGCACCGCTGGTCAGCTGCTGACTTCGTCCGGCTACGGGATCGTGGTGATGGCCAACAGCGGGATCACGCTCGGCAACGAGGGCACCTATGCGTTGGAGAACGGCATCGCCGAGATCCTCGACGGCAAGGCGCCTGCTGAGCCGTCGTCGTACCGGCTGCTGACGGATCTGGTGCTGGCCGCGCTGACGTTGTTGTCGTTGGGACTGGGGCTTCGTGCGTTGCGGCGGTCGCGGAGGTTCCACAAGGCGTGGCAGGTGTTGCGGTTCGTGCCGCTGGGTGTGCTGCTGGCGTTGCCCACGTTGCTGGGGTTGCTGTACGGCGGTGGGCGGGACATCACGTTCTTCCAACTGGCGCACTATTCTTTGCCGCTTGTGGTGTGGTTGGCCGTGTCCAGCGTGATGAACATCAGCGTTGCAGTGGTGAGGTGGCGGCGATGAGGACGGCTGCGCTCGCGGCATGCGTTGCTGCTGCTGTCGCCGTGTCCTTCTTCATGCAGAAGAACGTTCCGCCGTGGACGGTCGCGGTGTGGGTGCCCTTGTTCGTGGTCTCCTTCCTGCTCGGGCGCCGCACTGCTTCCTGGTGGCCCGCTCTGGTGTTCACGGCGGGAGTCTTCGGCGGGCTCATCGGCCTGTTCCTGGTGGGTCTCGCGGTGGCGCTGCCGTGGTTCCTCGGGCGCGTCGGGCATCAGCAGGCGGCGCTGGCCGCGGCGGGAGTCGAGGCCGCTCACCTGCGCGAACGCACTCGGATCGCGCACGAGGTCCACGACATCCTGGGGCACGAGCTGAGTTTGCTGGCGTTGCGGGCGGGGGCATTGGAGATGACGCTGCCCGCCGAGCACCAGGCGGCCGCGGCTCAGCTTCGCGTGTCGGCGGCCGGTGCGACGGAACGGCTCGCGGACCTGGTGTTCCTGCTCCGCGACGGCGATCCGCCTGCCGGGCCGGGTCTGCGGGACCTCGTCGATCGCGCGGTGGCGGCCGGGTTGCGTGTCGAGTTCGCTGTGGAGGGTGTGGTGCCGTCCACTGTGGAGCCGACCGTGCATCGGCTGGTGCAGGAGGCGTTGACCAACGCCGCCAAGCACGCACCGAAGTCTGTGGTGTCGTTGAAGGTGGCCACGGCTGATGCGACAACGGTGGTCGAGGCCGCCAACGACGTCGGGTTGCGGAGGGGCGCGGGGAGCCGGCTGGGCCTGGTCGCGTTGCGCGAACGGGTGCGGATCGCGGGAGGTACGCTGCGGGTCAGCCGTGGTGGCGGAAGGTTCGAGCTGGTCGCCACGCTGCCGCACTCGGGGGAGTCGTGATCCGCGTTCTGCTCGCTGACGACGAGGCGATGGTGCGTGCCGGGGTGCGCGCAATCCTCGGCTCGGATCCGTCGATCGAGGTCGTCGCGGAGGCGGCGGACGGGCGCGAGGCGATCGAGCTGGCGTTGAAGCACCGGCCGGACGTGGTGCTGCTGGACGTCCGGATGCCTCGCCTCGACGGGCTGGGTGCGGCGAAGGAGCTGGCGCGCCTGGGGTTCGGCGTGGCGATGCTGACGACGTTCAACGACGACGGCTACCTGGAGCAGGCGCTGGACGGCGGCGCGCGCGGATTCCTGCTGAAGTCAGGCGATCCGCGCGAACTGATCGCGGGCGTGCACGCGCTGGCCTCCGGTGGCGCCTACCTGGCGCCCAAGGTGGCGGCGCGGATGATCAGCCGGTTCCGCGGCGGGCGGGTCAGCGAGGCCAGGGCCCGCGTGGAGTCGCTGACCGCGCGGGAACGGGACGTGCTGGCGTTGCTGGGGAAAGGGCTGTCGAACGCGCAGATCGCGCGGCGGCTCGACCTGGTCGAGGGCACCGTCAAGGGGCACGTGAGCGCCATCCTGACCCGGCTCGGGGCGGAGAACCGGGTGCAGGCGGCGATCGTCGCGCACGAAGCGGGTCTAGCGGCGTGACCCGAAACGGTGGCGGTGAATTCACGCTCAGCAGGACGCCTCGCGGCAGTCTGACCACGAATTCGCACGGCACCATCGCCGGAGGCCACGCCACTAGAACGGGAAGTGGCCGTGGCCTCCGGCGATGGTGACCCACCTCGTCGCCGAGAAGGCCTCGAGCCCCCACCGGCCGCCGAACCTGCCGTAACCGCTGGACTTCACGCCACCGAAGGGCGCCTGCGGCTCGTCGTCCACCGTCTGGTTGCCGACGTGCACGATGCCGGTGCGGATGCGTTGCGCCAGCGCCAGGCCGCGGCGGGAGTCCTCGGTGAGGATGCCCGCGGTGAGTCCGTGCTCGGTGTCGTTGGCGACGGCCACGGCCTCGTCGTCGTCGGCGACCGGGACGACGATGACGGCCGGGCCGAAGATCTCCTCCTGGAAGATGCGCATCCGCGGGGTCACGCCGTCCAGCACGGTCGCGCTCCCGTTGCCGCCCGCCCTGACCTGCGCGCCCTCGCCGACCGCCTCGGCCACGAGCGCCGCCACGCGTTCGGCGGAGCGCGGGTTGATCACCGGGCCGATGACGGTGCCGGGGTCGGCGGGATCGCCGTGCGGCAGTGAGCCGACCTTGGCGGCGAGCTTCGCGGTGAACTCCTCGGCCACCGCCTGGTGCACCAGGATGCGATCGGTCGACATGCAGATCTGGCCGGCGTTGTGGAAGGCGCCGAACGTCGCCGCGTCGACCGCGTGGTCGAGGTCGGCGTCGTCGAGGACCAGCAGCGAGTTCTTGCCGCCGAGCTCCAGCACGGCGGGCTTGAGGTGTTGCGCGGCGAGCGTTCCGACGATCCTGCCGACCTCGGTGGAGCCGGTGAAGTTCACGGCGCGCACGCGCGGGTCGGTGATCAGCGCCTCCGCCACCACGGCGGCGTCCTCGGGTGCGTTCGTCACGACGTTGAGCACACCCGCCGGCAACCCGGCCTCGTGCAGCACGTCGGCGATGAACAGCCCGGCCGAGATCGGCGCGTCCTCACTCGACTTGAGCACCACCGTGTTGCCGGCGGCCAGCGGCGCGGCGACGGCTCGCGTGCTCAGGATGACCGGGGCGTTCCACGGCGCGAACGCCGCGACGACGCCGAGCGGTTCGCGGATCGCGAGCGACAGCTGACCCGGCGTTTCCGTCGTCAGCACCTCGCCGATGGGCTGGGTGACCGCCGCGGCCGCCTCGCGCAGGACGTTCGCCGCCAGCATGACGTTGAACCCCGCCCAGCCGCCGACGCCGCCGACCTCGTTCGCCATGAGGTTCACGACCTCGGACGTCCGGGTCTCCAGGTCGTCCGCGGCCTTGAGCAGGATGCCGCGCCGCTGCGACGGCGTGGTCGCCGACCACTGCGCGAACGCCTCCTGAGCCGCGTCGACGGCCCGTGTGACGTCCGCTGCGCTACCAGCGGCCACTACGGCATGGACCTCACCCGTGTACGGGTTGAGATCATCGGTGGTGCGGCCGTCCAGCGCGGGAACGCTTTCGCCGCCGATGAACAACTGACGCTTCTCGCTTGCCACGGTTGAGGATTCAATCGTTGTTCTCCGGAATCATCCAGGTCCGGGTTCCGGTGGATGGAAACCCGACTCCAGCGTCCGGCCGATGCCCCGCGCCGCCACCTGCAACGCCGCCACCAGCCGCGCGCGAATGTTGCGCAGGTCCGGTACCACGATCCCGAGCGCCGCCACCACGTGACCGTCCACCTCGACCGGCACCCCGACGCTGCACGCGCCGAGCGTCATCTCCTCGAACGTCTGCGCGTACCCGTCGCGCCGGATGCGATGCAACTGCGCCCGCATCCGCCCAGGCTCCGTGACCGTGTACGCCGTGACCCGCGTCAGCCCGTGCGTGAGCACCTCCTCCTGCACCTCCGCCGGCGCGTGCGCGAGCAACACCTTCCCGACCCCGGTCGAGTGCAACGGCAACCTGCTGCCGGTGGAACTCACGATCGGCACGGACGCATGCCCCGACACCCGGTCGAGGTAGAGCACCTCGGTCCCCTCCCGCACGGCCAGATGCACCACGGCCCGCGTAGCAGCGTGGATGTCGTGCAGAAACGGCTCCGCGACCCGGCTCAGATCCACCTCGCCGGCTGCCAGCAGGCCGAGCCGCCAGATCCGCCGCCCGATGACGTACTCCCCGGACTCCAGCCGCCGCACCGCACCCCACTCGAGCAGCTCGGCCAGCAACCGGTGCGCGGTGCTGATCGGCAACCCGCTGCGCCGCGCGATGCCGCTGAGCGTCTGGCGGCGGTGGCGGGTGTCGAAGGTGCCGAGCAACGACAGCAGCTTCGAGGAGACGGTGGCGGCCATCCACGAATTCTGCCCGCAGTCCCGCCGGTTCACCCGAGGGTGGCCGACGCGGGCGGGAGCGCGCTCGACCTGGGCCGTGCCGCACCTACTATCGGGCCGGTGGCCGCAACACAAGAGGGACGACTTCGTGCGCTGCACCGGGCACTCGCCGCGCACCCCAACCAGCCCGTGCTGTTCGCCGACCTGATCCGCGAGGTCTGGGGCGACACCCCACCGACAGGCCCGCTCCCGGCGCTGCGCACCCTGGTCAAGCGCCTCCGCAGGTCCATTCCGGACGAGATCGTCACCGACGCGTCCGGCTACCGCCTCAAGGTCCGCACACCGGGGCCGTGCCAGCTCCCGGCGGACCTGCCGGACTTCGTGGGCCGCGAGGACGAGCTGGAGCGCCTCGAACGTCAGGAAGGCGTCATCGCGATCACCGGCGCACCGGGCGTGGGCAAGACCGCGCTCGCGGTGAGGCTCGCGCATCGGTTGCGGGAGCGGTACTTCGACGGGCAGCTTTACGTGAACCTGCGAGCGTTCGCGGCTGGGTCACCCGTCACGCCGGAGCAGGCGCTGAGCAGGTTCCTCAAGGCGCTCGGGGTGCCGCAGGCCGCGATTCCGGCGAGCCTCGACGCCCAGGTCGACCTGTACCGGAAGAAGCTCGACGGCAAACGGGTGCTGGTCGTGCTCGACAACGTCGTCGAGGACATGGTCGAGCCGCTGGTGCCGAACCAGCCGGGGTGCCTCGCGATCCTCACCAGCCGGCACGACCTGCCCGGGCAGTTGCGGCTCGACGTGCTGGGCGACGACGCGGCGCACGAGCTGCTGGTCAGCATGCGTGTCGAGGGCACTGACGAGGAACGCACCGAGCTCGTACGGCTGTGCGCGCACCTGCCGCTCGCGTTGCGCATCGCGGGGGCGAACGTGGCGTACGGGCACATCGAGGACTACCTCGACGAGCTGCGCGGTGATCGCCTGACCGTGCTGGAGATCGACGGTGACACGGCTGTGCGGGCCACGTTCGAGCTGTCCTACCGGGCGTTGAGCAGTGCGGCGAAGCGGGTGTTCCGGCTGCTCGGGCTGCCTCCCGGCGCGGACATCGGGATCGACGCGGTCACGGCGCTCGCGGGGAGTGATCCCGACGCGCAGCTCGACGAGCTGGTGCGGGCCGGGCTCGTCGACCACGTTGGCGGACGCTATCAGCTGCACGACCTCATCAGGCTGTTTGCTGCTGACGCCGCGGACGACGACGACCGGGCCCGGTTGCTCCACGGTTACTCGTGGTACTTGACGACGGCCTACAACGCCATCGGCAAGGTGATCGCCGAGTTGGGCTTGATCACCGACCCCGACCTGAGCGGGGCATGCCTCGAGTTCGAGGGCAGGGAGGACGCCGCGGCGTGGCTGGAGGAGGAGCACGCCAACCTGGTCGCGGCCGTGCTCGCCGCGCCGTCGCCGTACGCGCAGCAGCTCGCCGACGTCGTGCGGATCTACCTGCACACCGGGCGGTTCGAGATCGAGAAGGCGCTGGTGTTCCAGGCCGGGCTGCGGGCGGCACGGGCGGCGGGTGACCGGGCGGGGCAGTGTGCGGCGTTGTTCGGGCTGGGCATGTCGGCGTGGGGGCGCGGCGAGTACCGCGACGCGCTGGACCACTACCGGGCGGCGCTGGAGCAGGCGGACGATCCCGGCCCGATCGCGACGATCAGGAACAACTTCGGGCTCGTGCACCTGGAGCTGGGCGAGGTCGCGCAGGCGCGTGCCCAGCTCATCGAGGCGCTCGCGCTGCGCCGGCAGATCGGTGACGAACGCGCGGCGGCCAGCACGCTGATGAACCTCGGCATCTCCCACGGCGCCAGGGGAGAGCTGCGCGAGGCGGCGCAGTACATCGAGCAGGCGTACGAGGTCTGCGCGCGACACGGCATGAGCAACCAGCGCGCGCTCGTCCTGGACAACCTGTCCGTCGCCTACTTCGAGCTGGGCGAGCTGGACAGGGCGCTGGACGCGAGTCTCGAGTCAGTCCGCCTGCACACCGAGGAGGACCATCCGCGAGCCCTCGCGAACGCACTGGCGAGCCTCGCCCGCATCCGTGCCGAACGCGGCGAGTTCGACGAGGGCCTGACCGCGGCCAGGCGCTGCTTCGAGGTCTCGCGCGACGCCGAGCACCCCAAGTCGCGGATCGACTGCCTGGTCGCGATGGCCGTGCTGGAGCCGGAGAAGGCGGGGCGACACGCGGGCGACGCGGTCGAGCTCGGGCGCAAGATCGGCTACGAACCCGGCGTGATCACCGCGTCGGTCCTGCTCGCCCAGGCCACGGGATCCGTCGAGCTGATCGACGAGGTGCTCACCACGATCCGCGAGACCGACAGCTTCATGGACCACTCACGCGCGTTGCTGGCCCGTGCGCGCATCACCCGTTCCGTTGACACGGCACGAGAAGCGCTGCGGGCGGCGGAGGACCGCGGCCAGGCGAAGGTCGCTTCGGACGCGCGATCGTTCCTGGCAACGCTGTGACGTACCTCGGTGAGGGCTGGGACAGCACGGCGGAGCTGGTCGACGGGTGGGTGGTGCGGCGTCCGCGCCGTCCGGAGATCGGCCCGCAGTTGCTGCGCGAGGCGGCGGTGATGCCCTGGCTCGCGCCCCGGTTGCCGTTGCCCGTGCCGGTTCCGGAGGTCGTGTCCGAGGAGCCTGTGGTCGTGCGGCACGCGCTGGTGCCGGGCGAACTCGCGTCGTTGACCGCGGTGCAGGGCCGGCAGCTGGGGGAGTTCCTGCGGGCACTGCACGCGGTGCCGGTCGCGGAGGCCGCTGAGCGAGGCGTCGGGCCGATGCCGTTGCCGATCGACAGGTTCCGCGCGGAGGTGCGGGTTCCTGGCGGTGACGCGCTGCTGGCCAAGATCGGCGGACTGCCCGCGGACACGCTCGTGCACGGCGATCTGGGACCGGAACACGTGCTCGGCCGTGACGGCGTGCTCACCGGCGTGATCGACTTCGGCGACCTGCACGTCGGGGACGCGGCGATCGATCTGGCCTGGGCGCTGAACTCCACCCCGCCCGTGTTCGCTCAAGCGCTCGCGTCGGCCTACGGGGTGACGGACGAGCTGCGGGAGCGGGCCTTGATCTGGCACCAGCTCGGACCGTGGCACGAAGTGCTGTACGGCAACGACATCGGTGACGCGGTGGTGGCGGCAGATGGGCTGAATGGAGTGCTTGAGCGCCTCAGGACCGGGTAATCCCGAGGTGACAGCCACTCTCGTCAGGAGGAGAAATGCCCTGGGTTCGCCGGCACCGCCGCAGCGCTCCGTACAGCTGGTTCCGCACCACCACGGTCCGCAGCCACTACCGCAGGCCGTCCGGTGGCTTCCTGATCCCGATCGTGGTCGCGATCGCCGTCATCGTGCTGCTCATCGCTCTGTTCTGAGGGTAATGTCGAGGACATGGGACAGTTGGGTGAGTTGTTCCCGGGACCCAAGGTCCGCCGCGAGGCGACGGACGCCGGCACCGGTGAGGACTACGAGGAGACCGGTCCGCTCGACCTGACCGCGGGCGCGGTTCGGTTGAGGCCGCGGCCGAAGCCCGCCGCCGAGCCGGTTCCGGAGTCCGACGGCGCGGAGTGATCACCGGTACTACCCTTGGCCGGTGCTCGCCGCCGTGCTGTTCCTCATCCCTGCTGTCTTCTTCGTTTACGGGATTGTTCGTGACCGCCGCAGGCTGAGCAACGCCGTCTGGCTCGGCATCGCGCTGGTGATGTTGCTGCTGTTGCTGGCGGAGGCCGGGCGGGACAACCCCGTGCTGAGCCTGCCGCTGCTGCTGGCGTTCATGCTGGCCGTGGTCGGCCTGTTGCTGCTCCCGCTGGCGTTGCTGGCCAACGGCATGGTGATGGTCCGCCGTGAGGGCAGGTCGCTGGGCAACCTCTTGTCGTTGCTCGCCGGTCTGGCGTTGCTCGGCGAGATGGTCTACTTCGCGTGGGGCATCAGCCAGCCCAACGACTGGGTCCGCGGCAGCGCGATCGGCCTGTTCCTGGTGTCGGCCTACATCGCGTTCTTGTTCGTGAGCCTGTTGCTGTACTCGGTGATCTACGGTCGCACCGGGCGCCGCCACGGGTTCGACGGCATTGTCGTGCTGGGCGCGGGATTGGTCGGTTCGCGGGTGCCGCCGCTGCTGGCCTCTCGGCTCGACCGCGCGCTGCGGCTCTACAAGCGGGATCTCGCCGCCGGACGGTCGCCGGTGATCGTCGTGTCGGGCGGGCAGGGCGCCGACGAGGACGTCTCCGAGGCCTTCGCGATGCGGCAGTACCTGCTCGAACGCGATGTGCCCGACGACGACGTGGTGCTGGAGGACCAGGCGACCACGACCGAGGAGAACCTCCGCTACAGCAAGGAGTTGCTCGCCGAACGCGGTCTCAACGGCCGGGTCGTCGCCGTCACGAACAACTACCACGTGTTCCGCACCGCCGTGCTGTCGCGCAAGCAGGGGTTGCGGTTGCAGGTCATCGGCGCGCCGACGGCCTGGTACTTCGTGCCGAGCGCGTTCCTGCGGGAGTTCGTGGCGCTGCTGGTTCGAAACCCCGTCGTGCACGGGCTGGCGTGCGCGGTGCTGATGGCCGGCGGGCTGGCGCTGACCCAGATCAGCTAGTGGTGGTGGGGAAGAGCCAGGACGGGCGGCCCCACTTCGCGATGAACGACTGAGCGTCCACTTCGGTCTGCGCGACCAGCGTCGGGTCCTCGTACGTGGAAACGTTGCTGTACAGGTGTTCCACGGTCACGCCGCCGACGCGGACCGTGCCGCCCGCCGCCTGCGCCTGCCACTCCAGGTCGTCGTCGCCGTACCACCAGCGGAACCGTTCGTCCGCGCGCAGGTTCGCCTCGCCGTCGACCACGAACGCGTACCCGGTCATCCGGTCGACCTTCAGCACCGGGCCCTGCTCGGTGTTGTGCCAGTCGGCGTTGTCACCGGACCGGTCCGGGTAGGCGATCGCGGCGCCGTAACGGTCCAGCGCGCCTACCATCGCGGCCAGGAAACCCGGTGGCAGCACCAGATCGTCGTTCAGCACGGCCACCGCGTACTTCTCGCCGGCGGCCTGCTCGTGCGCCCAGTTCAGGCCGATGTTCCACAACCGGCTGATGTTCGGCGGCTGTTCCTCGTCGCGAACGACGTGCGCGGCGACGTCGGCCACAGGTGGGGTGCTCGCGTTGTCGATCACCAGGACCCGCTCTGGCGGGAGAGCGAGACTTTCGATGGTCTGCCGCAGCTCGGCCGGGCGGTCGTGGGTGGGGATGACCGCGAACGTGAGCCTCATGTCGTAATGATGGCACGGGGCCGGATCGCGCCGGCCCCGTGCTTGATCATCATGTCCAGCCACCGGCGGTCGAACCCGGGCCCGCTGGAGCTCTCCAGCTTCGCCATGTCGTCGTCGCTCATCATCCCTGCCAGGTCGTGGCCTTCGTGGCTCTGCTTCGTGGTCGCACCCCACTGCTTGAGCCACTCGTTCATCTGAGTGATCTCCGGGTCCTGCGCCTTCTCGACGCGCTCGGCGAGGCCGCGGACCTTCTCGTTGGTGCTGCGGGACGGATGAGGGACTTCTTCAAGGGTTTGCTTCTCTCTGCGTTTGTGGACAGTGCTGAGTGGACTGACGAACTCAGTTCCGCAGCAGGCAGAGGGTCGTGAGGAGCGATCTTCCGCCCGGTGGTGGACGTTGAGGCGTGCTCAGCGGCGTATCGCTCGGGGGCGCCGCGACAGCGAAGACGAGCGCCCACAGCAACACCCACTGGGTGAGCCGGCGCCTCGTCATGTGGCACGCCATACCCGGAGCGCGGCTCGATACGAGTACCCCCTAGGGGTATAGTCGGCTCGACTCTGAAGGAGGGCGAGATGGACCACGCTCCCGCCGGTCTGACCCGGCAGGCGATCTCCGCGACGCTGCATGCCTCACCGGCTGCGCGATCGGCGAGGTGCTCGGCATGGTCATCGGCACGGCGCTGGGCTGGGGAAACCTCGCCACGATCGCGCTGGCCGTGGTGCTCGCGTTCGTGTTCGGCTACTCGCTGACCATCCGCCCGGTGCTGAGGTCGGGTCTCGCGTTCAAGGCGGCCCTGGGCGTGGCGCTGGCGGCGGACACGGTCTCGATCGCGGTGATGGAGATCGTCGACAACGCGGTGATGCTGCTCGTCCCCGGCGCGATGGAGGCGGGCCTCGCCAGCTGGCTGTTCTGGGCGGCGCTGGCGTTCTCGCTGGTCGTCGCGTTCGTGGTGACGGTGCCGGTGAACCGCTGGATGATCGGGCGCGGCAAGGGCCACGCGGTCGTCCACCAGCACCACCACTGACCCGAAAAGGGCCGGGGAGATCTCCCCGGCCCTTTCGCCTACTGATCCTTGGTCGCCTACTGGTCCTTGCCGTCGGGGGCCGCCACCAGCGTCGGCGGCTTCGTCGCCTCCGGCTGTTCCGAGGTCACGCGCGTCCCCTGGCCTTCGTCGTCACCCGTGGCCGCCGCTGCGGCGCCCACGCCCAGTACGAGTGCGGCCGCCGTGAGCCCCAGTGCGGCCGCGGTTTTCATTCTGAACAAAACAACCTCCCCAATTGGTTGATGAGTCCAGCGTGCCGCCGGCGGCTTGCAAGTTCCTTGTACGGTCAGCTCGCGGGGCTGAACCGCATGGTCCAGTTCTTCTCCCAGGTCTCGCCGCCGTCGTAGGAGAACGACTGCTCCCAGACCGGCTCCGCGCCCGGTGTCCAGTCGAACCGCACCTTCACCTCGTGCCCGCCGACCACGTCGTCGCCGAAGAACACCCCGTGCCCGTCGGTGAACCGGCCCTCCAGTGGCGGGTCGAGGTGGCCGGGAGCGCGGGTCGAGGCCCACCAGATGCGCCAGACGTCCGCGGCGGGGTCGTACTGACGCAGCGTCATGCCCTCCCATCCGTCGGCGAAGAAGCTGTCGATGATCGCCGCACCGCCCAGCAGTGGCCTGGCCTCGGCCGATGCCTCGAACTCGGTCCACGCGGTGCCGCGCCCGATGATGTCGTCGATCTTGCGGTTGGCCACTCGCCACTGTCCGTGCAGGAAATCGAAGTCGCTCGCGCTCATGCCGGTGACGCTAGATCGCTATCCCTGTCAACCGATGTCAGTGATCAAGGGATTGACGCAAAGGTCTGGACCATTTTACGGTTCCGGGCAGTGGCCGCCGCCCTAGCCAGGAGGTCCTTCCCTTGCGACTGCTCGCCAGAGTGGTCCCGGTGCTAGCACTGCTAGCCGGGACCGTGATAGCTGTGACCAACGCGCCCATCGCAGCCGCAGCCCACGAGGACTGCCGGCCGGACGGGCTGTACAAGACGCCGGGCGTCGACGTGCCCTACTGCACCGTCTACGACACGTCCGGCCGCGAGAACATGGGGTCCGACAAGTCCCGCCGCGTGATCGGGTACTTCACCAGCTGGCGGACCGGCAAGAACAACCAGCCGGCCTACCTCGCCAAGGACATCCCCTGGAACAAGGTCACGCACCTGAACTACGCGTTCGCGCACATCGACGCGCAGAACAAGATCTCGGTCGGTGCGAACGACGCCGGCAACTCGTCGATCGGGATGGAGTGGCCGGGCGTCCCTGGCGCCGAGATGGACCCGTCGCTGCCCTACAAGGGGCACTTCAACCAGCTCACGAAGTTCAAGAAGCAGAACCCGAACGTCAAGACGCTGATCTCCGTCGGCGGCTGGGCGGAGACCGGTGGCTTCTTCAACGCCGACGGCACGCGCAACGCGTCCGGCGGCTTCTACAAGCTCGGCCAGAACCAGGCCGCGATCGACACGTTCGCTGACAGCGTCGTCGGTTTCCTGCGCCAGTACGGCTTCAACGGCGCGGACATCGACTACGAGTACGCGACGTCGAACAACCACGCGGGCAACCCGGACGACTTCTGGATCTCCAACGCCAACCGCGGCTCCCTGTGGGCCGGCTACCAGGCGATCATGAAGACGCTGCGGGAGAAGCTCGACCGCGCCGGTGCCGCCGACGGCAAGCACTACATGTTGACCGCCGCCGTGCCCGCCTCGGGCTGGCTGCTGCGCGGCCAGGAGGCGTACCAGGTCGTCAAGTACCTCGACTACCTCAACGTCATGAGCTACGACCTGCACGGTTCGTGGAACCACTTCGTCGGCCCGAACGCCGCGCTCTACGACGACGGCAAGGACGGCGAGCTCTCGGCCGGTGGCGTGTACACGGCGCCGCAGTACGAGGGCATGGGTTACCTCAACACGGACTGGGCGTACCACTACTACCGCGGCGCCATGCAGGCCGGACGCATCAACATCGGTGTGCCGTTCTACTCGCGCGGCTGGCAGGGCGTCACCGGTGGCACGAACGGGTTGTGGGGCAAGGCGGCGCTGCCGAACCAGTCGCAGTGCCCGCCCGGCACCGGTTCCGCGGTCGGCTCGACCACGCCGTGCGGCAACGGCGCGGCCGGCATCGACAACATCTGGCACGACGTCACCGCCGGTGGCGCCGAGGTGCCGTCCGGCGTGAACCCGTTGTGGCACACCAAGAACCTCGAATCCAAGATCACCGGGTCGTACTCCTCGCAGTACGGCCTCGACCCGGTCAACGACCCGACGGACCGCCTGACCGGCACGTACACGCCGTACTACGACTCGACGCTGAAGTCGCCGTGGCTGTGGAACAACGACAAGAAGGTGTTCCTCTCCACCGAGACCGAGCAGTCGATCGCGGAGAAGGCCAAGTACGTCAAGGACAAGGGCCTCGGCGGCATCATGATCTGGGAGCTCGCCGGCGACTACCGGTACGACTCCGTCAAGAAGGAGTACTTCATCGGCGACACGCTGCTGTCGACCATCAACACCGGCCTGAACGGCGCCGCTCCCTACGGTGCCTTGAAGGCCTCGTCCCAGCAGACCCAGTCGCTGGCGGTCGACGTGGACGTCCACGGCTTCGCCTTGGGCGACAACAACTACCCGATCACGCCGAAGATCAAGTTCACGAACCGCTCGACCGTCACCATCCCCGGTGGCACGAAGATCGCGTTCGACTACGGCACCAGCGCGCCCGGCACCATGGCCGACCAGTCCGGGTTCGGGCTGAAGATCGTGTCGAAGGGCCACAGCGGCCCGAACGTCGGTGGCCTGAAGGGCGACTTCCAGAAGGCGGAGCTCACGCTGCCGTCGTGGCAGTCGCTGGCTCCCGGCGCGTCGATCGAGCTGACGGTCAGCTACCAGCTGCCGATCTCGACGCCGTCGAACTTCGTGTTCACGTTCGGCGGTCAGTCGTACGCCATCTCGGCCGACCACCCGCGGATCGGCGACGGCAACCCGCCGACGTCTTCGTCCACGACGACCACCACCACGACGACGACCACCTCGAACCCGCCGACCTGCGCGCTGCCCGCGTGGGAGACCGGCAAGATCTACAACGGTGGCAACGAGGTGTCGCACAAGGGCCGCAAGTGGAAGGCCCAGTGGTGGACGCAGAACGAGGAGCCCGGCACCACGGGTGAGTGGGGCGTCTGGCGCGACCAGGGCGCCTGCTAGTTCTAGTTGGATCCGTTGGTCAGGAAACTGTCAGGCGCGGGGCTTAGGCTGTCCGTCGTGACCGCCCAAGACCCGCGCCTGCAGGAGCTCGTCCTGCTCCGCAAGGTCCGCGACCGCATCGACCGCGAGTACCGCGAACCGCTCGACGTCGCGGCGCTGGCCCGCGGCGTGCACCTGTCCGCGGGCCATCTGAGCCGCGCCTTCCGCGCCGCGTTCGGCGAGTCGCCGTACAGCTACCTGATGACCCGCCGCATCGAACGGGCCATGACCCTGCTGCGGCGCGGCGACATGTCCGTCACCGACGTCTGCTTCGAGGTCGGCTGCACCTCGCTGGGCACGTTCAGCACGCGGTTCTCCGAGCTGGTCGGCATGTCGCCCAGCCAGTACAGGAAGGTCGCCGCCACCGACGGCCAGGGCATCCCGAACTGCCTGGCCAAGGCCGTCATGCGTCCGATCAGGAATCGAGAAGCGGCGGCCGGTTCGCCCGATTAGGTTGACCACCATGTCAGTCATCATCGCCGCGGCGTTCCTGCCGGCAGACGACCCCGAGAAGTCCCTCGGCTTCTTCCGCGACGCGCTCGGCTTCGAGGTCCGCCAGGACGTCGGCCAGGGCACCATGCGCTGGATCACCGTGGGCCCGCCCGACCAGCCGCAGACCGGCATCGTGCTGCACCCGCCCGCCGCCGACCCCGGCGTGAGCGAGGAGGAGCGCCGCACCATAGCCGTGCTCATGGCGAAGGGCGTCTACACGGCCATCTCGCTCGGCTCGGAGGACCTGCAGGACACGTTCGACCGCGCCAAGGCGTGGGTCGGGGAGTCGGGTGCGGGCGAGGTGCTGCAGGAGCCGGAGGACCAGCCTTGGGGAGTGCGGGACTGCGCGTTCCGCGACCCGGCCGGCAACCTGGTGCGCATCAACCAGCTGTGACCGTGGTGCCCGGCGCCGCCGGGCACCACACTCCGTGGCTAGCGGGCGCGCGTGCCCTTGAGCTTCACCAGCTCCGACTCGTAGAGGTTCTCCTCGACCTTCAGCGTGCCTGGCACCTTCGCGTCCGGCCGCGTCATGTACGACTGCGTGCTGGAAGGCCTTCCCACCAACGAGAACCGCAGCTCTCCCGTGAGGCTCTTGGTCTTGAGCGCGTTCGTGTCGTGGAACGCGCGCAACACTCCGTCGCGGGTCAGGTCCTTCTTGCCGCACGCCTTCTCCAGCACGGCCACGAAGGCCATCGCGACGGTGTAGCCGTGCACGGTGTTCAACGTGCCCTCCTCGCCGGAAAAGCGCTGGTGGTAAGCGTCGCGCAGCTCGCGGACGCCCTCCGCGTCGGCGCTCCACGGCGCGACCGGCGATGTGAGCAGTACCTGCTTGGCGAACACCGGGGCGACCGGCGACTGCATGATCGCCGGGTCGTAGCTGACGGCGCTGGACAGGACCGGCACGGTCCACCCGAGTTGTGCGGCGATGCCGACGGCGGCCGCGGTCTGCGGTGGGGTCAGGCTCAGGACCATCACCTTCGCGCCGGCCGCCTTCAAGGCGCTGACCTGCTCGGTGAGGTTCGCCGTGGTCTCGGTGACGGCTTGCTCGGCGATCTTCATGTCCCAGTTCTCGGCTACGAACCGGCTGCCTTCCAGCGCGTTGTCGCCGAAGCTGCCGCGCAGGTGGAGGTGTCCGATCGTGTCGCCGGCGGTGAGGACGCCCTTGCGCTTGTAGTAGTCGAGGCCGTTGATGATGTCGAGGTCGTATGTGGTGCCGACGATCATCATGTGCGGGTTGCCGAGCAGTGAGGCGGCCCATGAACCGGGCACGGTGAGCGCCCGCGTCTGCATCAGGTCGGGCTCGATGGCCGCGGTCATCGGCTGACCGGCCACGTCGATGAAACCCAGCACCTGGGGTTCGAGGTCGAAATAGCCGTCGAGCGCCTTCTGGACGTCGTAGGCGTGGTCCTTCTGCTTCAACTCGACGCGCCGGCCGCACACACCGCCGCGTTTGTTGACATCGTCCAGATAGAGCTCGTAGCCGCGGATGCGGAAAACCGACGACCCTTTGAACGGGCCTGTCATGTCTGTCAACACGCCGAGCGAGATCGATTCAGCAGTGACACCAGGACCTGATCGGACAGGTTGAGTCATCTGGTCATTCGACCCGCACGCGGTGAGCGCGCCGAGCAGTAGGGAAGAGGACAAGAAAAGGTGACGAATGGACATTTCACGCCTTGTCGCAGGAGAGGTTACTCGCAGGTAGCGGGAGTATTGGGTAACAGGTCCTCGCGCGTCCAATTTTGTGGTCCGAAACACCCCTGAGGGTGAATAGCTTCGATTACCGATGGAAAAAGCTCTCCGGGTACCGTGATCGGGTGGAAGAGCCCGTGTGGAACGAGTGGCGGCGGCCCGGTCCGACGCCCGCGCAACGGCGGCGCGACATCGGCATTGCCGTGCTGGTGCTGTTGTGCGCGATCGAGGTCACCACCCTGGTCAACAGCATGGGCGCCTACGTCTTCAGCGATCCGCCGGATCTGCCCGCGCAGCTCGCCTGGATGCTCGCGCTGTCCGTGCCCCTGGTCGTGCGCCGCCGCTATCCGCTGGCGGTCATGCTCGTGGTGTCGGCGTTGTTCATCGCCGCGCAGTGGTTCAAGGCCGGCGACACGCTGGTGCCGTCCGGGATCCTGTTCCTCGCGATCTTCACCGTCGGCGCGTGGGAGCAGAACCGCGTCGTGGCTCGTTGGTCTCGCATCGGCGTCATCGTCGCGATGTTCCTGTGGCTCGGCTTCAGCCTCGTGCGCGCTCTGCTCGGCCCCAGGGGTGAGTTCAAGGATGCCGCTGGGCCGATGGATCCGGTGCTCGCGTCGGTCCTCTACGGCCTTGAGTTCAACCTCTTCTTCTTCCTGTTCGCCTACGTGGTGGGCGAGATGGCGTGGTCGGCGGCCCGGCGGCAGGCTCAGCTCGAGTTCCAGGCGGAGGAGCTCCGGCGCTCGCAGGAGCAGAACACCCGCGGCGCCATCGCCGCCGAACGCATGCGCATCGCCCGCGACCTGCACGACGTGGTGGCGCACCACGTGTCCGTGATGGGCATCCAGGCCGGTGCCGCGCGCCGGGTCCTGGACTCCGATCCCGAGATGACGCGCGACGCGTTGCAGACCGTGGAACAGACCGCCCGGACCGCGATCAACGAACTGCGTGGCCTGCTCGGCGTGCTGCGGGCCGACTCTCAGGAGGAACTGCGGGCGGCGCCTGGCCTCGACGATCTGCCGGAGCTGTTCGACCACGCCCGTGCCGCAGGTCTGGACGTTTCGCACGGCGTGTACGGAGACCCTCGGGACGTGCCGTCTGGCGTGGCGTTGTCGGCATATCGGGTCGTGCAGGAAGCACTCACGAACGTGGTCAAGCACGCCGGTGCGCAACATGTCGACGTCCGGATGCGTTTCCTGGACAGCGCTTTGGAACTGGAGATCTCCGACGACGGCCGTGGCCGCGGCACGCCCGGTGCCGGCTTCGGGCTCGTGGGCATGCGCGAACGCGTCGCGGTACACGGCGGTTCGCTGGAAGCAGGACCACGGCGAGACGCGGGCTATCTGGTCCGTGCATCGCTGCCGACAGAGGAGAACGTGTGAGTCTGCGAGTCGTGCTGGCCGACGATCAGGACCTGGTCCGCGCGGGCTTTCGCGTCATCCTCGGCACCGAGCCCGGCATCGAGGTGGTCGGCGAGGCGGGCGACGGCGCCCAAGCCGTCGAACTGGTGGCGTCGCTGCGGCCGGACGTCGTGCTGATGGACGTCCAGATGCCGCGCATGGACGGCCTCCAAGCCACCCGCCAGATCCTTTCCGCCGGTCACGGCACCCGAGTGGTCATCCTGACGACGTTCGACCGCGAGGACTACCTGTTCGAGGCGCTGCAAGCAGGTGCGAGCGGGTTCCTGCTGAAGAACGCCTCCCCGGAGGACCTCGTCGAGTCCGTGCGGGTGGTGGCGCGCGGTGACGCGTTGCTGTCGCCCGAAGTGACACGGCGGGTGATCGCCCGGTTCAGCACCGCCCGCGAACGCACCAGGCCGCCGTCGCTGACCGACCGCGAGTTCGAGGTGCTGGTCGAGCTGGCCAAGGGCGCGTCCAACGCGGAGATCGCCGCCACGTTGTTCCTGGGCGAGACGACGGTGAAGACGCACGTCTCGCGGGTGCTGACGAAGCTCGGGCTACGCGATCGCACGCACGCCGTGGTGTTCGCCTACGAACAGGGCATCGTCACGCCGGGCGGCTGAGCTGGGCCTGCGCAACGCGGATGGCCCACGTTCGGGACGGGGCCCGCCTCACGGGCACGGCACCGTGAGGCCGTGCCCGTGGCTGGTCCGTGTTTGCTGAGTGACCGGTGTGAGAAGTGTTCGTCGCTGTGCGGATCAGGCGCCACGCGGGGCATCGAGGGTCAGAGGTAGATGGCCAGTGCGACGGTGGTGACCCAGGCCAGGCCGAGGGACTGCAGGACGCGGTCGGAGCGGGCCAGATCGTCCGGGGCGCCTGCCTTGCCGCTGTCGACGTCGACGGCGTAACGCAGGACGGCGATGACGAACGGGATCATGGACAGCGCCGCCCACGGGCTGCCGGTGCGCTGGCCCAGTTCGAACGCCCACAGGCCGTAGGTCATGTTCATGACCGCGGCCGAGGTGGCCCAGACGAACCGCAGGTAGGTCTCGGAGTACTTGGTCAGCGAGTGGCGGATCGCCGCGCCGGTGGCGTGGAAGAGCTTGATCTCCGCGTACCGCTTGCCCGCCACGATGAAAAGTGATCCGAAGGCCGTCACGAGCAGGAACCACTGGCTGGGCGCGATGTCCGCGCCCAGCCCGCCCGCGATGCTGCGGAGCAGGAATCCAGAGGCGACCACGCAGAGTTCGAGCACCGGCTGGTGTTTCAGGCCGAAGCAGTAGGCCAGCTGGACCGCCAGGTAGACGGCCATCAGCACGAGGAGTTTCCAGCCCGCCACCGCGCCGATCGTCAGTGACGCGGCCATCAGCACGCCGGCTGTGCCGAAGGCGAGTGGGACGGGCACGATGCCCGCCGCGATCGGCCGGTCGCGTTTCTTCGGGTGGGCGCGGTCGGCTTCCGCGTCTTTCGCGTCGTTGACCAGGTACACGGCCGATGCGGCGCAGCAGAAGGCCACGAAAGCGAGCCCCGCCGAGCGCAGCACGGCCGTTTCCGCGATTCTGCTCGACGCGAAGGGCGCGGCCAGCACGAGAACGTTCTTCACCCATTGGTGCGGGCGGGCGGTCCTGATCAGTCCACGAACGACTGACGGCCTGGTCTCGGTCGCCACGGTCATCGACGACCCCACACGATGCGGCGCACGCCACGTGCCACCACGGCACCCAGCACGGCGCCGGCCAGCACGTCGGTCGGGTAGTGCACGCCCAGCACCAGCCTGCTGATCACCATGGGCGGCACCAGGATCGGTACCAGCGGCTGGTTGGTCAGCGCGCCGTAGGCGACCGCCGCGGTCGTGGTGGAGGTCGCGTGCGACGACGGGAAGCTCAGCTTGCTCGGCGTGCCCGCGAGCACCAGGACGCCCGCGTGGTGCGGACGTCTGCGGCGCACCACGCGTTTCACCACGATGGACGTCGCGTGCGCGGCCACCACGGAGGTGGCCGCGACCGTCCATTCCGGACGGCGCCGGCGGTCGACGAGCCAGCCCGCGACGCCCAGCAACACCCAGCCGGCGCTGTGTTCGCCGAAGAACGACAGCATGCGGGCTGCGCGCACCACTGGCTTTTTGGCGAGCGCCGACTGCACGGCGATCAGTGCCGCCGCTTCACGATCGCTCATCGGATGCCTTCCCAACCCATGCGGGTCTGGCTGTCGTGGGTGAGGGTGTACTGACCGGTCTCGTGGAGCGGCTTGGTCTGGTACACCTGGATCGGGTAGGCGCCGGGGAAGTCCCGCATTCGCACCGGCAAGGCGGTGACCTCCTGGGTGGCGAGGACATCGCCGAACAACGCGCCGCGCACGGGTTGCCAGGTCGCGTCGGTCAGGCCGAGCCACTGCGTGTTGCCGTACTGCACGGCGTACGAGATCGGCTCGATCACGCCGTTCTGGACGCGCGGCTGGCGCTGGCAGGGGAACAGGAACGCGAACTGCCACGCCACGCCCACAGCCGATTCACGGGGCAGGAACTCCCGCAGCGGCAGGTACTTCTGCGCGGCGGGCGGGGTGAACTCGCCCTCGCCGGTCAGCCGCACCTGCGTCGCGCCCGCCGGTGCCGGTGGCAGCACGAGCGTGCGGCGAAGGGTGCTGTCCACGCCGTCGGTGAGCTTGCCGGTGCTGAGCACCTCGGCGTTCGACGTCGCGTACTCGTAGGTGACCGGTGCGGGCTTGCCGGTGACGACGGTGGCGAGCTGGTCGGTCTGGATCGCGAACCACCTGTCCGGCAACGGGACCAGCGGCCGCGGTGTCGCCACCTCGATCGCGTCCGCCGCGGCGCAGCGAGCGGCGAGCGGGTCCTGGACGCTCGCCGCCCACGGCGACCACGTGTCCAGCGTGCGCGCGGTCGCGACCGCGAACCCGCCCACCAGATACGTGATGTTGGCCGCGAAGAACATCACGACCACGACCGGTATCGCGATGACCGGGGCGTAGGAACCCTTGCCGCGGCGGTGCAGGACGAACGCCACGACGGCGATCAGCAGGAGCCACCAGTAGGGCTTGTCGAACTTGAGCACCGACACGTGCGGTGGGACGCCCGCGGACGGCAGGCCGAGGTGCCACGAGTACGGCCACAGGTTGGCGCCGTGCCCGGCCAGGCCGAGCATCGCGACGACGCTGACGACGCCGCCGAGCAGCACCGGTACCGGCACGCGGCGGTCGTTGGTCAGCTCACGGATCAACGGCACCGAGGACAGCAGCATCAGCGCGAGGAACACCGAGCCGATCCCGGCGAGGCTGCCGAAGTGGTGCGTCCACTTGCTCGGGGTGAACCACAGCAGGAAGAACGCGAACAGCGTCGACCAGCCTGCCAGTGCTAGCCGCGGCGGTACGTCGATCCGGCGTGCCCGAGCGGCCGTGACCAGCACGACGAACCAGACCAGCAGGACGACGCACACCAGCACCGGTGCCCGCTTGGCGTAGTTGGCCATGGCGTCGCCCTGGTTGAGCAGGAACATCCATCGGGCGAACTCCGTGTACCAGGTGTCGGAGCCGGCCATCTTCTTGAAGATCTCCTGTGCGTACAGGAAATCCCGCAGGGCGCCGTCGCTGAACGCCATGATCATCGCGACCGCGGCGGGGGAGAGCACCGCGAGTGTTCGAGCCACGATCGTGCGCCAGCCCGCGTCCTTCGTCAGGAGCTTCCACGCGAACGGCAGGCCGGCCAGCAGCGGCGCGAGGGTGGTGAAACCGGTGGGGTGCGCGAAGAACCCGATGGCCGCGATGCCGACGGCCGCGCCCAGCAACGCCAGTCGTTGCCGTTCGACCGCGACCGTCACCGCGAGCAGTGCGAGCATGCCGCACATCGTCACGACGCCCTCAGGCCGCACGCCCATGTCCAGCGGCAGCCACCACACCAGGAACGCCGCGCCCAGCACGACTCCGCTGAACCTTCCGGTGAACTTCCCTGTCACGTAATGACGTGCGGCGAACCAGGTCACGAGGCCGAACAGCAGTGCCGGGATGCGCAGCACCACCGGGGCGAAGCCGAACACCTGCCATTTGGCGAGGAAGTAGTAGAACCAGGAGAACGGGGTGAAGCCCTGGTTGAGGATCTGGTAGTAGTTGCCGACATAGCCCTCGAACGGCACGTTCTTGGCCATCGCGCTGTAGTAGCCGTCGTCGTCGGACATCGGCGCCAGGAACAGCCAGAGCAGCATGATCGCGGGCACGACCAGGTCGATCGGGCTCAGCCGCAAGCGGAACCCGCCCGGCTCGCGCCGCACCCGCCGGTCCAGCAGCACGAGACAGGCGAACGCGGTCGCCGCGGCCAGCGCGAGCAGCACCATCAGCAGGATCTTGAGCGGTGCGGGGCTGGTGCTGAACTGGTCGTCCACCCGGATCCGCACGGACAGGTCAGCACCGGCCAGGCTGGTGATCGAGGTGGCGAGCACGTGCACGTCCGGCATGGCCGCGGATCGGCCGATCTCCGTGCCGTCCCGCAGGATGCTCAGCCCGCCGCGGTCGCCGCGGATCTGGTAGGTGCAGTCGCCCGCGGGCACCGGCTCGTCCACCGTGGCGACGCCGCTGATCAGCAGACGGCCGTTCGCGGCCTGGACGACGAGACCGCGCTGCCCGGCGGCCGCGGGATCGATCGTCGCGAACACGACGCCACCACTGGCCTGCGCGGCCCGCACGGCTCCGCAGCCGAAGCGTGCGTCCATCTCGAATGGACGGTAGGCGCTGAGTGCGAGCATGGTGGAACGCGGCGCCGACGCGGTCGCCGGCCAGCTCACGGTCGGATCGTTGATCGTCACGGGCGCGAGCGGCATCAGCGCCGACAACAGCACGGTGAGAGCGCCCGACACGACCGCGACAGCCAGCAACCGTCTCTTCTTCGGCACGGGCGGAGCTGTGGTGGAGGGCGCCTCAGGCGTCTCGGGGGCGAGCGGAATCGTTTCTGTCGTCACGCGCCGTTGTCCTAGGGGGGTTCGGATGGGGCGAGGCGTCAGAAGCTAGCCACCGCCCGTTACGCGGAGAGACTGAGCGGACCACGCTTTGCTACATCTGCGTTGCCATGACCCGGATTCGTGTTACGGATGGGAAAACCGCCAAGTCGAGGCCGATATCGTCCGCGCATGGTTCGTGCGCTCAGCTTCGTCGGGGTGTGCGTCGTCCTGTCCGGACTGCTGGTCAACACCTACCTCGCGGTTGTAGCACGCAACGTCTCACCCGCGGAGTACAGCGACTTCGGCGCGTTCTGGTCTATCGCGCTGCTCGTCGGGTTCGGTGCTTTCCTTCCGGTGGAACAGGAACTGGCGCGCCTCGGTCCGCGCGCGCTGCGCTCGGCCGCCGTGGTCGCGCTCGCGATGGCGGCCGTCGAGTGCGCGTTCGCCGTCTTCGTGTCACCCGCCGTCGCGGTGCTCTGCTTCCTGTCCGCGGGGCAGTTCCTGGTGCGGGGAGCGCTGATCGGCAGCGGGAAGCTGGCCTGGCACGGCGGCCTGCTGGTGGTCGACACCGCTTTGCGCGTGGTGTTCGCGCTGCTCGCCGGGTGGCTGGGGGCCACGACGAGCGCGCAGTTCGAGTGGACACTCGTGGCGGCGGTCGCGGTGGCGCACCTCCCGGTGCTGGCCGCCATCTGGTGGCAGGAAGACAACGTGGTACCCGTGCGCGACATCGCGCGCGCGATCTCACCGTTGCTAGTCGGGTCTGTGTGCGCACAGCTGCTGCTCAACGGCATCCCGGTGCTGGTGACCGCGATCGCCGCTCCGGACGAACGCGCGAGAGCCGGCGTGTTCCTCGCGGCGTTCCTGCTCGCCAGGGTCCCGCTCTTCGTCGCGGTTCCGTTGCAGACAGCGCTGTTGCCGGTGATGACAGGACAGCCGATCCGCAAGATCGTGACGCGTCTGGCCGTGGTGCTCGCGCTCGTCGGTGCCGCGGGGGTTGCCCTGGCGTTCACGATCGGCCCGTGGCTGGTGCGGCTCGTGTTCGGTCCCGCCTACGTCGTGTCCTCGGTGGACATCGCGCTGATCGCACTCGGCGTCGTCGCCCACCTCGGGTTGATCGTCACCACCCAGGCCCTGGTCGCGGGCGCATTGCACAAGCGGGTCGCGTGGAGCTGGCTCTCGGGTGTCCTGGCGGCGGCGGTGACGTTCGCTCTCATCCCGGATCTGTTGCTGCGCGCGGAGATCGCGTTCCTCACCGGATCACTCGTCGGCTGGCTCGCCGGAGTCCGCCTGCTCATTCCCCCACGACAGGAGAGCGAACTGTGCTCGACGACCTCGTCATCGCCCTGACCTACTACACGCCGTACGTGTCGGGCCTGACCAACTTCGCGCGCGACGTCGCGGAGGGGCTCGCCGAGCGCGGGAAACGCGTCCGCGTGGTCACCACCCGGCACGACCCGTCACTGCCGCACGAGGAGACGATCAACGGTGTGCGGGTGAGCCGCGCGCCGGTGCTCGCCAGGCTCGGCAAGGGCGTGATCAGCCCTGCGTTCGCCACGATGGTGCGCGAGGCCTCGGCGAACGCCCGCGTGCTCAACCTCCACCTGCCCATGCTCGAGGCCGGCCCGGTGGCGGCGCTCGCGAAGTGCCCGGTCGTCGTGACCTACCACTGCGACGTCAGCCTGCCGCCCGGCCTGGTGAACACGCTGCAGGGCAGGGTGATCGACGCGTCCAGCCGGCTCGCGATGCGGCGCGCGGCCGCCGTGGCGGTGACCAGCGAGGACTACGCGCGCGAGAGCAGGCTGTGGCCGTCGATCCGCCCGCACATGGCGGCCGTGCCGCCGCCGTGCCGTCCGGTCCCCGAGGGTGCCCCGAAGTTCCGCGACGGCGACGGCCTGCACGTCGGGTTCCTCGGCCGGATCGTGGAGGAGAAGGGCGTCGAGCACCTGGTCGACGGCTTCCGCGCGCTGGACGACCCGTCCGCACGGCTGCTGATCGGCGGCGACTTCGGCAACGTCGCGGGCGGCAGCGTCATCGCCCGCGTGCGGGAGCACATCGCCGGCGACCCGCGGATCAAGCTGCTCGGGTTCGTGCCCGACGAGGACCTCGGCGACTTCTACGCCTCGCTGGACGTCTTCGCGCTGCCGTCGGTGAACGCGTTCGAAGCGTTCGGCATCGTGCAGGTCGTCGCCATGCTCGCGGGAGTACCGGTGCTGGCGAGCGACCTGCCCGGCGTGCGCATTCCGGTGCGGGAAACGGGTTTCGGGCTCATCGTGCCTCCCGGTGACGCGGCCGCCATCACCGCAGGGCTGCGGTCGCTGCGCGATCAGCCGCCGGTCTCCGACGGAACGGCGGCGGCGAAGTTCAGCGTTCCGGCCGTGCTCGACGCCTTCGAAGCGCTGTTCGAGAAACACGCTCTGCCGGCGGGGTGATCGAGCACCACCGGACGGCGAACCGAGCCATACTGTCCCGGCTTCACATCGCCGGGAGAGGTGGCTCAGGTGACGACGAACCAGCGCGTTCGCAGTGGTTTGGCCCCGGTCGTCCAGGCGCGGCTGGCGCTGTGGACGTTCGTCGTCGTCAACGTGGCGATCATCGAGTTCCTGTTCCTGACCGCGGGCAAGGGCAAGAACGAGGTTCTCACCGTCGCCAAGTTCTTCGGCCTGCACGCCGCGCTGATCATGATGTGTCAGTTGCTGCTGGTGGCCAGGCTGCCGTGGCTGGACCGGCGCATCGGCATGGACCGCCTCACGGTGTGGCACCGGTGGGTCGGTTTCACGCTGCTGTGGACGGTGCTTACGCACGCCACGATCGTCGTCCTCGGGTACGCGACGCTGGACAACGCGTCGATGGGGAAGACGTTCCTCGCTCTGGCGGGCGTTCCCGCCTCGCTGCTGGGCATGCTCGCGGCCACCACCATCGTGGTGATCGGGGTCGTCTCGACGCGGGCCGTCCGGCGACGTCTGCAGTACGAGACCTGGCACGGCCTGCACCTGTTGCTGTACGTGGCGCTGGGTCTGGCGTTCGTGCACCAGTTGATCGAGACCACGACGTTCAAGTCCTCGGTGTTCGCGATGGTCTACTGGTGGGCGCTGTGGCTGTTCGCCTTCGGTTCGCTGGTCGTCGGGCGGATCGTGAGGCCGCTGATCCTCAACTCCCGCCACCAGTTCCGGGTCGCTGCCGTGGTGCCGGAGTCGCCCAGCGCGGTGTCGGTGTACGTGACCGGCCGCGACCTCGACCGGCTGCCCGCCATGGCCGGTCAGTTCTGCATCTGGCGGTTCCCCGGACACCGCCACTGGTGGCTCGCGAACCCGTTCTCGCTGTCCGCCGCGCCCGACGGACGCACGCTGCGGCTCACCGCCAAGGCCGTCGGCAAGGGCAGCGCGGGTCTGCGCACCCTGCAGGTCGGGTCCCGTGTGTTCGTGGAGGGCCCGTACGGGGCGTTCACGTCACTGCACCGAACCCGGCCGGGCGTGTTGCTGATCGCCGGCGGTGTCGGGGTCACGCCCATCCGCTCCCTGCTGCAGGAGCACACACCCGGCGACTTCGTCGTGCTCTACCGGGTGCGCGACGAGCGCGATGCCGTGCTGCTCAACGAGCTGCGGCAACTCGTGCAGGCCCGCCGCGGGCGACTGCACCTGCTGACCGGCAGGACCGGCCAGGGAGCCCGGCCGTTCGAACCGGGAGCGTTGCACCAGCTGGTACCGGACGTAGTGCACCGCGACGTGTACGTCTGCGGTCCGCCCGCGATGACCGCGGCCGTGCTGAGCGGCCTGCGTGCCTTGAACGTGCCGAACGGTCAGGTGCACGCCGAGAAGTTCGGCCTGGCCTGACGTACGCAATCTGACGTACGCGAGATCAGAGTGTGAGCGGATGATGCGGGCGCTCGTGGTCGCGAGAGTAAGACGCGACACCACGAGAGAAGGAGTGCACCGCGATGACTACCACCCGCAAGCTCAGCGGCCGCGCCCGCAAGGCCGTGCTGCTCGTGCACGTCCTGTCGGCGGCGGCGTGGCTCGGCATCGACCTCGCGCTGGGGATCCTCGTCGTGGTCGCACTGTCCACAACGGACGTCAACACGGCCGGCGTGGCGATCCAGGCGATCGACATGTTCGCGATCTGGCCGATGTTCGGGGCCAGCATCGTCTGCATGATCTCCGGCGTGGTGCTCGGTGTGACCAGCAAGTACGGGCTGGTGAAGTACTGGTGGGTGGCGATCAAGCTGTTCATGAACGTCGGCATGTCGCTGCTCATCGCGTTCTCGCTGCGGCCGGGCGTGGCCGAGGCGGCGCGGATCGGCGAGCGGATGCTGGCGGGCGACCCGACCGCGGTCATCCCGTCCGGGATCATGCACCCGGTCGTGGTCGCGCCGACGCTGCTGCTGTTCGCCTACATCTTGTCCGTCTTCAAGCCGTGGGGCCGGATCCGCAAGTCAGCCGAGCCAGTCAAGCGCCAGCGCCGCGACCTCGTCGGGGCGGTCTAGCTGCAGGAAGTGCCCGGCGCCCGCCACGATCTCGACCCGCGAACCAGGGGCGAGACCCGTGGCGGCGTCGGCGTACTTGTCCGGCGTGATGCACCCGTCCTCAGCGCCCGCGAGCACCAGCATCGGGATCTTCGCCGGCTTCTCGGAGATCTTCGCCAGTTCAGCGAGCTCGGGATCGTGCAGTGACCGGTCGAAGTTCGCCCGGTACAGCTTCAAAGCGTTGGCCCGCAAAGCGGAATCGGCGTACATCTCCCGGACGTACTGGGGCACGTCGAGGCCGGGCGACCAGGTCCGCCACAGGTAGCTGATCAATGTGTCGTTCAGCAGCCCCTCGGCCACACCGGGCACCTGGAACATGAACAGGTAGAAGAACCGCTGCTGCTGCGCCGGATCGTCGAAGATCGTCCGCAGCGCGGCAGGCGGCGGCACGGACATCGTGATGACCTTCCGCACCAGGTCCGGCCTGATCGCCGCCAGCCGCCCGGCCACCCCGGCTCCGATGTCGTGCCCGATCACGTCCAGCGGCTCGTCGGACAACGCCGCGTTGACAGCCGCGGCGTCGGCGGCGAGCGTGAGCCCGTCACCGAACGGCAGCTGCCCGAAGGTCGACGGGTGGTGCCCGCGCAGGAACGGCACGACCACCCTGCGGCCCGCCGCGACCAGGCGTTCGGCGAGCGGCCCGAACGATGCCGGGTGGTCGGGAAAGCCGTGCCAGCACACGACGATCGGCCCGTCACCCGCGGCCAGCGCCGGGAAGTCCAGCCGCTCGGTGCGGATGACGATCTCGCCGAAGTCCATCAGAAGTCCACCCGCATCACGAATCGCCGTTTCGTGGGGTGCGTGACCTGCACGAACCCCGCCTCCTCGAACACCTGCCGCGCACCGACGTGCATCTCACCCCAGGTGACGTTCTGGCCCGGCGCGGCGATCATCGGATACGCCTCGACCGCGCGGGCCCCGTTCTTGCGCGCGTGCTCGACGGTCGCCGCCGCCAGCTCGTAGGTGAGGCCCTGCCTGCGGAACCCCTTGCGCACCACGAAACACGTCACGGCCCACACGCCGTCATCGTCTTTGTCCTCGGCACGCCCTTTCCACGGAATGGGCATGCTGAGCAACTTCGCGTAGTCGCACCGGGGTTCGACCGCGACCCACCCGGCGGGCTGGTCGTCCACACAGGCCACCAGCCCGCTGCCCCGCGCCGACTGCTCCTCGTGCGCCGCAACGCGTTCGTCGAACGTCGAGTCGCGCCACATCCAGCCCTTGACCTTGTACCGCTGGCAGTGGCACTTGCCAGGCTCGGACCCGTCGAAGATCGCCTCGACGTCCTCCCACGGCACCTCGTCCGACGACACGATGCGGATCACGAAGACAAGACTAAAGGTCCTGGGTGAGGTTCACGGGGTTTCCGTCCGGATCGAAGACGTGCGCGACGCGTTGTCCCCACGGCATGTCGTTCGACGGCCCCTGCACGCGTCCACCCGCGGGTTCGACCAGCGGCAGCAAGGCGTCGACGTCGTCCACCCCGATGCTGAGCGTGATCCGCGGCGGCACCGAGACGTCGGCCGGTTCGGCGACGAGACCGAGCTCGGCATCGCCGATCTTCAGCGTCTTGTAGAACACCTTCCCCTGCTCCGGATACCGGAACACCTCGACCGCCCCGAGAACCTGCTCGTAGAACGCCTGCACCGGTGGTAGGTTCGGCGTCACGATGATGGGCTGGATCGCCATGGACTCCTCCTAGTCGTCCGCAGAGGTACGGGACGGCCGCGCGGAACTCATCGGTGCGCCGAAGATCGGCAGCAACTCGTCCACGTTCAGGAACGTCGTGTTGCCCGTGACCAGCCCGCCGCGCACATCGATGAACACCAGCCCGAACGGCTGCTCCATGCCGGGCCGCATCTGCCAGTAAGCGGGCGAAGCGTTGGCACGGACCGGCACCAGCCACGCGCCTTCACAGGCCGAGTTCGGATCGCTCAACGCCAGCGAGATCGGCCCACGTCCGCGCAGCCACCAGCTGAACGGCGGCATCGACATCGTCGCGTCCTCGTGCAGCAACGCCACCAGCGTCCGCACGTCGTGCCGCTCGAAAGCCTCGCAGTACCGGCTGAGCAGCGACTTCTGCACAGGATCGGCCGGATTCAGCGGCTCACCGGGATCGACCGCCCGCAAGGTCGACCGCGCCCGCTGCAACGCTGAATTGCCCGACGCGACCGAGATGTCCAGCAGCGTGGCGACCTCGGAGGCCTTCCACGCCAGCACGTCACGCAGGATCAGCACCGCGCGCTGACGAGGTGGCAGGTGCTGCAGAGCGGCCACGAACGCCAGCCGCACGGTCTCCCGGCGGATCGCCTGGTCCTCCGGCAGGACCTTGGCGTCGGGCACGGGTTGCACGAAGACGCGTTCGGACAGGGGCGCGCCGATCTCCCCGCCGGCCGGTCCCAGATCAACGGCAACGGCCCGGCGCTGGGCGGATCGCAGCATGTCGATGCAGATGTTGGTGGCGATGCGGTAGAGCCAGGTCCGCAGCGAAGCGCGTGACGAGTCGAAGCTGTCGTACGCCTTCCACGCGCGCACGAGGGTCTCCTGCACGGCGTCCTCGGCCTCGAAACCGGAGCCGAGCATGCGGTAGCAGTAGCCGTTCAGCTCGATCCGGAACGGCTCCAGCGTCTCGATCACGCAAAAGACCCTACGCGGACCGATGAGTTTTCGCGGGCTGGTCCGTACGAACGGACATGACCGAAGACATCAGACGAGCAGTAGCGGCAGAACGGCTTGACCAGGCAGAACTCCTCGCCGGGCTCAGCGAGGAGCAGTGGGACGCGCCGAGCCTGTGCGCGGGCTGGCGGGTGAGGGAGGTCATCGCGCACACGACCCTGCCGTATCGCAGCTCAACCGCGCGAGTGCTCAAGGAGATGCTGAAGTCGGCGGGCAGGTTCAACCACGCCTCCGACCGCATGGCCAGGAAGGACGCCGCGGCACTGTCCACGAATGACCTGGTCAGCACGTTGCGGGACAACGCCGAACACCCGTGGACACCACCTGGCGGCGGTCCGGCCGGCGCTCTGTCGCACGACGTCATCCACGGCCTCGACATCACCGTCGCGCTCGGTCTGGACCGCAAAGTGCCCTTGGAACGCCTCCAACTGGTGCTCGACGGAGTGAAGCCGGGTCACGTCAAGTACTTCGGCGCGGACCTCGACGGCAAACGGCTGGAGGCCACCGACCTGGACTGGACGTTCGGCGAGGGCAGCCCGGTCCGAGGGGAGGCCCAGGACCTGCTGTTGCTGATCTGCGGACGCACCCTCCCGGCGGGAAGACTCAGCTGACCTCGTCCCGCACCCGCGCCGTCGCCTCGGTCGTGGCCACCAGGAACCGGGCCACGACCTGACGATCCGCGTCGCTCATCTGGTCCCAGGCCGCGGCGAACTCACGGGCCAGCGGCTGGAAGAACGTCGAGGCCAGCGCCGTCGCCGCGGAGAGCACCCGGAGCTCGACGCGGCGGCGGTCGTCCGGATCGCGCTCGCGCACGACGTGACCGGCCTTCGTGAGCCGGTCCAGCACCGACGTGGTGGCCGAGGCGCTCAGGTTCAGCGCCTTCGCGAGCGATCCGGGCGTCATGGGGGAGCGGGCCGTCATGATCAGGTTCAGGGCTGTCATGTCGGTCGGGTGCAGCTCGTGAGCAGCGCTGAAGATCTCCAGGAACCGGTTCGACTCCATCACCAGAGCGCGCACCAGCATGCTCAGGTCGTAGTCACTTGCCTCGCTCACGTCGCCAGCTTACAGTTCGGCCATCGAATCATTCGACGATCGAAGGAATGTCTGATGCGAGTCCTGGCCGGGGTCCTGCTCGTGGTGTGGCTGGCCCTGGGCGGCTTCACCGGGCCGTACGCGGGCAAGCTCTCGGAGGTCGCGGAGAACGACAGCAGCGCGTTCCTGCCGAACTCCGCCGAGTCCACCCAGGTCGCTGAGCTGCAGAAGAAGTTCCAGCGCGCCAACGCGATCCCGGCGATCATCGTCGTCGAACGGCCCGGTGGGCTGACCGAGGACGACAGGAAGTTCCTCGCCGAGCGCGGCAAGGGCTTCCAGGCGTCACCGGTGATCCCCGCGCCGAACGATGCGGAGGCCGCCCAGCTCGTCGTGCTGCTCGACCCGGCGAAGGAGGTCCGCGACTCGGTCGTGGAGCTCCGCGACGGCGCCAAGAACGCCCCGGAAGGCCTGAAAGTGCTGGTCACGGGACCGGCCGCGCAGGTAGCCGATCTCGTGAAGGCGTTCGGCGGGATCGACGGGCTGCTGCTGATCGTCGCGGGCGCGGTGGTCGCGTTGATCCTGCTCGTCGTCTACCGAAGTCCGTTGCTGCCGGTCGTCGTGCTGGTGTCGGCGGTGTTCGCGCTCGGGCTGGCCAGCTTCGTCGTGTACCTGCTGGCCAAGAACGACGTGCTCGCGTTGAACGGCCAAAGCCAGGGCATTCTCTCGATCCTCGTGTTCGGCGCCGCGACGGACTACGCGTTGCTGCTCGTGTCGAGATTCCGCGAAGAACTGCGCGACACCCAGGACAAGTACACGGCCATCCGCACGGCCTGGCGCGGCACGATCGAACCCATCGCGGCCTCCGCCGGCACGGTCATCCTCGGCGTGCTGTGCCTGCTGTTCAGCGACCTCGACTCGAACAAGGGTCTCGGACCTGTTGCCGCCATCGGCATCGGCGCCGCGCTGCTCACCACGATGACGTTCCTGCCCGCCACCCTGGCGTTGGTCGGGCGTGGCGCGTTCTGGCCGTTCGCGCCGAAGCTCGGCTCGCCGCACCCGGAGACGAGCGGCCTGTGGGGCCGCGTGGCAGGTCTGGTGCGCAACAAGCCGCGTGCGATCTGGATCGTCACGACGCTCGTGCTGCTCGTCGGTGCCGCGTTCCTGCCGCAGCTCAAGGCGTCCGGCACCGCGCAGTCCGACGTGTTCCTGACCGAGGTCGAATCCGTTGCGGGACAGGAAGTTCTGTCGAAGCACTTCCCAGGTGGGACCGGGTCACCGACAGTCATCATCGCCGCCGAGAGCAAGACGGCGGAGGTGCTGCGGAAGTCCAAGGTGGACGGTGTCGCCGACGTCCGGCCGTCCGGCACTGCAGAAGGCCTGGTCCGCATCGAGGCCACGCTGAATTATGCTCCGGACTCGGACGCGGCGGTCGAGACCGTGCAACGGATTCGCGCGGCGGTGCACGGGATCGACGAGGCGAAGGTCGGTGGGCAGACGGCGACGTTGCTGGACACCAGGACGACGTCGGAGCACGACCGGTTGCTGATCATCCCGATCGTGCTGGTGGTGATCTTCCTGGTGCTGGCGCTGCTGCTGAGGTCGTTGCTGGCGCCCGTGTTGCTGATCGGGACCGTCGTGCTGTCGTTCGCGGCCACGATGGGCGTGTCGGCGCTGGTGTTCAACCACGTCTTCGACTTCCCCGGCTCGGACCCGGTGGTGCCGCTGTTCGGGTTCGTCTTCCTGGTGGCGCTGGGCATCGACTACAACATCTTCCTGATGACCCGCGTCCGCGAGGAGACCCAGCGCCTGGGCACGGTCGAAGGCACGTTGAGAGGCCTCAGCCTGACCGGTGGCGTGATCACGTCCGCCGGTGTGGTGCTGGCGGCGACGTTCGCCGCGCTGGCCGTGCTGCCGATCCTGTTCCTCACGCAGATCGCGTTCATCGTGGCGTTCGGCGTCCTGCTGGACACCTTGCTGGTGCGGTCGTTGCTCGTGCCGGCGCTGTCGGTGGACATCGGTGGCCGAATCTGGTGGCCGTCGAAGCTGAGGTGAGTCAGGATTCCGGCATGACCTTCACGGCACGTCAGCTGAACCGCGCCACGCTCCACCGGCAGATGCTGCTGGAGCGCGAACCGGTCGATGTGCTGACCGCCGTGGACAACGTCGTAGCGATCCAGGCGCAGGAACCCGCGTCCCCGTACATCGCGCTGTGGAACCGGATCGAGGGCTTCGATCCCGCCGATCTGGACGAGGCGTTCGCGAACGGGGTGGTCCGCAAGGCATCGCTCATGCGGATCACCTTGCACACGGTCACGGCGGCCGACCACGCGGTCTTCCACCACGCGATGCTGCCCGCCCTCAGAGCGTCCCGGCTGTACGACAAGCGGTTCAAGGGCATGAACATCACGATCGAGCAGGCCGACGCGTTGCTGGAGCACCTGCTCGAGTTCGCGCGGACACCCCGGCAGAAGGCCGAGATCGAGGAGTTGCTGCACTCGCACGTCGGGGACGTCGGTGAGCCCGGCGTCTGGTGGGCGCTGCGGACGTACGGCGGTCTCGTGCACGCCCCGACGGGCGGGCCGTGGTCGTTCGGGCTGAGGCCGTCCTATCAGGCTGTCGCGGCCGAGCCTCGGGAACGGCTGGAGTGCCTGGCCGAGATGCTCCGCCGGTACCTCACCGGGTTCGGGCCCGCGACCGTCCTCGACATGAACCAGTTCACGATGCTGCCCCGCACCGCGATCCGGGAGGCGCTGGTGCTGCTGGACCTGGTGAAGGACGGCGACTACTACGACGTTCCAAACCGGACGATCCCGGACGGGGACACCCCGGCACCGCCACGGCTGATGGCCATGTGGGACAGCACTTTGCTGGCCTACGCCGACCGCAGCCGAATCATCCCGAATGACTATCGCAAGCTCGTGATCCGCAACAACGGCGACACACTGCCGACACTCCTCGTTGACGGACACGTGGCAGGAGTGTGGCGCACGACCGAGGACGGCGGCGTCGAGGCGACCGCCTTCCACGCGCTGAGCGAGGACCAGTGGGCCGGTCTCGCCGAGGAGGCCGCGGCGCTGCGAAAGCTCCTTGACGTGCGGGAACCGCAGGTCTACCGGCGTTACTCCCGGTGGTGGAGCGGCCTGCCGGCCCATGAGGTTCGTATTGTGTGAAAACGTCAACATCCACAAAGGACCCATGCGTGAGTCACTATTCCTCCACCCTGCATGGAGGAAAGTTCAATGTCTCTCACGAGAAACCGCGTGCTGCCGGCGTTCGCCGCCGGACTGCTCGCGGCGGGCGCGATCACCCTGCTCGGCGGTGCTCCTGCCACCGCTGTCGCCGGTGCGACGCACTGCGTCGACGAGCACGACTCAGCTCGCGCGCTGCCCGGAAGCCACGGCCAGGAGCGCAACGAGGTCAGCGATGCCGAGGCAGAGCGGATGAACGCCGACCTGCGGCAGAAGATCCGGGCCAAGGCCCAGACCCGCACCGGTCTCTCCGCGGCGGCGGCGGGCGGCACGATCCCCGTCGTGTTCCACGTCGTCACCGGCACCGGCGGGGCCGGAGCGCTCTCCGAAGCCGTCATCGCCAAGCAGATCGAGGTCCTCAACCAGGGCTTCGCCGGTGCCGAACTCCCCGGCACGGCCGCGAACACCGGGTTCACGTTCGTGCTGCAGGAGACCAAGTACTGGTCGAACAACGCATGGTTTACGGGCGTGGACACCGAGTCGACCGAGCGCGAGATGAAGACCGCCACCCGCGTCGGCGGTGCCAGCACGCTCAACGTGTGGAGCACCAACACCAGTTACCTCGGCTTCGCGACGTTCCCGAACTGGTACGCGGGCGACCCGAAGATGGACGGCGTGGTCTTCAAGTACACGAGCGTGCCCGGCGGTTCGGCGACGAACTTCAACCTGGGCAAGACGCTCACGCACGAGACCGGCCACTGGATGGGCCTCTGGCACACCTTCCAGGGCGGCTGCAAGGCGACCAACGACGAGGTCGCCGACACCCCGGCGCAGAGGAGTTCCAGCACGGGGTGCCCGGAGGGCCGCGACTCCTGCCGCCTGGAGGGTCTCGACCCGATCCACAACTACATGGACTACTCGTACGACTCTTGCTACAACCAGTTCACCCCTGGCCAGAACACCCGCATGCAGAGCGCCTGGACGGCGTACCGCAGCGGCAAGTGACCTAGAGGTGTGACGAAGGGGCGCCGCTCTCGAGCGGCGTCCCTTTCGCTTGCGCCGAAAGCAAAAGGAACCGCAGACCGTCCTTTGAGGCCTCGTCCTGTGCGGTGCAGGCGATCAGCAGCTGATCCGGGTGAGTGTCCACGGTGAACTGCTGCACGTCGAGCGCCAGCCTGCCCGCCGCCGGTGGTAGGTCTTCACGAGCTGGCGCGGGCCGCACCTGATGCGCCGCCCACCACGTGCGGAAGTCCGCGTCCCGCACGCTCAACTCGCCGACCAGTGCCCAAGGACTTCCACTGGGTCGACGGGGCCACGCACGTCGATCTGCACGACAAGTTCGTGCCACAGGTCGCCGAACGGGTCGCGGAGTTCTTCGCGCCGAGCCTCCAAGCATCTGCAAGTACTACCAACGCTTGATCGAATCGCCCTCAACTACACCCAACCTGTCTGGGGCTCAGAGGGTTTGCCCAGTTGGTAGTAGGAAAGTGCTTGTTGATGTCGAGTTGGTGGTACTTGCAGACGCCATCAGGGATACGTGCTGGGTTGCTCGGGTACGCGGTTCAGATCTGGGCGGCTACCGAACGGGCGTGGTCCAGTTCGCGTTGATAGCGGCCGGGGTTGGCGGCGGCGAGTTCCTCGTGCAGGGGGAGGGACTCGGTGATCGCGGCCTCGGCCTCGGCGCGTTCGGCTCGCAGCAGGCGGATCCGCGCGTGGTCGGTGAGCGCGTCGGCCAGCAGGTAGGCGTACCCGTCCGGGTCGGCGGCGTGCCACTCGCGGTACTCGGCGACCGACTGCAGCGACGCCTCCAACGCGACGTCGTGCTGACCGGCGTGGGCCGAAGCAAGAGCGAAGGTGTTGCGCGCCATGGCTTTGCCGTGTGCCGTCTGGTACAGCTCCAATCCCTTCGCGGCGGCCTCCGCGGCCTCGGCCCAGGCACGGCGGGTGATCAGGGCGCTGGCCCGGTTGGTCAACGCCCGCGCGAGTTCCCTGCGGCCGAGCTCCTTGTCCGCGTACCTGGTGGCGAGGGCGATGGCCTCGTCACTGGCAGCGAAGGACTCGTCGAGCCTGCGGACGTCGTGCAACCGGCTGGCGAGGCCGATGAGCGCGAGGGCGGCCCGGAGCTCCGTCTTCATGACCATCGCACGGCCTTCGGCGTTCGCGGCGAGCTCGCGGTAGCGGTCTGCCGACTCCTGCGCCGCCTCGATCGCCTCCGCGTCGAGTCCCATGTCGTGCAGCCGGTTGGCGTGGTTGTTGAGCGCACCGGCGAGGTGACTCAGGAACTCCTGCTCCTTCTTGCGTTCCGCACGCTGCCGGATGACGGCCACGGCTTCGGCGTGGGACGCGCGGGCGTCCTCGAACCGGCCGAGGCGCAGCTGCAGGGTGCTCAGCTCGTCGAGGACGGTGTAAAGGCGCACGGCCTGCTCCCACGAGTGTTGCCGCCAGAACGCGGCGGCCTCCGCGGCCGAGTCGGCCGCCCGCTCGAGGTCGCCGATCGTCGCGAGCCGTTGCGCGTACTCCAGCTGGGCGTGCGCGAGGCTGTAGCCAGGTGGCGGCCCGTCCTTGACGGGCTTCTGCTCGCGCAGCTCGGCGACCGCCTCCTCGGCGTTGCGGGCGGCCTCGGCATGCCTGCCCAGCTTGCCCAGCAGGTCGGTGATCCAGTACCTGGCCTCGTTGGCGACCACGGTGTTGTACCTGCCGGGCACGGCCAGCTGGGCGGCGAGCGCGTGCCCCTCCAGCGCCACCGGCAGCGCCTCCTCGTACAACTCCTGCCGGATGAGGTTGGTGCGCAACGCGGTCAGCACCCTACGCAGGTCCTCCGAGGGACCGGCCTCCCTGCGCAGTTCCAGCATCTCGTAGTACGTGCGCCGCGCCAGGTCGGGCCAGCCGGCGTCCTCGAACGTCTCCGCCAGATAGCCCAGAGCCGTCGGCAACGCGTCAGGCTGGGGCCACGTCTCGCGCGGGGTGTCCCGCAGCTCCTCGACGACGGGGAACTGGATCCGCATGATCTTGTACGGGTCCGGATAGGCGTCCTTGGCTGTGCGGTGCCACGTTTCCTCGCGGCGCACTCGCTCGATCACGAGCGAGTAGATATCACGTGGTGCGCACCTCGGGGACGACCTTCGCCACATCCGGTTCCGATGTAACGGAAGCAAGCCGCTCGCTCATCGTGCCGCCCTCGGGAATCCCGGCGGGGGAGGGAATCTTGCCCAGCAGGTACCCGGCATGACTCACCCCGAGCAACACCAGGAACGCGTCCGAGAACGCAGGCAACCCGGCGATGCCCGCGGGGTTGTTCACGGCCCTGAGCGCCGCGACCGCCTGCGCGACGTAGAGCAGCACCAACAGCACCGTGATGACGAAGTTCTGGAACTTCGCGAGGTCGATGGACCGGCCGGCCGAGGCACCCTCCTCGACGGTCAGCATCTCCCACAGCCGCCCGCGTTCCTTGCCACGGGGGTAGGCCGCCACGGAGTCCGGCCGGCTGGTGCTCTTCGCGACCTTGACGGCCGCCGACACGACCCCGGACCCGACCGCGATGCCGAGCAACCACAGCACCTGGCTCGGGATCTGGAACCCGGCCACGTCGACCTGCCCGGCCGCGAACCGCCCGAACGCCATGCCGCTGATCAGCGACAGCAGCACGACCGTCCACACCATGACCTGGACGCGCGACAGGCTGTACCGGCCGCGGGCGTCGCGCAGGACGTTCTGCGCGCCCAGGCGGCTCGGGACCACCACCGCGAGCAGCACGATGACGAGAGCGGACACGATCCAAGCCCAGAACGTGGTCGCCATGGGGGCCTCCTCGTTACACCGTTCGGACGCTGTGGCTGATACGTCGTCGCGAGGCCACCAGGCGTTATCACGTTGGGTAACGATTCGGGGGTCGGTCTACCAGTGGCAGGCGGTGTCCGGCTCGCAGCACGGCGCCAGGAAGCGGCAGCTCGGGCAGATCCACTTGGAACCGTTGCCGTACGGGCGCAGGTCGTCGGACTCGCACTGCGGGCACTGGGGGAGTTGGACTGTCTTCTTGGCCGGCTCGGTCACGCGCGACACCGTACTTCAGGGCCGGCGAAGCCGCGGGCCGGCGAGGTCGTTGTAGTCGATCACCAGGGTCGCCCGTGCCGCCGGATCGCACTTCGCCAGGTACAGCTGTTGGCCCTCGACGTAACGCCGGTTGCGGGAATCGTCCGGATCGGACGGACTGCCGTCGCGCCCAGCCATGCGCGCCACGGAGACCGCGAAGTCCACCGCCAGGAACACCGAGAAGTCCCAGTGCTCCGGGAGTTCGTCCCGGTGCAGGAAGATCCCATCGACCAGCAGGATCGCGGACGGTGGCGCGACCTCGGCCCGTGTGTCCACGTAGGCGTCCGTCTCCAGGTCGTGGCTCGCGCGCCGGAACGGTCGCCCGTGAGCGAACGGCACGAGCAGGTCTCCGATGAACCGCGAGTAGTCGAAGCTGTCGAGGAAGAAGCCCTCCGGCGACGTCCTGCCGCGCCGCCAGCGGATCTTCCGCGGGTGGTGGAAGTCGTCGACGGACACGCGGACCACGGCGCGGCCTCGTGAGCGCAGCACCGAAGCCAGGTCGTCGCAGAACGTCGTCTTGCCCGCGCCGTCGACCCCGTCCACCGCGACCAGGCCCTCAGACGGCAGCAGGCCGGCGACCTCGTTGAGCACCTCGGTTCGCGTCACTCGGCCGACGATTTCACACATCGTGACCGCGATACGCCCTGTCGGATGAGACCCAGGTCTCCCCGGCCTCAAGAACGCGTAAAAGCCGGACCCAACCCCGTAAGGACGTTGTCAGGCACCCCCTGATCAGGCATTTCCTGATGCACGCTTCCGGTCGTCATAGGAAAGAACCTTGTCGTTGAAGGGAGCGGCGTCATGGCCGACCTGGCCTACGCGTTGCTGCTGATCGGGAGTTTCGTCGTGCTGGGCCTGACGGTGCGTGGACTGGAGAAGTTGTGAGCACGGGACTTGTCGCGAACGCCGTCGCCGGCGTGATCGCGCTCGGGCTGATCGTCTACCTGTTCGTCGCACTCATCAGGCCGGAGAAGTTCTGATGTCACCTCTCGTGGCCGGCCTCCTGCAGGTCGGCATCCTCGTCGCGGCCCTGGCGGTCGCGTACCGGCCCCTCGGCGACTACATGGCGCGCGTCTTCGAGAACAAGAGCCATTCGAAGCTCGAACGAGCGATCTACCGGTTCGCGCGGATCGACCCGGACGCCGAGCAGAAGTGGAGCACTTACGCGTACGGCGTGCTGGGCTTCTCGTTCGTCGGCATCGTGTTCCTGTACGTCGTCCAACGCGCGCAAACCCTCTTACCGTTCGACTTCGGCCGCGGCAACGTCGAGCCCGGCATGGCGTTCAACACGGCGATCAGCTTCGTGACCAACACGAACTGGCAGTCGTACGTGCCGGAAGCCGTCATGGGCCACACGGTCCAGATGGTCGGCTTGACCGTGCAGAACTTCGTGTCGGCCGCGGTCGGTCTCGCCGTGGCGGTCGCCCTGATCCGGGGCTTCGTCCGGAGCCAGACCGACCGGCTCGGCAACTTCTGGGTCGACCTCACCAGGGGCACCATCCGGATTCTGCTGCCGCTCGCGTTCATCGCGGCGATCGTGCTGATCGCGTTCGGCGTGACGATGAGCCTCAAGTCCGGTGTGGACATTGACGGCCAGACGGTGGCCAACGCGCCGGTTGCCAGTCAGGAGGCCATCAAAGAGCTCGGCACCAACGGCGGCGGCATCCTCAACGCGAACTCGGCGCACCCGTTCGAGAACCCGAACGAGTGGTCCAACCTGATCGAGATCTTCCTGATCCTGGTCATCCCGGTGGCGCTCACCCGCACGTTCGGCCGGCTGGTCGGGCAGACCAGGCAGGGTTACGTGCTGCTGGGCGTCATGGGCGTCATCTGGACCGCGATGCTCGCGGTCATCTGGGGCGCGGAAGTGAGCGGCATCAGGCCGTTGGAGGGCAAGGAGCTCCGGTTCGGCATCCCCGGCAGCACGATCTTCGCGGACGCCACCACAGGCACGTCGACCGGCGCGGTCAACTCGCTGCACGACAGCTACACCGGGCTCGGGGGCGGCGGCGCGTTGCTGAACATGCTGTTCGGCGAGATGACACCGGGCGGTGTCGGCACCGGCCTGTACAGCATCCTGGTGATGGCGATCATCGCGATGTTCCTGGCGGGACTGATGGTCGGCCGCACGCCCGAGTACCTCGGCAAGAAGCTGGGGCGCAAGGAGGTCACGGCCGCGGCGGTCTCGATCCTCGCGATGCCGACGGTGTTGCTGATCGGTGCGGGCATCGCGGCGATCCTGCCGAGCACGCAGGGAGCGCTCAACAACCCTGGTGCGCACGGGCTTTCGGAGATCCTCTACGCGTATGCGTCAGCGTCGAACAACAACGGGTCAGCTTTTGGCGGCATCACGGTGACGAGCGACTGGTTCCAGTCCTCGCTGGGGCTGTGCATGCTGTTCGGCCGGTTCATCCCGATCATCGCGGTGCTGGCGCTCGCCGGATCCCTTGCGGCGCAGAAGAAGGTGCCTGTCACGGCAGGCACGCTGCCCACCACCGGGCCGCTCTTCGCGACGTTGCTCACCGGCTCGATCGTGCTCGTCGCGGCGCTGACGTTCGTTCCCGCTCTCGCTCTTGGTCCCATCGCGGAGGCACTGCAGTGACCACCAAACCCGGTCTCACGGCCGCCGTTCCCGAGGCCTTGAGGAAGCTGCACCCGCGTCACCAGTTGCGCAGCCCCGTCATGTTCGTCGTCTGGGTCGGTTCGCTGCTGGTCACCGCGTTCACCGTGATCGACCCGAGCGTGTTCACCATCGCCGTCGCGGCGTGGCTGTGGTTCACCGTGTTGTTCGCGAACCTCGCCGAGGCCGTCGCGGAAGGGCGCGGCAAGGCGCAGGCCGACTCGCTGCGCCAGACCAAGAAGGACGCGGTCGCCAGGCTGGTCAACGGCGACGTCGTGGCCGGCACCGAGCTCAAGATCGGTGATCTGGTCGTGGTCGAGGCCGGCGAGGTCATCCCCGGCGACGGTGACGTGGTCGAGGGCATCGCGACCGTCGACGAGTCGGCGATCACCGGCGAGTCCGCGCCGGTCATCCGCGAGTCCGGCGGTGACCGGTGCTCGGTCACGGGTGGCACGACCGTGCTGTCCGACCGGATCGTCGTCAAGATCACGACCAGGCCCGGTGAGTCCTTTGTGGACCGGATGATCGCGCTCGTCGAAGGCGCCGAGAGGCAGAAGACGCCGAACGAGATCGCGCTGACGATCCTGCTGTCCACGTTGACGATCATCTTCCTGCTCGCAGTGGTGGCGCTGCAGCCGTTCGCGATCTACTCGGGCGGCGAGCAGTCGGTGGTCGTGCTGACCGCGCTGCTGGTCTGCCTGATCCCGACGACGATCGGCGCGCTCCTCAGCGCGATCGGCATCGCGGGCATGGACCGGCTGGTGCAGCGCAACGTGCTCGCCACCTCCGGCAAGGCGGTGGAGGCCGCCGGTGACGTCGACACGTTGCTGCTGGACAAGACCGGCACGATCACCTGGGGCAACCGGCGGGCGACCGAGTTCATCCCGGTCGGCCCGACGTCCGAGGAAACCCTGGTGGCGGCCGCGCGGCTGGCCAGCCTGGCCGACGACACCCCGGAAGGCCGCAGCATCCTGGACCTCGCGGGCGGGCAGCCCGCGACCGAGCACGAGAAGACCGGCGAGTTCGTGCCGTTCACCGCGCAGACCAGGATGAGCGGCATCGACCTGGGCGACCGGATCATCCGCAAGGGCGCGGCGTCCGCGTTCGAGCTGACCGACACGGCTCGCGAGATCGTGGACGAGATCAGCGCGCAGGGCGGCACCCCGCTGGTCGTCGCGGAGAACGGAAACGTCCTCGGCATCATCCGGCTGTCAGACGTGGTGAAGCCCGGCATGAAGGAACGGTTCGCCGAGCTGCGCGCGATGGGCATCCGCACGGTCATGGTCACCGGCGACAACCCGTTGACCGCCAAGGCCATCGCGGACCAAGCGGGTGTCGACGACTTCCTCGCGGAGGCCAAGCCAGAGGACAAGATGGCCCTGATCCGCCAGGAACAGGAGGGCGGCCGCCTGGTCGCGATGACCGGTGACGGCACGAACGACGCCCCGGCGCTCGCCCAGGCGGACGTCGGTGTCGCGATGAACACCGGCACGTCGGCCGCGAAGGAGGCCGGCAACATGGTCGACCTCGACTCGGACCCGACCAAGCTCATCGAGATCGTGGAGATCGGCAAGCAGCTGCTGATCACCCGCGGCGCGCTCACCACCTTCAGCGTCGCGAACGACCTGGCGAAGTACTTCGCGATCCTGCCGGCGATGTTCGCGGCGATCTACCCGGCGCTGGACAAGCTCAACATCATGCACCTGGCCACGCCGCGGTCGGCGATCCTGTCGGCGGTGATCTTCAACGCGCTGATCATCGTGGCGCTGATCCCGCTGGCTTTGAAGGGCGTCCGCTACCGGCCGTCCAGCGCGTCGGCGTTGCTGCGGCGCAACCTGCTGATCTACGGCCTCGGCGGCGTCGTGACGCCGTTCGCCGGGATCTGGCTGATCGACCTGCTCGTCCGACTCATCCCCGGGATTGGCTGACATGCGGAACTTTCTGAAGCAGTCGTGGGCGGGTCTGCGGATCCTGCTCGCACTGACCCTGCTCGTCGGGGTGCTCTACCCGATGGCGGTGTGGGGTGTCTCGCGGATCCCCGGCCTGCACGCCAACGCCGAAGCCACCGGCACGACGCTGGTCGCCGTTGCCCGCGAAGGCGACAAGTACTTCGTGCCACGGCCGTCCGCCGCGACGCTGCCCGCGTCCGGTGGCTCGAACAAGGGCGAGCTGAACGAGGACTACACCTTGGTCGTCGCCGAGCGCCGCACCGCCGTGGCGCAACGCGAGGGCGTGCCCGAGGACCAGGTGCCGCAGGACGCCGTCACCGCGTCGGCTTCCGGCCTCGACCCGCACATCAGCCCGGACTACGCGGCGTTGCAGGTGCCCCGCGTGGCGCGCGCGTCCGGGCTGTCCGTGGAGAAGGTCCGCGAGTTGGTCGCTGCCAACACTCACGGCACCTTCACCACCACCGTCAACGTGACGGCGCTGAACCGTGCCATTGACGGGAGGTCCCAAAAATGAACACAGCCGGTCGCCGGGGTGAGCTGAGGATCTACCTCGGCGCCGCTCCCGGCGTCGGCAAGACCTTCGCCATGCTCGGCGAGGCCCACCGGCGCCGGGAGCGCGGCACCGAGGTGGTCGTCGGACTCGTGGAGACCCACGGCCGCGACAAGACCGCTCAGCTGCTCCAGGACCTCGAAGTGGTGCCGCGCAAGGTGATGCGGCACCGCGGTCTCGACGTCGAGGAGATGGACGTCGACGCGATCCTGGCGCGCGGGCCCGAGGTCGCGGTGATCGACGAGCTCGCGCACACCAACGCGCCGGGCTCGCGCAACGAGAAGCGGTGGCAGGACGTCGAGGAACTGCTCGAAGCGGGCGTCGACGTCCTGTCCACGGTCAACGTCCAGCACCTCGAGTCGCTCAACGACGTCGTGGAACGGATCACCGGTGTGCGGCAACGGGAAACCGTGCCGGACGAGGTGGTCCGCCGCGCCGAACAGGTCGAGCTGATCGACATCACCCCGGAGGCGTTGAGGCGGCGTCTGGCGCACGGCAACGTGTATCCGGCGCACCGCATCGACGCCGCGCTGGGCAACTACTTCCGGCTCGGCAACCTGACGGCGTTGCGCGAGCTGGCCCTGCTGTGGGTGGCGGACCAGGTCGACGTCGCGTTGCAGCGGTACCGCAGCGAGAAGTCGATCACGGACACCTGGGAGACCAGGGAACGGGTCGTCACCGCGATCACCGGCGGCCCGGAGAGCGAGACGTTGATTCGCCGGGCGCGCCGGATCGCGACCAGGGCGGGCGCGGAACTCCTGGTGGTGCACGTGATGCGCGGCGACGGGCTGACCGGCGTCACGCCCGAGCACGTCGCCAGGTCCCGCAAGATCACCGAGGACGTCGGCGCGACGTTCCACTCGGTGGTCGGCGACGACGTGCCGACGGCGTTGCTGGAGTTCGCCCGCGGGGTGAACGCCACTCAGCTCGTGCTGGGAACCTCGCGCAGGTCACGGGTGGCGCGGGCGTTCGACGAGGGCATCGGCGCGGCGGTGGTGCAGGAGTCCGGCGCGATCGACGTGCACATGGTCACGCACGACGAATCGCGGCGCGGGCCGCGGTGGAAGATCGGCACCGACCCGTTGTCGTTGCGGCGCAGGCTGATCAGCTGGGGTCTCGCGCTCCTGCTACCGGTGGCGGTCACCGGGCTGGGCATGCTGTGGCGCGACGAGGTCGACTACTCGACGGACCTGGTGACGTTCCTGCTGGTCACCTGCGTGGTGGCGATCGCGGGAGGCCTCGGGCCGGCGTTGGTCTGCGCGTTCTTCGGCGCTGGGTTGCTCAACTTCTTCTTCACCGAGCCCTACTACAGCCTCACGGTGAACTCCCCGGAGAACGTGATCACCCTGGTGGCCATGGTGATCGTGGCGACGGCGGTGGCGCTGACCGTCGACCGGGCGGCGCGGCTGGGGGAGCAGGGCGCACGGGCCCGGACCGAGGCGGCGTTGCTGGCTTCCTACGCCCGCACGGTGCTGACCTCGCCGTACCCGTTGGCGCGGCTGCTGGAGAAGATCCGGGTGAACTTCGGCCTGGAGTCGGTGGCGTTGCTGGAACGCCGTGGTGGCGCGTGGGAACGGGTGGCGTGCGTCGGGCCACGGCCGTGCGACGAGCCGGACGAGGCCGACGCGGACGTGATGGTCACGTCCGACATCCACCTGGCGTTGCGCGGCCGCGTGTTGCCCGCCAGCGATCAGCGGGTGCTGGAGGCGGCGGCAGGGCAGGCGCTGATGGCGTTGCGCCAGCAGCGAATGGCCGACGAGGCACGGGACGCGCGACGCAAGGTCGAGACGACCGAACTGCGCACGGCCCTGCTGTCGGCGGTCGGCCACGACCTGCGCACGCCGCTGACGTCGATCAAGGCCGCGATCGGCAGTCTGCGCGACTCCAGCCTGCCACTGTCCGAAGAGGACGTGACCGAGCTGATGGCGACCGTGGAGGAGTCCGCGGACCGGTTGACCGGCCTGGTGGACAACCTGCTCGACTCGTCACGGCTGGCGACCGGCTCGGTCGAACCCGTGCTGCGGCCGGTCGGCTACTACGAGGTCGTGGCTCGGGCGCTCGCCGGCACAGCTGGACAGGTGTCGGTGCAGGTGGCCGAGGACCTGCCGCCCGTGCTCGCGGATCTGGGCCTGCTGGAACGCGTGATCGCGAACGTGGTGGACAACGCGTTGCGGCACGGCCGTCCGTCGCCGGTGGCGATCCGCGCGAGCCGTCACGGATCGTCCGTCGAGCTGCGGATCGTGGACCACGGTCGCGGCCTGCCGAAGAAGGCGGGGAACAAGGTGTTCGCGCCCTTCCAGCGACTCGGCGACCGCGACGCCACCCCCGGCGTCGGCCTCGGGCTGAGCGTCGCGAAGGGCTTCACCGCCGCCATGGGCGGGGAGATCAGCGCGGAAGACACACCGGGCGGCGGGCTCACCGTGGTGATCTCGTTGCCCGCCTACGAGGAGAGGCCATGACCTCTGTACTGGTGGTTGACGACGAACCGCAGATCGTCCGCGCGTTGAGGATCAACCTCAGCGCGCGGGGATACGACGTGATGACGGCCTATGACGGCAGATCCGCGCTCGGCGTCGCGGTCGAGGGCAAGCCGGACGTCGTGGTGCTGGACCTCGGCCTGCCCGACATCGACGGTGTGGAGGTGATCGCCGGTCTGCGCGGCTGGTCGAGCATCCCGATCATCGTGCTGTCCGCCCGCACCGACTCCAGGGCCAAGGTCGAGGCGCTGGACGCGGGCGCCGACGACTACGTGACCAAGCCGTTCGGGATGGACGAACTCCTGGCCCGGCTGCGTGCGGCCGTGCGGCGCGGCCTGGCGCGCGAGGTGGGTGACCCCGTGGTCGAGACGTCCTCGTTCGTCGTGGACCTGGCCGTGAAGAAGGTCCGGCGCGACGGCCACGAGGTGCACCTGACCCCGACCGAGTGGGGTCTGGTGGAGATCCTGGCGCGCAACCCTGGCCGGCTGGTGTCGCAGAAGCAGCTGTTGCAGGAGGTGTGGGGACCGATGCACGTCAACGAGTCCCAGTACCTGCGCGTCTACTTCGCCCAGCTGCGCCGCAAGCTGGAGGACGACCCCGCGCACCCGCGGCACCTGATCACCGAACCGGGAATGGGGTACCGGTTCGAGGTGTGAGCGGTTGACGCGGAGGGCGTGAGAGCGCTTCCATGGAGGTCCGCTGCCGTGCGATAGTGACAGAGAGGTCATCATCGTGGCTCGAAAACTTCGGTATGCGCTCCTGGCGCTGCTCCTGGTGCTCCCGCTGTCCGGCGTCGCCCGAGCAGCGGTCCCGCCGACCCCGCCCGGCTGGACACTGGCCTGGTCGGACGACTTCAACGGCGCGAACAACACCGCGCCGAACTCGAACAACTGGATCGTCGACACCGGTCACGGCTACCCCGGCGGACCCGGTAACTGGGGCACCGGCGAGATCCAGCGCTACACCAACGACCGCGCGAACCTGCGCCTCGACGGCACCGGCAACCTGCGGATCATCCCGTGGCGCGCGGCCAACGGCGAGTGGACCTCCGCCCGGATCGAGACCCGCCGGTCGAACTTCAAGGCACCGGCGGGCGGCGTGCTGCGCATCGAGGGCCGCATCCAGATGCCGAACATCACCGGCTCCGGCGCGCTCGGCTACTGGCCCGCGTTCTGGGCGCTGGGCTCGCCGTACCGCGGCAACTACTGGAACTGGCCGAGCATCGGTGAGTTCGACATCATGGAGAACGTCAACGGCATCAACAGCGTCTGGGGCGTGCTGCACTGCGGCGTGAACCCCGGCGGCCCGTGCAACGAGACGAACGGCCTCGGCGCCTCCCGTGCCTGCCCCGGCAGCCAGTGCCCCGGCAACTTCCACACCTACCGCTTCGAGTGGGACCGGTCGGTCAGCCCGAACCAGCTCCGCTGGTACGTCGACGGCCAGCAGTTCCACACCGTGCGGCAGAACCAGATGGACGCCGCGTCCTGGAACAACATGACGTCCCACCAGGGCTACTTCATCCTGCTGAACGTCGCGATGGGCGGTGCGTTCCCGAACGGCGTGGCCGGCCGCGGCACTCCCGTTCCGGAGACGACGCCCGGTCGTTCGATGGCCGTCGACTACGTGGCGGTGTGGACCCGACCGTAGTTCCTCCGGCTGGCCCTACTGCTCCACCGCCCCGAAGTCGCTAGCGTGAAAGCAGGGGACTTCGGGGGAAGGTGGAGCGGTGGGGGATCTGGCGCGCCGGGACGTGTTGTCCTGGCTGGGGAAAGGCGCACTCGGAGCGGTCGCGCTGGGTGCCGTGGGGCAACCCGCGATGGCGGCGAGCGGCGTGACCGTGCTGCGCGGGGCGACGCTCGTCGACGGCACCGGCCGTTCGCCCGTCCACGACGCGACCGTCGTGCTGGCCGGCGACCGGATCCTGGCCGCCGGTCGCCACCGCGACATCCCGCGTGGCGTGCGGGTGATCGATCTGGCCGGGAAGTACGTGATCCCCGGCCTGTGGGACCTGCACACCCACGCGACGTTCCTCGAGGACACCGTCGCGCCGCTGCACGTCGTCCAGGGCGTCACGGGCATCCGCGAGATGTGGGGCCAGCCGGAAACCCACGACACCCGCCGTCGCATCGAGTCCGGCGAGATCCTCGGCCCCCGCATGGTGATCGCCAGCGCGATCGTCGACGGCCCCGGATCGATCTGGCCCGGCTCCGACGTCGTCCGCACCCCGCAGGAGGCCCGCGCCGCCGTGCGCCGCGCGAAGGACGAGGGAGCGGACTTCGTGAAGGTCTACTCGTTCCTGTCCCCGGAGTGCTACGCGGCCATCGCCGCGGAGGCCCGCAGGCTGCGCATCCCGTTCGCCGGCCACGTACCTGCCCGCGTGCCGGTGCAGGACGCGCTCGCGCAGCACACCCACGAACACCTCTACAACCTGTTCACGTCCACTTCGGACAACGCCGATACCCTCTACGCCCAGCTCCGTGCGATGCCCGACGACCCGGCCGACCCGAACTGGTGGGGCCGCCACGGAGGCCGCATCGAACGCGCGGCCGTCGCCACCCATTCACCGGCTCGTGCCCGCCGGCTGTTCGCGGCCATGGTCGAGCGGGGCACCTGGCAGTCGCCGACGCTCTTCGTCGAACGGAACATGTCCCGCTCACCCGAGACGATCACGAACGACCCGGTGGCTCTCGAACGGATGCGCTACGTCCCGGTGGCCCTGCGCGAGCAATGGCAGACGATCATGTCCGGCCGCCCCACGCGCACGCCCGAGCAGGTCGCGGAACTGCGGATGTTCGGCGACGCCCGCATGCGCCTGCTGCGCGAAATGCACGAGGCAGGAGTCGGTGTCGTCGCGGGCACCGACGCGGGGTTCGCCTACGTGTTCCCCGGCTTCTCCCTGCACGACGAACTCGCGCTCCTGGTGCAGGCCGGACTTTCGCCCACAGCGGCGCTGCGGGCGGCTACCAGCGAAGCCGCGCGCTGCCTCGGACTGGAGCACGAGACGGGCACGGTCACGCCCGGCAAGCAGGCGGACCTGGTCGTGCTGGACGCGGACCCGTTGCGGGACATCACGAACGTCAGCCGCGTCCACGCCGTCGTCAGCCGGGGCCGCTACCTCGGTCCGGCCGACCGCGCGCGAATCCTCCAGGAGATCGAGGCCGCCGCGCGGGAACCGGTCGAGGCGCCGGTGACGGCGATGGGGTGCTGCGCGCACTGATGTGGCCCCCGCCACCGTGATCGTCAGGATCGCGTCAAGGTCGCCGTCGCCCGTGTCAGGGTCTCGTCCGGGATCTGGGCACGGACCGCCCTCAGGCGTGTGCTGGACACATGACACTCGCCGAGTTGTTGCCCAGCATCGGATGCGCCACCGAGCCGGTGCTGGAAGACGGTCTCTGGCCGGACGGCACCCGCCTCGCCGGCCAGGACCTGATCATCGGTGGACTCCCGGCCACGCAGCTGGCGGCCCGGTTCGGCACCCCGTGCCAGGTCCTGGACGAACTGACCGTCCGCACCAGGGCGAGGGCGTTCCGCACGGCGCTCCCGGAGGCGGAGGTCGTGTTCGCGGGGAAGTCGTTGCCCTGTCCCGAGGTCTACCGGTGGATGGCGCAGGAGGGCCTGTCCCTCGACGTGTCGTCCGCCGGGGAACTCGCGCTGGCCAGGGCCGCGGGCTTCCCCGCGCGGCGGATCATCATGCACGGCAACGTGAAGACCGCCGAGGACCTGAAGGCCGCGCTGGAGTACGGGGTCTCGCGGATCGTCGTCGACTCGCTCGACGAGATCGCCCAGCTGGGTGCGTTGGCGAGGCACGGCCAGGAGGTCATGATCCGGGTGACGCCCGGCATCGACGCCCACACGCACGCCAAGATCGCGACCGGCGTCGAGGACCAGAAGTTCGGCTTCTCGCTCGCGTCCGGCGCCGCCCTGGAGGCGATCCTGCGAGTCGTGGAACAGCCGTCGCTGAGGCTCGTGGGCCTGCACTGCCACATCGGATCGCAGGTCAGGCACGTTGCGAGCTATGAGGAAACCGTGCGGCGGATGGTCGGCCTGATCGCGTCCTGCGGCACCAGGATCGAGCAGCTGGACCTCGGCGGCGGTTTCTGCGCGCCGTACCTGCGGGACGAACCGGACTTCGATCTCGCGGGGTTCGCCCACCGGATCACCGGCGCCCTCAACTACGAGTGCGCACTGCACCGCGTGCCGCCACCGCGCATGCTCATCGAACCCGGACGGTCGATCGTCGCGAACGCCGGCGTCACCCTCTATCGGGTGTGCGCGGTCAAGGCCTCAGCGCGCACCTTCGTGGCCGTCGACGGCGGCATGAGCGACAACCCGCGCCCCGCCCTGTACGGCGCCAAGTACGCGGTCCGCCTCGTCGGTCGCGGTGGCGAACCCAAGCCGGTGACGGTCGTCGGCAGGCATTGCGAGGCCGGCGACGTGCTGGCCGAGGACGTGCCGCTCCCCGCCGACGTGCACGCGGGAGACCTGCTCGCCGTCCCCGCGACGGGCGCCTACCACCACGCGCTGGCCTCGAACTACAACCAGGTGTGCCGGCCGCCGGTCGTCGCCGTCAAGGACGGCGTCGCGAGGCTGATCGTGCGCAGGGAAACCGAGGAGGACCTGCTGCGCCGATACCTTTGATCAAACCGCCGCCGAGTCGAACGCATGTTCCCTAGAGTGGCGCGATGCACTCGTACGCCTACGTCGCCGACTCCCGGCTGGACGAGACGCGACGCGCCCTGGGCCTGCAGACCTCCGGCGGCAGGGCGCCGAACCCGCGTTTCTTCACCGGTTTCCTCGGCGACGCGCAGCAGTCCGCGACGGCGTTGCTCGCCATCGCCAAGATCGCGGGCACCCGCTACTTCCAGCCCACCACCGAACGCCTGCGGGACCCGGTCGTCACCTGCAACGGCGACCGGCTGCGCTTCGAGTCGTTCTCGGGCTGCTGCGGTGTTTACGCGCGCCTGGACGTCCTCGGCGACGTCCTCGACGGCGAGGTGCACGACCGCGGCACCACGAACGTCGACGTCAACGAGCCGCTGCGGCGCGCCCTCGCCCGCGTGACCAAGGGCGACCCGCTGCACCTCACGGTCGGGCCTGACCAGGTCGAGTTCGGCACGCTCGACGGCGTGGTCGTCGAGAAGAAGGTCCCGCTGCCACCGCGCTGGCTGCGGGGCTTCGCCGAAACCCAGGTCCTCACCTCGAAGTTCGACCTGAAGGCCGAACTCGCTCCGACGGACGCGCAACGGTTCCTCAAGACGCTTCCCAAGGGACGCGCGGCGGTGTGGGCGGTGCCGTCCGGGAAGTCGTTGCGGCTCAGCGGAACGGCCTCGGCCAACGCCGTGTGCCTGGCAGGCCCGAACCGCCTGGAAACCCTGATCCCGTTGCTGCGCTTCGCGAAAGCCGTCCGCCTCTACGGCCCGCCCGCCGCCGGCTTGCCCGTCGCGAGCGGCTGGGAGGTCGACCTCGGTGCGCAACGCCTGACGCTGGTCCTCTCACCCGAGGTGACCCGCGGCCTGTCCGGTGAGGGCGCCGTTCTCGACGGTCTCGCGGCAGGAGACGCCGACACCGACGCCGAACTGATCGGCGCGCTGCTCGACTTCGAACCCCGCGTGGACATCCCGGACCTGGCCGACCGCTCCGGACTCACCGCGGCCAGGGTCAAGGACGCGCTGGCACAACTGGGCACGTGCGGGCGAGTGGGCTACGACCTCGCCGAAGCGTCGTACTTCCACCGCGAACTCCCGTACGGCGGCGTCGACATCCAGGCCATGAACCCCAGGCTGCGCAACGCGAAGGCGCTCGTCGAGCAGAACGCGGTCAGCTGGGACGGCGACACCGCGCTGGTCGGCGACTACCGCGTCAACGGCGAGGCGTGCACGTGCCAGTGGTGGGCCGAGTACCGCGGTGGTCGTGGCAAGTGCAAGCACGTGCTGGCGGCGGACATGGTCAGGGGCAGAGCGTGAGCTTCGAACGGATCCAGGCCCTGATCGAGTCGGATCAGCTGCTCGCGCTCGGCGAGGTGCTGAAGAGCCTCACGCCGGAGGAACGCAAGGAACGCGCCGCCGACCTCGTCGCGTACGAGAAGGCGCGCCGGGCGTCCGGCCGGAACTGGGAACACCAGGCGGCGATGCACATCGCGGGCATCGGCCTGCTGCCGAACGCGTCCACGCTCGCGCCGTGGCTGGTGCGCTACCAGATCTGGTGGCATCGCATGAGCCAGGAGAACGGCACGATCGAGGCCCTGGACGTGTTGCGGCACCGCGACCTCGCGTGGCTGCCAGATCTGGTCGCACGGATCGCCACCAGGATGCCGACCCGCGAGCCCGGCCGGCACGACCTGCTGAGGATCGTGCTGGAGTTCTGCGGGGACAACCCTCCGGACTCCGACGGGTTCCTGCTGGCGTTCATGGACTTCGGCGGCCACACGCGCTGGAGGCCTGCCTTCGACGCGCTGATCCCGCACGTGCTGGAGGTCGTCGGAGCCGGTGCGATCTTCGCGAACACCTGGCAGTGGCCGCGGTTCCTGGCGGAGCGGGCAGACCGGCAGGTGCTCCTCGACGGCTGCCTCGCGCGGCTCCAGCAGGGCGGCAGCGTCAAGGAGATGGAGGGTTTCCTCGCGCTGCACAAGACTCTCGACGTGACGCTGGACGAAACAGCCGAGCACGCACGGGACTACGTCGCGATGCTGCCGGACTCGCGGTCAACCGTCGCCACTCTCGCGCAGGACCGGCTGAAGATGCTGGACGAAGCGCGGAAGCTCGACTTCGGCCTGCTCTGCGACGCGAGCCGCTGGGTGTTCGGCCGCACGGAGAAGAAGCTCATCCGCGCCCAGCTCACCTGGCTCGGCACCCACGCGAAGTCCACTCCGGACGAAGTGGTGCTGACTGCCGCGGAGCTGTTCGCGCACGAGTCCGACGACCTGCGCGGCCAGGCCGTCAAGCTGGTCGCCAAGCTCCTGCCGAAGATCAGCGACGCGACGAAGACCGAACTCCTGGCGTTGGCAGGACAACTGCCGGCCGACATGGCGGAGCAGCTCGGCAGCACCACGACGCAGGAAGTGGCCGCCGCGCTCGTCCCGTTCGTGCCGAAGCCGTTCCCGGGCCCGATCACCACCCTCGACGAGCTGACCGGTGAGGCGCTGTCGTTGTTCGGCCGCAACGCCCGGTACGTCGACCCGATCACCGCGGAACGGATCATCGCGGCGATCGTCCGCTTCGCCTGGCAGGACCGGGAAGCGATCGCCAAGGCGTTCCAGCCGATCTACGACAAGTATCCGTGGATCCAGAACCGCGACGCCTACAACACCTACCCGGACCACGCCAAGCGCACCGCCTGGACCGAGTTCCTGGCGGTCCTCTCGGTCGTTTCCGCGCCGCCGAACGAGGCCGAGTCGGCGCTGGACCCCGATCAGGCGTGGCTGGTGCAGCTGAATCGGGCCCGATCCGGGTCGGTGGGCCAGCAGCTCACCCTCCGGCTGCACGAGATCGAGCAGGGACTGGAGAAGTCGCCACGCCCCGCCCTGATCTCCACCCCGACCGCGATGTCCGGTCTGCTCGACCCCGCGACGCTGCTGGAACGGCTGGCCGAGGCGGAGGCGGAAGGCTGGGAACCGTGGCCGCACGACCTCAAGCAGGCGTGCCATCGGCTGCCCCTCGAGGTGGACGCCGAGGCCTTCGCGTCGTTGCGGAGCAAGGCGGGGGAGCGGCTGCGCGAGTTGATCTCGTTCCGGGCCGATCCGGTGATCGCCGTCGAGGAGCGGACCTACCGCTACCCCACCTACTACCGGGGTCAGCAGGAGGTCACCGACTTCGGCCTGCTCGTGACCGTCACCCCCGGTCTGGAGGAGCCCGAACAGCACCTGCGGGCGTACGACGAGTGGGGCCCGATGATCGAGTGGTGGCCGTCGGTGCTGCCTTCTCAACGGGAGGTCGTCGCCGCTCATCTGGTCCCGCACCTCCGATCCCGCACCGCGTCGAAGGGCAACGACGGACCGCTGCTGCCGATGCTCGCGGAAGCCGACGGCCCGGTGGGTCCCGCCCTGCATCTCGCGCTGGCCTACGGTCTCGCGGCCGAGGCGACCGTGGGCCGGGCCTGTGCGGTCGACGGCCTGCTGATCCTGGCCTCGCGTGGCCAACTCGACGGTCAGACGCTGGGCGACCTGCTCGGTCAGCTGCTCGACCGCGGCGACATCGCGCTGAACCGGGTCGTGCCGGGCCTGCGTGACGCGGCCCGTTCCGGTGCGTCCGCTCAGATCTGGGACGCCCTGAAGTCCGCGCTGCCGAAGCTGTGGTCGCACAACAGGGTCGCCGACGTCATCGAGCTGGCGGTCGAACTGGCGCAGCAGCTCAAGCCCAGTGGTGAGGTCGGCGGACTCGCGGAGGTCGCCGCGCGCAAGGGTTCCAGCAAAGCCGTCGTGCAGGCGAAGCGTCTGGTGAACGCTCTAAGCTGAACGCATGGACCTGGGACAGATCGTCGCGGAACGGCAGATCGAGGGCGTGGCGCCGGACGGATCACGGTTCGACGTGGTGGTCAGGTTCGGCGCCCCGCGCCCGGACCCGTTGAGCAGCAACGGTGACTGGGAGTGTCCACACCAGATCGTGGGCCTCGGCGACGACGCGGTTCAGGCGTCGTTCGGCGTGGACTCGCTGCAGGCGTTGCTGCTCAGCGTCTACGCGGTGCGGATCAAGCTGGCCGAGTCGGACAGCACCCTGGACTGGCTGGGCATGCCCGAACTCGGCCTCACCGTGGCGCCGCAGCTCAACTAGCGAACACGGGGTAGTGGTCGGACAGGTCGTTGTAGGTGTACTTGCGTCCCCACGACGTGATCGACCACTCAGGACTCTTCACGCGCCGGGTCTCGTTGCGCAGCAACGGTCCCTGGACCGTCAGCACGTAGTCGAGGTGCTCGGAGGCGTACTCGGGCCCGTACTGGTCGCGGCAGACGCTGTTGTCCGCGCAGTCCCACGAGAAGGGGTGCCCGACGATCTCGGGTGTCGACGCGCCCAGTTCGGTGACCATCCGCGGGAACTCGTCGCTCGCCTTGACCACGTTCATGTCGCCAGCGACGTACACGGGCTCGGTCGCCGGGATGGACCGCGCCGCCAGGAACGCCTTGATCTCCGCGCGCTGCGAGGCTCGGTATCCCGAGGGCGCGCTGGTGCAGGTGGAGTCCTCGGCCTGCATGTGCGTGCCGATCACGTGCACAGGCCCGGTGGGCGCCTCGATCCGCACGTACGCGAAACCCTTGTTGGAGAACCAGTCCGCGCCGCACCCGCCGCGGTACACGTGCTGGATCCGCGTCGTGATGGGCCATCGGCTCAGCACCGCGGCCCCGCCGTCCTCCGGCGTCGAGTCGCTGTAGGCGCCACTCGTCACGTCCCACCCGGCGCGGCTGCGGCCCAGCACCGGCGTCTGGTGCGGGTAGGTGTCGCGCAGGTTGGCCAGCAACCGGTCGGAGGCGGCGTTGTCGAACGCCTCGTTGAGCACGACCACGTCCTGGCCGCCGACCACGCCGGTGCTGTCGATCAGATCGGCCCGCGTGAGCTGGCCCCAGTTCGGGTAGAGGTTCCGCGACAGCATGAAGACGTTGTAGGTGGCGATCTTCGGGGCGGCGGGGGCTGCGACCGCGGCGGGAGCGGCGGAGATCGTCAGCGCGACGGCGGCGGCGAGCGTGATCAGGCGCATGAGGCCCGATGGTGACGGACGTGAAAGTCCTTCACAACCGCCGGGGCATGGCCCGATGGTGTCGTATCGATCAAGAGTGGATGAACCGTGCCGGTAACACCGCGTGCCGTTTCGGCGACTGACCCCTTGCCTTAGCCGTTGACTCCGCCGGGGGAGAACCGCCGTGCCGCGCGAGATCGAGTTCGTCGTCGTAGATCCGGACGGCGACGCCCTGGCCGCCAGCGAGGCGAGCGACCTGCTGCTCGAGGAACTGGACCGGCTCGACTTCGACCGGCTGGACCGGGCCACCACGACGACCGAGGAGCAGGGGACTCGTTCCGGCGCCGTCATGGTCGTCGGCACGCTGGTCGGGCTGGTCACGTCGCCTGTCGTGGTGCGCAGTGCGGTGGAGGTCGTCAAGAGCTGGCTGGTGCGGCGCGAGCGCGGATCGGTGACGATCACCTGCGGTGAGGACGCGCTGGAGCTCACCGCGGTGTCGAACGCGCAGCAGGAAGCGCTGGTCAAGGCCTTCCTGGACCGGCACGCCACGGACTGACATGGCCAGAAGATGCCTGATCATCGCGAATCAGCACTACGAGGACCCCGCGTTCGGCGAGTTGCCCGGTGCGGCGCAGGACGCCACGGCGTTGTCCGAGGTGCTGGCGCGGCCGGAAATCGGCCACTTCGAGGTCTCGGTGGTCCAGGACGCGAGCAGCACGAAGATCAAGCGTTCGATCGAGTCGTTCTTCCACGACGCTGCTAGAGATGACCTGCTGTGGTTGCACATCTCCTGCCACGGCATGAAGAACCGCGACAACCGGCTGTTCCTGGCCGGGTCGGACACCGAAAGCGGGTATCTCGCGTCGACCGGCGTCGACTGCACCTTCGTCAGCGACCAGGTGGAGGCCTGCCGGTCGAACAAGATCGTCGTCTTCCTCGACTGCTGCTACAGCGGCGCCTTCAGCCGGGGCCTGCGCACGCGCGGCGCCGAGTCGGTCGACATCGCCGAGGCGTTCGGCGGCAGGGGACGCGTGGTGATCACCGCGTCGAACGCCCTGCAGTACAGCCACGAATCGGTGCTCAGCAGCCGGGACGCCGCCGAACCGTCGATCTTCACCCAGGCGATCGTCCACGGCCTGCGCAGCGGCGACGCCGATCTCGACCTGGACGGCAGCATCAGCGTCGACGAGCTGTACGAGTACATCTACAAGGAAGTGCGCACACGTCTGCCGAACCAGACACCCACGCGCAGCGTCTCCAGCGCGGAAGGCACCTTGGTGCTCGCGCGCAACGTCCGCGACGCCTCGGCGCAGTTGCCGGCCGAACTCGTGCGGGCGAGCCGGAGTCCGTTGAGCTGGCAACGCATCGGCGTCGTGCACGAGCTGGAGAACCGGCTCGGCAGCCGCTTCGAGGTCGTCCGCACGGCCGCCGCCGACCTGCTCGCCGAACTCACGCGAGACGCCGATCCCGTGGTGGCCGCACAAGCACGGACGATGTGGCTCGTCCGCGGACTCGGTGAGCTTCCCGTTGGCGCGCAACAGAAAGACGACTGGGGAACCACTTACGGGGCCGTCGGCATCGACTTCGGCACGACCAACTCGGCGGTCGCTGCCGTGGTCGCCGGCGAGTCCAGGATTGTGCTCAACGAGTTCGGCAACCGCACCACGCCCAGTATCGCCGCCCTGACCGCGAGCGGCGAGTGGTTGGTCGGGGAACGTGCGAAGAACCAGGCGGCCGCGAACCCAGGGCGCACCTTCTCGTCGGTCAAACTGAAGCTGGGATCCGGCTGGTCCGCTGAACTCGACGGACGGCGGTACAGCGCCGAGGCCATCACCGCGATCATCCTCCGCCACCTCAAGCGCAGTGCTGAGCGCACCCTCGAAGCCAGGCTCAGTGACGTCGTGCTGACCGTCCCCGCCTACTTCACGCTGGCAGAGCGCCGGTCGCTCGTCGAGGCGGCGCAGCAGGCGGACCTGAACGTACGGCGCGTGGTGACCGAGCCCAACGCCGCGGCGCTCGCCTACGGGGTGGACGACGACATCGACCTGGGCGAGGGCATGATCAACTACGTGCTGGTGCTCGACCTGGGCGGTGGCACGTTCGACGTGTCGCTGCTCGACATCGGCTTCGTCGGGCCGGGTTCGCCGGATGCCGAGGATGGGCTGATCATGATGGACGTCCACGCGATGAGCGGAGACAGCCGGCTGGGCGGGGACAACTGGGACCAGCGGATCTGCGAGTGGTTGTGCACGCGGTTCCAGACGGCCCACGGCATCGACCTCACCACGGACGCGTCGGCGATGCGCCGGGTGCGCGAGGCGGCGGAGCGCGCGAAGATCGAACTGTCGGGCGCCCGGTCGACCACCGTCACCGTGCCGTACGTCGCGGCCGGTCTCACGCTGGAGGAGGAAATGTCCCGCGAACGCTTCGAGCAGATCAGCTCCGACCTGCTGGACCGGGTCCGCCGGCCGATCGAGCGGGTGCTGAAGGACGCGGGCGTCAAGATCACCGACATCAAACAGGTGTTGCTGGTGGGTGGGGCCGCCCGCATGCCCGCGATCGGCGCGCTCGTGACGGAGCTGACCGGAGCCAGCCCCCGGCGTGGCCTGATTCCGGACGGCGTGGCGATCGGCGCCGCGATCCAGGCGGGTGTGCTCGTGGGAGAGGTCAGGGACTCGCTCCTGGTCGACGCGATCCCGTGGTCGCTGGGCATCGAGACCGGTTACGGGGTGTTCACGAAGCTCGTCGAGCGCAACACCAATGTGCCGACCAAGCGCAGCGAGGTCTTCACCACCCCGCGCGACAACCAGGCGTCGGTGCAGATCCGGCTCTACCAAGGGGAACACGAACGGGCCGCCGACAACGTCTGTCTCGGCACGTTCACTCTCACCGGGCTGTCCGAAGGCAGTCCGCAGATCGAGATCACGATCGACATCGACCAGAACTGCACGGTGCGGGTCACCGCCCGGGATGTGCGCAGTGGTGGGGAACGGTCGATGCTCGTCGACGCGGACAGTGCCCGCGACATCGCCGCGGCGGACCCGTCCGCGAGGCTGGTCATCGTAGGCGGTTGAGGTCCGCCCCCGACTTGTCGACCAACGCCCGCATCGCCTCGTAGGCGGCCTCGGGGTCACGAGCGGCGATAGCGTCCAGCACCGCGCGGTGCGACGGCACCGGGTCGTCGTCCACGCTGCCGTGCACGAGCTTGTCCCGTTCGGCCAGCCCGATCGCGATGATCCGTTCGACTTGAGTGAGGAACGCGTTGTGCGTGCCGGCCATCAGCAGCCGGTGGAACTCCAGGTCCGCCCGGACGGTCGCCGCGAGGTCGCGCGCGGAAGCCATCCGCTCCAACGCCCCGCCCAGGGCCTCGATGTCGGCCTCCGACGCGCGTTCGGCGGCGAGGCGAGCGGCGGCGGGTTCGACGATCACCCGCATCTCGGTGAGCTCGTCGAACAGGCCGGGGTCGGTGTCGGACTGGGTCTGCCAGCGCATCACGTCGGTGTCGAGCAGGTTCCACGACGAGCGCGGCTGCACGAAGGTGCCGCGCTTCTGCCTGGCGTCGATCATGCCCTTGGCGGAGAGCACCTTCAGCGCCTCGCGCAGCGCCGTCAGCGACACGTCGAGTTCTTCGCGCAGCGCCGGGAGATCGAGGGTGTCGCCCTCGCCGATCTCGCCGGCGAGGATCCGGCCCGCCAGCGCCTCGACGGTCTGGCCGTGCACGCCACGAAGCCGCTTCTCGCTCATGAGGTCAGATCATACGGCACATCATAAATTATGAATTATTCTTGACTTGATCATGACGTGGGCGCAATCTGTCCGCCATGGACAGGCGTCACTTCCTCCGCGTCACCGCCGCCGCGGGTGCCGGACTGCTGGTCAGCGGCACGGCTTCCTGCGCCACCTCGGCGTCCTCCGGCCCGGTCACGCAACTCCCGGGCACGGCCACGATCCAGTCCAACCTCTCCGCGCCGGCCGCCAAGGCCGCGATCGAGGCACTGGTGAAGGCGTTCAACGACAAGAAGGGTTCGCAGGCCTCGGTCAACACCGTGGCGTCCGAGACCTTCCGCACCCAGCTGCCGAGCTACCTCACCTCGGCCAACCCACCCGACCTCTACACCTGGTACCCCGGCTCGCTGCTCAAGGGCTACGAGGAGAAGGGGCTGCTGCTCGACGTCAGCGACGTCTGGCAGACCATGGGCGACTACCCGCAGTCCTTCAAGACCTTGAGCGGCAAGGTGTTCGTGCCGACCACCTACTACTGGTGGGGCTTCTTCTACCGCAGGTCCAACTTCACGAAGTGGGGCGTCACCCCGCCGAAGACCTGGCAGGAGTTCGTCACCCTCTGCCAGACCCTGCAGAGCAAGGGTGTCATCCCGCTCGGCATGGGCGCGGGGGCCGACTCGCCGTGGACCGCGTCGAGCTGGTTCGACTACTTCAACATCCGCATCAACGGCGCCCCGTTCCACCGCGAGCTGCTGGCGGGCAAGCAGAAGTTCGACGACCCCAAGGTGAAGGCGATTTTCACGCCGTGGCGTGAGGTGTTGCCGTTCACCGACCCGAACGGCACCGCGATCGGCTTCCAGGAGGCCACGACCGCGTTGCTGCAGGGCCGCACCGGCATGCTGCTCACCGGCGCGTTCTTCGCTGACGCTGCCCCGAAGGACGCGCTCGACGACATCGACTTCTTCCGGTTCCCGATCATCGACCCGAAGGTGCCGCTGGCGGAGGAGGGCCCGACCGACGGGTTCTTCGCGAGCTCCAAGTCACCGCACGTCAAGGAGCTCAAGGAGTTCCTGACCTTCGCCGCGACGGCGGAGGGCCAGGAGGTCTACATCAAGAACTCGTCGGGCACGATCCTGCCGACCCATCCGAACGCCAAGGACTCCGGCACACCGCTCGTGACCAAGGGCCGCCAGCACCTCAAGGAGGCCGCGGAGATCACGCAGTTCTTCAACCGCGACTCCAGTGACGCGCTGCAGCCCACCGCGGACGCCGCGCTGATCAAGTTCCTCCAGCAGCCCGACCAGCTGGACTCGATCCTCGCGACCTGGCAGAAGGCCGCCGAGCAGGTGTGGTCGTCCTGACATGACCAGGAGCTTCGCCAGGGTCCCTCCGGTCCTGCTGCTGTTCGTGCTCATCCCGTTGCTGGTGGAGGGGTTCTGGGTCTTCTGGCCCGCGCTGCAGGGGTTCTGGCTCGCGCTGACGAACTGGGACGGCGTCTCGCCGCCCCGGTTCGTCGGGGGAGCCAACTACGCCAGGATGATCGGCGACCCGGTCTTCCGCACCGCGGTCACCAACACCGCGATCTGGCTCGTGTTGTTCGGCGGGCTGTCCGCGGTCGGCGGCCTCGGGCTGGCCGTTTTGCTGCAGAAGGAACGTCGTGGCGTCGGCGTCTACCGGGCGGCGCTGTTCGTGCCGGTGGTGTTCTCGCTGGTCGCCACCTCGTTGATCTGGCAGGTGCTCTACCAGCCGGGCGGGATCTTCGACAGCAGTCCGCTCGCCGACCCGGACACGGCGTTGTACGCGGTGCTGGTGCCGGCGCTGTGGCGGCAGGTCGGGTACGTGATGGTGCTGTACCTGGCCGGGCTCAAGGGCATCGACCCCGGCCTGTACGAAGCGGCCACTTTGGATGGTGCCACGGCCTGGCAGAAGTTCACCCACGTCACCTGGCCGCAGCTGCGGTCGGTCAACTCGGTCGTGCTGTCGGTGATCGTGATCGACTCGCTGCGGTCGTTCGACGTGGTGTGGTCGATGACGCGCGGCGGGCCCTACCACTCGTCCGAGCTGCTCAGCACGTACATGTACTCCACCGCGTTCCAGTCGCTCAAGCTCGGCTACGCCTCGGCGCTGGCGGTCGTGATCTTCGTGCTGGCGTTCGGCGTGATCGTGACGTACCTCGTCCGTGCGTTCAGGGAGAACTGAGATGTCCAGTAGCACTTCTGGCCGCGTCTTCCACGCCGTGGCGGGCACGATCTCCGTGCTCTGGCTGCTGCCGATCGTGGCGGTCCTGGTCACCGCGATCCGGTCGTTCGACGACATCGCCGCCAACGGCCTCGCGTCGCTGCCTCAGTCGTTCACCCTCGCCGGGTTCGCCGACGCGTGGACCAACGGCGGCGCGGGCGCGATGTGGAACAGCGTCCTCGTCACGGTTCCGACGGTGTTCCTGTCGCTCGCGCTGAGCTCGGCGGCGGCGTACGCGTTGAGCCGCTTCGAGATCCCCGGCCGGCGCACGATCATCCTGCTGATGCTCGCGGGCAACCTGCTGCCACCGCAGATCCTGCTGGTACCGGTGTCGAAGCTGACCGAGGTGCTCGGCATCTACGACACGCTGTTCGCGCTGATCGTGGTGCAGGTCGGGTTCGGACTGGGCTTCTACACGTTCGTGCTGCAGGGTTTCATGCGCGCGATGCCGAACGAGGTGCAGGAGGCGGCGACCATCGACGGCGCCGGTCCCGTGCAGATCTTCTGGCGGATCGTGCTGCCGATGACCAGGCCCGCGCTGGCCGCCCTGGCGGCGCTGGCGTTCACCTGGATCTTCAACGACCTGCTGTGGGCGATCACCGTGCTGAGGTCGTCGTCCGTCATGCCCGTGACCCCGGCGCTGCTGGCGTTGCAGGGTCAGTACGTGTCGAACTGGAACGTGATCGCGGCGGGTTCGGTGATCGCGGCGATTCCGACCGTGGCGGTGTTCCTGCGGTTCCAGCGGCACTTCATCTCCGGACTCGCGGTGGGAGCTGTGAAATGACCTCGACCCAGAACGACTGGACGCTGAGGATGGCCACCACCTCCTACACGGTGGCGGTCGAACCCGGCGGTCGTTGGGCCGAGCTGGTGGCGTGGGGCCCGCACGGAGTCGAGTGCGGGCCGTCGCCGCTCAAGAACCTGGGCGAGATCCACTTCATCACCGAGGCCGACGCGGCCCCGATCGAGTACGCGCCGCGCGGGCAGCGTCCGTTCACCGGCGCCGACCTGGAGCTGGACGGCGACTCGTGGTTCATCTTCGACGGCGCTACCGAGTCCGGCGGCGTGCTGCGCCTGGCGTTCGCCGACGAGGTCGCCGGGATCCGCGCGGTGCTCTGCTACCGGCCCGAAACCGCCGTTGACGTGCTCGCCCGCTGGGTCGAGGTCACCAACAGCCGCGACGAACCCGTTCGTCTCACCAAGATCGGATCGGCGGGCGTGTGCCTGCCGGTGAGCAACCCACAGCTGTCCTTTTTGCACGGTGAATGGGCACGCGAGTTCCAGCTGGACCACGTTTCCCTACCCGCGGGCGGGTTTCGAATCGGCAGCTCCTACGGCGTTCCCGGGCACAACTACGCGCCCTGGTTGTCCGTGGACGACACGTGGGGTGTGTCGCTGGCGTGGTCCGGTTCCTGGGAGATCACGGCCGAGGTCGAGCCTTCCGGACTGACCCGCCTGCGCGCCGGAATGCTCGGCCCGGTCGTGGTCGAGCCGGGGGAGACGTTCACAACGCCCGAGGTGGCGCTGGCGTACTCGACAGACGGCCTGTCGCGCGTGTGGCACGCCTACGACCGGCTGCGGTCGAGGCCCGCGAGGAAGCCCGTGCTCTACAACTCCTGGGAGGCAACCGGGTTCGAGGTCTCGCTCCCGCGGCAACTCGAACTGGCCAGGATCGCCGCCGACCTCGGCGTGGAGCTGTTCGTGGTCGACGACGGCTGGTTCGTCGGCCGCCACGACGACACCGGTGGCCTCGGCGACTGGTATCCGGAGTCACCGGACTTCGGCGCGTTCGTCGAGGACGTGCGCGCGATGGGACTGGAGTTCGGCCTGTGGGTCGAACCGGAGTGCGTGAGTCCGAAGTCCCAGCTCTACGCCGACCACCCGGACTGGGTGTACCGGCTGCCCGGCCGTGAGCCGACGCTGATCCGCAACCAGATGCTGCTCAACCTCGGCCTGCCCGAGGTCCACGAGTTCGTCGTGTCCACTTTGGACCGGCTGCTGACCGGGTACCGGATCAGCTACCTGAAGTGGGACATGAACCGGCCGGCCACCGAACGGTCCGGCGAGCTCGACGACGCGCACGTCCGCAACTACTGGCGCGTCCTGGACCATCTGCGCACGAAACACCCGCACGTGCTGGTCGAAGGCTGCGCGGGCGGTGGCGGCCGGACCGATCTCGCGACCACGGGCAAGGTGGACGTGGTGTGGCCCAGCGACAACACCGCCCCGCTGGACCGCCTCAGGATCCAGCACGGGTTCCTGCACATGCACGCCCCGCACCTGATGTCGTCGTGGGTCACCGACGCGCCCGGCATGTTCGACGCCCGTCCGCGCTCGCTGAAGTTCCGCTTCGTGCTCGCGATGGCCGGAGTGCTGGGCATCGGCGCGGACGTGCGGCACTGGTCGCGTGCCGAACGCGCGGAGGCCGCGGTGCTCATCAGGCGCTACAAGGACATCCGCGAGGTCGTGCACAGCGGTGAGGCGCACCTGCTGAACGACGCGATCCAGTACTCCGCTGAGGACCGGGTCGTGGTGCTGGCCTGGAACACGGGCTCGCTGACGGGAGTGCCGGTCGTGCCCGGCCAGTCGTCGCGGGTGAAGCTGAAGGGCCTGACCGCCCAGTCCTATGTGGACGAGTACGACCAGGTCTACTCGGCGGCGCACCTGGCCCACGTCGGGCTGCCGTTCGACTGGTCTGTCACGAACGACGCCGACGTGGTCGTGCTCAGGCCAACAGCGCCCTGATCTCGTCGAGGGGCGTGCGGGACAGGGCCGACCCGACCCCGCACGCCACCGCGCCTGCCTTGAGCCAGGCGGGAACGTCAGCCGGTGCCACCCCGCCGGTCGGCACCAAAGGCGCGTACGGCAGCACCGCGAGCACGTCCTCGACCCACTGAGGCGTCGGTGCGGGGAACACCTTGACGGCGTCCGCGCCCGCTTCCAGCGCCTGCACGATCTCGGAAACGGTCCCGGCGCCAGGAAGCACAGCCGCCCCGTACCGGTGCCCGGCCCGGATCACCGACAGGTCGAGGTTGGGCGCCACCAGGAACTGGGCGCCCGCACGGATCGCGGCCACCGCGGACGCCTCGTCCAGAACGGAGCCCGCGCCGATGGTCGCGTCCGGATAGGTCTCTCGCAGGTGCTGGATCGCCTGCGGCGCCTGGGGGTTCGTCAGCGGGAGCTCCAGCGACGTCAGGCCCGCGTCCAGCAGCGGAACGGCGGCCTTGACGGCGGAGCCGGCGTCCTGGGTGCGGACGATCGCGATGATGCCCTGCCGCACGACTGCTTGGGTGATCTCGTAGCGGTAGCTCACGCGTTCAGCCTACTACACATAAATTATGAATTATTGTAGGCTCCCCGCATGTCCGTTCGCAGAGTCGCGTTGGCCATCGCCTTGATGTCCCTGGTTGCGACACCCGCCTATGCCGGTGATGACCAGGGAGCGCCCACTTACTACGACAGTGGTGTCGCCAAAACCCCGTACATGGGGTGGAACACGTACTTCGGCCTTGGTGCGCCGAACGAGAAGGACGTCCGCGGTGTCGCGGACTACCTGGTGAGCAGCGGCCTGCGCGACGCGGGCTACAAGATCGTGTGGATCGACGGCGGCTGGAACGCGCCGACTCCCCGTGACGCCACGGGAAACCTGGTGGAGGACCCGGCGAAGTTCCCCGGCGGTTTCGACAAGCTGGTGCGGGACCTGCACGCCAAGGGCCTGAAAGCCGGCATCTACACCGACGCCGGCCCGTCCGACGGCAAGAACTGCGCCGCGGGCAGTGGCGGGGGCTACTACGAGAAGGACGCGAAACGGTTCGCCGACTGGGAGTTCGACGCGATCAAGATCGACTTCCTCTGCGGCATCTTCGCGAACCTCAAGCCCGCGCAGGCGTTCGCGGACTTCAGCAGGGCCGTGCAGAAGGCCGGTCGGCCGATGATCCTCAACCTGTGCAACCCGGTCACCGACGAGTGGGGCGTCCCGCACACACCGGACCAGGTCGCGCACATCTCCTACACCTTCGGGCCGCTGATCGCCGACTCCTGGCGCACCTCGACCGACGTCGCGTTCGGCACGCCGTACGAGGGCATCTGGCGTGACGTGCTGCGCAACATGGACCGCAACGCCTGGCACGCCGAGGCCAACGGCCCGGGGCACTACAACGACCCGGACTACCTGATCCCGATGCGCAAGACGCAGCAGGGCACCTACGAGCTCAACGAGGAGGAGTCCACCTCGCAGTTCGTGATGTGGGCGCAGATGTCCTCACCGTTGATCATCGGTTCGGACCCGCGCACGCTGCCACCGTCGATGGTCTCGACGTTGAAGAACCCGGAGATCCTCGCGGTCAACCAGGACCCGCTGGCGATCCAGGGCGTGCGGGTGGCGTCGACCGGCGACACCGACGTCTACAGCAAGGTGTTGTCGCGCAAGGGCGAGCGCTCGGTCGTGCTGCTGAACCGCCGCGATGTTCCCGCCGAGATGACGGTGAACTTCGCGCAGGCCGGTCTCAAGGGCAACGTCGCCGTCCGCGATCTGCGGGCACGGGCCGACCGCGGCACCGCTGCGGACTCGTACACGGTCACGGTTCCCGCACACGGCACCGCGATGTTCAAGCTGCGCGGCACGGACCTCGTGCCCGGCGAAGCCGTTGGTTCCGACGCCACCGCCTCACCCGCGATCGCACGCGTCGGCGACGAGGCGTTCGTGTTCTCGCGTGGGGTCGGCGGCGAGCTGAAGATGCTGCGGAGCGGCCAGTGGTCCAGCCTGGGCAGGGCGATCCAGGGCCAGCCCGCCGTCCGCACCGTCGGTTCGGACGTCGAGGTGACAGTCCGGGGCACCGACAACCGCGCCTGGCAACGGACCCTCCACAACGGACGCTGGGGCTCGTGGAAGTCGCTGGGCGGCAAGCTCACCGACGCACCGTCGGTCTCCGCGGACGGCACGCTCGTGGCTCGCGGCGCCGACGGCGAGGTCTGGCAGTACAACGGCACCTGGACGTCGCTGGGCGCGCCCGGTGACGCCCCGATCTACGGCAGGCCGAGCGTCGCCGGCGGTCAGGTGGCCGTGCGGACCGCGGACGACAGCGTGTGGGTCCGCCCGGTCTCCTCGGGTGAATGGACGTCACTCGGAGGCGTGATCTCCGGCAGCCCGACCCTGGTCGAGTACCAGGACCGGGTCTACCTGTTCGCGCGGGCGAGCGACTACACGCTCTGGCAGGTCAACCGCAGCGACGGCGCCTGGGGCGGCTGGTTCAACCGCCCCGAGTTCCCGAGCAACTCGCTCGTCGGCGCCGTCGGTGCTACTGCTGGACCCGACGGCTCCGCGTGGACAGTGGTGCGCGGACCGGACAACAAGGTCTACCGGCAGAAGCTCTAGGAGAACGTGCATGAAGTGCGCGGTGGTGTCGGGTGCGGCAGCGGGAATCGGTGCCGCCACGGCACAGCACCTGACCGGCAACGGCTATCGGGTGATCGGAGTCGACATCGCCGGTGACGTGGCGGTGAAAGGCGACGTCAGCGACCCGGAGACGTGGCAACGGGCGGTGGAGCTGAGCGACGGCGGCGTGGACGCGTTGGTGTGCAACGCCTACACGGTCACCGTCGCCCCGCTGGACCTGACCACGCCGGCCGAGTGGGAACGCCAGCTCGCGGTCAACCTCGGCGGCGCGTTCCACGGTCTGCAAGCCTGCCTGCCGTCACTGAGGCAACGCGGCGGCTCGGTCGTGCTGGTCTCGTCGGTCCACGCGCACTTCGGCATCCCCGGCCACGGCGCCTACGCGGCCACGAAGGGCGGGCTGGTCGCGCTGACCCGCCAGCTCGCGGTCGAGTACGCGCCGGACGTCCGGATCAACGCGGTGCTGCCCGGTCCCGTGCTGACGGCGGCATGGGACCGGGTGTCCGTCGAGGATCGGGAACGCAGTGCCCGAGCCACCCCGGCCGGCCGCCTCGGCGACCCGGCCGAAGTGGCGTCGGTGATCGGTTTCCTGTTGTCTCCGGGGGCGTCGTTCGTGACGGGCGCGGAGATCCTGGTCGACGGCGGCTGGTCCGCGGCAAAGGACAGTTCATGAAGGTGACGGCGGTCGAGACGTTCCTGGTCGAGCCCCGCTGGTTGTTCCTCAAGGTGAGCACGGACGAGGGGGTGAGCGGCTGGGGCGAGCCGGTGGTCGAGGGCCGTGCCGAGACGGTCCGCGCGGCAGTGCACGAGCTGTCCGAGCTGGTCGTCGGCCAGGATCCGTTGCGCGTCGAGGACCTCTGGCAGGTCCTGCGCCGCGGCGGTTTCTACCGCGGCGGCCCGGTGCTGTCGTCGGCGCTCTCCGGCTACGACCACGCGCTGTGGGACATCGCCGGCAAGGCACGCGGCCTGCCGGTGCACGAACTGCTCGGCGGCCCGGTCCGCGACCGCGTGCGCGCCTACTCGTGGGTGGGCGGCGACCGCCCCGACGGCATCTTCGACGCGGTGGCCAGGCAGGTCGAGGCAGGCTTCACGGCGGTGAAGATGAACGCGACCGCCGAAATGCGCTCGATCGCGTCGCCTGCCGAGGCTCAGGCGGTGCTGGAACGTGCGCGGGAGGCCCGTGCGGCGCTGGGACCCGACGGCGATCTGGCCATCGACTTCCACGGCCGTGTTTCCCCTGCCATGGCACGACGTCTGGTGCGCATGCTCGAAGAGGTGCAGCCGATGTTCGTCGAGGAACCGGTGCTGCCCGAACTCCCGCCCGAAGTGCTGGCATCGGTCGTCCAGGCCTCGACGGTGCCGATCGCGACGGGGGAGCGGCTGTTCTCGCGCTGGGAGTTCAAACCGGTGCTGGACGCGGGCGTCGCCGTCGTGCAGCCCGATCCGTCGCACGCGGGCGGTATCTCGGAGCTGCGCCGGATCGGTTCGCTCGCCGAGGTCTACGGCGCGTCGATCGCGCCGCACTGTCCACTCGGGCCGATCTCGCTGGCGGCGTCGCTGCAGGTGGCGTTCACGACGCCGAACTTCCTGATCCAGGAACAGAGCGCGGGCATGCACTACCACGGCACCGACCCGTCGTACCTGGTGGACATGGCGCCGGTGCGGGTCGTGGACGGCTGGATCGCCCGGCCGACCGGGCCTGGCCTGGGCGTGGAGGTCGACGAGGAGGCCGTGCGGAGGGCTGCGGAGATCGGGCACGCGTGGCGGTCGCCGGTATGGCGGCACGACGACGGCAGCTTCGCTGAGTGGTGACTGACAGCTCGTACCAGCGGGCTGTCAGGCGCGTGTGCGATCGGTGCCAGCGGCTCGGGTGAGCCTGATCTTGTCGCCAACCGGGCGGCACGATCAGAAGGAGCCCGAATGCACGTCACGATCATCGGTGCCGGCCTCGGCGGCCTCACGCTCGCCCGCGTGCTGCACGTCAACGGCATCCCGTCCACCGTCTACGAGGCGGAGGAGTCGCCGACGTCGCGCGCGCAGGGCGGAATGCTCGACATCCACGACTACAACGGCCAGCTCGCCGTCGAGGCCGCCGGCCTGATGACCGAGTTCCAGAGCCTGATCCTGGAAGGCCGTCAGGCGATCCGGGTTCTGGAGTCCGACGGCACGGTCCTGCTCGACAAGCCCGACGACGGCACCGGCGGCCGCCCCGAGGTGCAGCGCGCCGACCTGCGGCAGATGCTGCTCGACTCGCTGCCGGAAGGCACCGTCCGCTGGGCCCACAAGGTGACGTGCGTTGAAGGCAACGAGGTGACGTTCGCCAACGGCACCACCGTCACCGCGGACCTGCTGGTCGGCGCCGACGGTGCGTGGTCGAAGGTCCGGCGGCTGCTGACCGACGCGACGCCCGTCTACACCGGCACGTCGTTCGTCGAGACCTACCTGTTCAACGCCGACACCGAGCACCCGGTCGCCGCGAAGACGGTCGGCGGCGGCTCGATGTTCGTGCCGGCCCAGGGCAAAGGCATCTTCGCGCACCGGGAGAGCGGCGACACCCTGCACGCCTACGTCGAGTTCGTCCGGCCGCTGGAGTGGTTCGACTTCGACCTCACCGACGCACAACGGGTCGCGCGGCAGTTCGAGGGCTGGGCCCCGGAGCTGACCGCGTTGATCATCGAGTCCGACACCCCGCCGTTGCTGCGTCCCCACTACATGCTGCCGGACGGCACTCGCTGGGACCGCGTGCCGGGCGTGACCCTGGTCGGCGACGCCGCGCACCTTTCCGCGCCCAACGGCGAAGGCGCCAACCTGGCCATGCTGGACGGCGCCGAACTCGCCAAGGCCCTCGCCACGCACGCCGATGTGGAAACGGCGCTGCACGAGTACGAGGAGGCCATGTTCGTGCGCACCGCGGAGACCGCCGAAGACACCGACGGCATCCTCGAGAGCATCTTCGGCGAGGACGGCGCACCGCAGAAGCTGCTCGACGTGCTCATGGCCGCCGAACAGCACTGACGAGCAGCACTGACGAGCAGCGCTTGCGGCTCAGGCATACGATCGTGCGCATGACGCAAGAGGACGGCGATCTGGACAGCCTGGTGCGCAAGCGGATCCGGGCACTGCGGGTCGCGCAGGGGTGGTCTCTGGACGAACTCGCGACCCGCGCCCGGATCAGCCCGTCCTCTCTCAGCCGCATCGAGAACGGTCAGCGCCGCCTCGCCCTGGACCAGCTCGTCACCCTCTCCAGAGCCCTGGACACGTCACTCGACCGGCTCGTCGAGACCGACACCGACGACGTGATCGTCAGCCCGATGATCGACGGCGCGCACGGCACGATGCGGTGGCCGATCAAGGCGGAACCCGGCATGACCGTCATGCGCCAGCGAATGACGCCCCCGCCACCGGACACCACAGCATCCCTGCGCGCACATTCAGGCCGCGAATGGCTGGTGGTCCTCTCCGGCACCGCGATCCTGCTGCTGGGCAACCGCCGGATCCGCGTCGAGACCAACCAGGCCGCCGAATTCCCGACCATGCTGCCGCACGCGATCGGCACCGCCGGCGGCCCGTGCGAGATCCTCGGCATTTTCGACCGCGAGGCCCGCCGCGGCCACAACGCCGACAAGAAGGCCTGATCTTGCGCGAACGGCACGCCGCGAACCGACCGTCTTGCCTCATACGCAAGTGATCGTGCACCAGACGCACGGCCGACCTACCGTGAGGCTCATGAGCGATCACGGACACGGCCATGGGCACGGCCACGGCGACCAGGCAGAAGTCCTCGAACTCGACGCGGAGATCCTCGCCGAGCACACCGCGTCCATCATCGACTGGCTGCCCGTTACGAACCCACGCCACGTAGTCGACCTCGGCAGCGGCACCGGCGCCGGCACGTTCGCCCTCCTGACCCGCTTCCCCGAAGCCCGCGTCACCGCCGTGGACTCCTCGGTCGAGCACCTGAAACGCCTCCACGACAAGGCCTGCGAACAGGGCCTGACCGTCGACACGGTCCAAGCCGACCTCGACACGCAATGGCCGGACCTGGGCACCCCGGACCTGGTCTGGGCGTCCGGCTCCCTGCACCACCTGGCCAACCCCGACCAGACCCTGCGCCAAATCCACGACACGCTGGCCCCGGGCGGCGTCCTGGCGGTGATCGAAATGTCCGGCATGCCGAAGTTCCTGCCGGACAACGCCCCCGAAAGCCATGTCGAGCAACACCACCACGACGAACGCGTCCCTCACCGAGGCGCCGACTGGGGTCCGAAACTCACCGCCGCCGGCTTCACCGTGGAGGGCGAACGCACCGTCACCGTCCACATCGAACGGTCGCCCGCCGTCGAACGCTACGCACACCTCGTTCTCCGGAGGCGGCTCGACCCGGAAGGCCTCGAACGCGCCCTACGCCGCGACGACCTCAGCCTGCGCGCCGAACGCACCGTGTGGGCAGCGAGGAAAGCCTCCGCCTGAACTCATTCCAACATCACTCCGCTAGGAGTTCCTGGAGGCCTCGACGAGCGCCGTCCGCAGCCGGTCGAGCGCTTCGGCCCTCGCGCCGGTCAACGACGGTTCCGCGACCGAAGCCGCCACCACGGACACGGGGCGGGGCGCGGAACTGATCGCGTCGAGCAACGCCGGTCCCCACGGCCCGCCCACCACGACGACCGCGGGATCGGCGAGCGCCACCAACGCCGTGATAACACCACTGACCGCCCGCGCCACCACTTCCAGCGTCGGGGAGTCCGCGGCCAGCAACCGATCGACGTCGATCGCCGTGGACCCGGCCTGTCGCAACCCCAGCGCGCCGAACACCTCGATGAACGCCATCGCGCCGGACGGCCCGGCCGTGATCAGGTGCGAGATCTCGCCGGACAGCCCCGCATGACCGCGCCGCACCTCGCCGTCGGACACGACCGCGCATCCCAAGCCCTCACCCAGATACAGGTAGGCGAAGTCGGCGACCCCGAGAACGGCGTGCTCGGCCTGTGCCGCCCAGTTCACGTCGTTGTCCACGATCACGGGCCCGTTCAGGAGCGGCCTCAACACCGCGACGGGATCCAGCGAACCCACCAGGAAGGGGGAGTCGGGCAACTGGACGAGGCGGCCCGTCCGTCGGTCCACGGGGTCGGCCGCGCTCACTGTGCACAGCCGGACGTTTTGTGCCGCAACGGTTTCCGCGACGACCGCGGGCAACACCCCGGCTACTTCCGCCGGTGAGGCGATCGCGTGATGCTCCGTCGTCACGACGTCCCCGTACGCGTCGACGCACTCGGCCGTCACGCCAGCCGGCGCGATCGTCACCACCAACGCCACGCCCACGTCGGAAGCCAGGCTGTAGAACGAACCGACCCGGCCCTTGCCGCGCCCGCCAGGGGTGCGTTCGCCGGTGTCGGCGACAAGACCCTGCTCGACCAACCGCCGCACGGACTCGCCCACGGTCGGCTTGGACAACCCGGTCTCCACCGCCAGCTCGGCCCGCGTCAGCTTCCGCGCGGACATCAGCGCGCGCAGCACGTGCTCGTCCGAGAGCGAGCGCAGCAGTTCCTGGGACGGCTTGGCGGTCACTCGTCGCATTCTAGTTAGAGGCCTTGCCTACAACGGGACGACACGCCTATGGTTCTAAGTAAGGAGGCCTTACTGGAAGGAGTCAAGGTGCTGCCGAACTGGGAGACAACCCCCGCTGACCTGCCGAAAGCCGTCCGCGAGATCAAGAAGGCGATCCGGGCGAACATCGAGGCATCAGGCCGGACCGTCGAAGAGGTGTTCGCGGTCGTCGAGAAGCAGATCCAGCAGGAGGTCGACGACGTCAAGGCGGGTCAGGCCTGGCCGGTGATCGACTACGCCGACATCGAGGCCGGAACGGCGTCGGCAGAGCTGGTCCAACGCCGCGGCTGCCTGGTCGTGAGGAACCACTTCGACCGCGAACAGGCCCAGGCCTGGGACAAGTCCGTTGTGGACTACGTCGAGAGCAACAACTTCTTCGAGAACTACCGCGGTCCCGGCGACGACTTCTTCGGCAGCGTCGGCTCGAAGCCCGAGATCTACCCGATCTACTGGTCGCCGGCGCAGGTCGAGGCCAGGCGACACGAGCGCATGGCCACGGTCCAGAAGTTCCTGAACGGCCTGTGGAAGCACGAAGGCTGGTTCGACCCGGACCGCGACGTCCACTACCCGGACCGAATTCGCAGGCGCCCGCCCGGTGCGAACTCGAACGGCCTCGGCACCCACCTCGACCCCGGCACGCTCGACCTCTGGATGACCAGCGAGTACCAGCAGGCGTTCCGGCATCTGTTCGGCGGCACGGTCGAGCAGTACGACCCGTGGGACGCCGCGCATCGCACCACCGGTCCGCAGTACCCGGGAACCACGATGTGCTCCGTGTTCCGCACGTTCCAGGGCTGGACCGCGCTGTCGGACATGGACCACGACCAAGGCGTCCTGCACACCGTCCCGATCCCCGGCGCGATGGCGTACCTGATGCTGCGCCCGCTGCTCGACGACGTCCCGGACGACGACATGTGCGGTGTCACCGTCAACCAGGTCTTCCCGGTCAATGATAAGTACCACTCACTGTTGCTAGAGGCTCTAATGGGAATTCCAGATGTTCGCGCCGGTGACTCGGTCTGGTGGCACTGCGACCTGATCCACAGCGTCGCGCCAGTCCAGGACCAGCAGGGATGGGGCAACGTCATGTACATCCCCGCCGCGCCGTGGTGTGCGCGAAACGAGCGGTATGCAGCTGAAATACAGCATGCATACACCACCGGTTCCAGCCCGAGCGACTTCCCCGAAGAGCACTACGAACGCGACTGGCCCAACCGCTCACGTCCCGAATAGCACCCGGAACACCGCGCCCTCGCCCGGCGCGGTGTCCAGTTCGATCCGCCAGCCGTGCGCCGCGACCAACGCGGCCACGATCGCGAGTCCCAGCCCGGTTCCGCCGGGTCCACGCGCGGAATCCACGCGGTAGAAGCGTTCGAACACCCGCGAAGCCTGCTCGGCGGTCATGCCGGGCCCGTGATCGCGCACCTCGAACGACTTCGCGGTCAGCCGTACCTCGATCGGCGACCCCGGTGGCGTGTGGATCACGGCGTTGTCGAGCAGGTTGGTCAGAATCCGCCGCATCAGCGCCTCGTCGGCCTGCTCCAGCACCGGTTCGGCAGGCAGCTCCAACGACACGGTCCGCTCCGCCTCGCGCATGCGGGCCTCGACGACGGCATCGGTGACGAGCACGACCAGGTCCACTGTGGACAAAGTCAGCGGCTGTTCCGAGTCGAGCCGTGCCAGCTGCAACAGGTCGTCGACGAGCAGGCCCATCCGTTCGGCGTGGTCCTCGATCCGCTTCAGGACGTCCGCGGCATCCGTGGCCGCGCCCTGCCGATAAAGCTCCGCATATCCCCGAATCGACGTCAACGGCGTCCGCAACTCGTGCGACGCATCAGCGGCGAACTGCCGCATCCGGTTCTCCGACGAGACCCGGACCGCGAACGCCCGCTCGATCTGCCCGAGCATGGTGTTCAACGCCGAAGCCAGCCGGCCGACCTCGGAACCGGGCCGTCGCACCGGAACCCGTCGTGACAGATCACCGTCCGCGATCTCGCCGGCGACCTGTTCGACCTCCTCCAACGCTCGCGTGGAAGCCCGGACCAGCGCATACCCGGCCATCCCCACCAGGATCAGCGCGCCGAGGCTGATCAGCAGGAACGCCAGCCGCAGGTCGTCGACCGCCTTGTCGACCTCCGACTGGTCGGTCGCCACGATCAGCTCGGCCCCGTCGAGCCGCCGCATCACCATGCGATGCGAGCCCACGGAAACGTGCTCGCCCTCAGTCAGCTCCCCGTACCCGGGCAGGGCTTCAAACGCCGTTCCGGACAGCACCTCGGACGGCGACCGAACAATGACGTTCTCCCGCAAGGGAAACAGCCGCGGCGCCGACGCCACCCGGTCGATCCGCGCGTCGAGCTGCCCGAGCAGGTACCGCTCCATCACCTGCGAGCCGATCAGCCACGTGCCGAACAGGCCCGCGGCCACCAGGGCGACGAGCACGACCACCAGCCGCACGCGCAACGTCATGCGCGGATCATGTACCCGAGACCGCGAACCGTGTGGATGAGACGCGGCTCGGAAGCGTCCACTTTGCGCCGCAGGTACGAGATGTACGACTCGACCACCCCGAAGTCGCCGTCGAAGTCGTGCGACCACACCTGATCGAGTATCTGCGCCTTCGACAACACCCGCCCGCTGTTGCGCATCAGGTAGTGCAGCAGCCGGAACTCGGTCGGCGACAGCTCCACCACCCGCGACCCGCGCCGCACGATGTGGCTCTCCACGTCCAGCGACAGATCGCCGCAGGTCAACGCCTCGCGCTCGTGGTCAGGCCGGGTGCGGCGCAGCACCGCCGTCACCCGCGCGATGACCTCCTCCAGGCTGAACGGCTTGGTGATGTACCCGTCGCCGCCGATGGACAGGCCGGTGATGCGGTCGTCGGTGCTGTCCCGCGCGGTCAGGTACAGCACCGGCACCTGCACGCCGCCGGAACGCAGCCGCCGCACCACCTCGAACCCGTCGCGGTCCGGCAGCATCACGTCGAGCAGCACCAGGTCCGGTGCCTCGGAACGCGCTGCCTGCAAAGCCTCGCCGCCGGTCGCCGCGCTCGACACGGTGAACCCCGCGAACCGCAGGCTGGCGCACAGCAGCTCGCGGATGCTGGGTTCGTCCTCGACGACGAGCAACCGGCCACGTTCCACGCGTTGATCCCGCATCACCCGGTGGCGGGCCGTTGCGTGATGGTCTGCCCGGTCACCGTGCCGTCCGAACCCGCCTGACCCTGCACGACGACCTGCTGGCCGGCCTTCAGGTCGGCCAGCTTGCCCTCCGACGTGACCTCGACCTTCGTGGTGTCCGAAGTGGACACCTTGACGATCTGGCCGTTCTGCGTCTTGACGTAGACCGTGGTGCCTTCGACGTGGTCGATCGTGCCGATGGTGCCGCGCCCGAAGTTCCCGCCGTTGGGCCGCTGCTGGGCACCGGAGGGCGGTGTGCCGTTGAACTGACGCCCAGCCACGTTCTGGCGGGCCGGGGTTTCGCTGGCACCGAAGGACTTCTGCACGAACACCCCGCCGACGAACGCGACGATGGCGAGCACCGCGACACCCAGGACGACCGTGGTCTTGCCGAAGCCGGTCTTGCGTTCCTTCAGCTCAGCCGAGATGTCGTTCTCCAGCGGCTGATCGAGAGGACTGGTCACGTCGAACTCCTATTCGTGCCTGAGAGCTTCGATGGGACGGAGCTTCGCCGCGCGTGAAGCCGGGTAGCTGCCGAAGAACAGGCCGATCAACGCCGACACCGCGAACGCCAGCAGCACCGACGACGGCACGAGCACCGGCTGAATGCCGGCGATGGTGAACCGGCTGCCGATCACCCCGGCGGCGACGCCCAGGAAGCCACCGAACAGGCTCAGCAACGTCGCCTCGATCAGGAACTGGCCGAGGATCGACGATCGGGGCGCCCCGACGGCCTTGCGGATGCCGATCTCGCGGATCCGTTCGGTGACGGTCACCAGCATGATGTTCGTGATGCCGATTCCGCCCACCAGCAACGAGATCGCGGCCACCGACGCGAGCAGCACGGTGAACGTCTCCGTCGTCGCGGTCCGCGCGGTGAGCAGCTGGTCCTGGCTGAGGATCCGGTAGTCGGCGGTGTCGGTGACCTTGTGCCGCCCGTTGAGGATCGTGGTCACCTGGGCCTGAGCGTCCGGCAACGCGTCGGCCGACCGCGCCTGCACGACGATCTGGGTGAGGCTGCCGTAGCCGGTCAACGCGTTCTGCGTGGTCGTCAGCGGCGCCACGGCCATGTCGTCGGCGTCCTGCAACCCGCTGGAACCCTTGGCCGCCAGCACTCCCACGACGGTGAACGGGATGTTGTTGACCAGCATGGCCTTCCCGACCGGATCGGTGCCGGGGAAGAGCTGCGTGGCCACGGTCGCGCCGATCACGACGACCTTGCGCGCCTGCTGGACGTCGTTGTCGGAGAACAGGTTCCCCTGCGCGACACCGCTGTTGGTGGTCTCGAAGTAGCGTGGATCCGAGCCGATGAACTGGCTGATCGCGTAACTGGTCGTGCCGTACCCCGCGGTCGCCTGCGCACTCACCACCGGCGACGCGTACTTGACGTCGGGGGAGTCGGTACCGACCAGCGCCGCCGCGTCCGCCGTGGTCAGCGGCTTGACGGTGCTGCCGGGCTGGGCGCGCTGCGGGCTGATCGTCAGGATGTTCGTGCCGAGCCCCGCGATGCTCTGCTGCACCGCGCTGGACGCGCCGTTGCCGACCGCGATCAGCAGGATCACCGACGCGACACCGATCAGGATGCCCAGCGTCGTGAGCCCGGAACGCATCTTGTTCGCGGTCAACCCGCGCACGGCGAACGCGGCGATTTCGAAGAGCCTCACACCAGCACCCCCGCGACCCCGCCCGTTGGAACACTGCCGTCCACCACACGAACCGTGCGCATGGCGTGGGAGGCGACCTCGTCCTCGTGCGTGATCAACACAACCGTGCGGCCGCTCGCGTTCAGGCGGTCGAGGATGCCCAGGACCTCGCGGCTGGACTCGGTGTCGAGGTTTCCGGTCGGCTCGTCGGCGAGCACGATCGCGGGCGACGTGACGAGCGCACGGGCGATAGCGACGCGCTGCTGCTGGCCGCCGGACAGCTCGTTGGGACGGTGATGCGTGCGGTCCGCGAGACCGACCAGATCGAGAGCGGCAAGCGCGCGCTCACGACGTTGGGTACGTCGAACTCCCGCGTACACCAGCGGGAGTTCGACGTTCGCGAGTGCCGTGGTGCGCGGCACCAGGTTGAAGGACTGGAAGACGAACCCGATCTTCCTGTTGCGCAGCAGGGAGAGCTGTTCCTCGTCGAACTCGCCGGTGTCGATCCCGTCGAGCAGGTACTTGCCGGACGTCGGCACGTCGAGGCACCCGAGGATGTTGAGCAACGTCGACTTGCCCGACCCGGACGCGCCCATGATCGCGATGTACTCGCCCTTCTCGACGGTCAGATCGAGCCCTCGCAACGCATGCACGGCCGTGTCGCCCGAGCCGTACGTCTTGCGGAGGTTCCTGACCTCGATGACCGGGCTCATCGACCGGTCCCGGTGAAGCCGCCGCCGTTGCGCTGGCCGCCGGTGCCGGTTCCGGGGAGAGTGCCTTGCTGCTGCTGACGGTTCTGGTTGGTCGACGTGGTCACCTGCGGCAGCACGACTTCCTCACCGGCGGTCAGCCCGGACTTGATCTCCACGTACTGGTCGCCGCGCACGCCGATCTCGACGGTCTTGCGGGTCTCCGCGCCGTTCTCCATCACCTGCACGCTGCTGGCGCCGCTCACCGTCTGCACCGCCGCTGCCGGCACCGCCAGGACGTTGGTCGCCGAGCTGACGGTGACCTCGACGCTCGCCGACTGGCCGGGCCGCAGCCCCGCCGGCGGTTCGGTCAGCGTCAGCGTCACGCCGTACTGCACGACGTTGTTCGAGGTCGTGGGCGTGAGGTCGACCTGGGTGACCTTTGCCTGGATCGGCTGCGTCGACATCGCGTTGACCGTGACGGACGCCGCCTGGTCGGCCTTGAGCTTGCTGACGTCGGACTCGGAGACGTTCGCGTGCAGCACGAGGTTCTTCAGGTCCGTGACGACAACGAACCCGGACGTAGTCGCCGTGGTGGTGCTCGTGGTCGAACTGGTGCTGCTGGACGAGTTGCCCGAACCCACCTTCTGCCCCACGGACCCGGTGACCGACGTGATCGTGCCGTCGCCGGGCGCGGTCAGCGTGGTGGCCGCCAGGTTGTCCTTCGCCTGCTGGAGCGCGAGCTGCGTCTGCCGGTACGCCGTGAGCAACGCCGTCGTGCCGGTGCCCTTGTCCAGCGCCGCGTTCAGGTTGCCCTGCGCGATGTCGACCTGCAGCTGAGCCTGCGTCGGATCGAGCTTCGCGAGCTGCTGGCCCTTGGTGACGACGTCGCCGACCTTGACGTTGACCTCGGTGACCGTGCCGCTCGCGCCGAACGACGCGGCGGCGCTGAACGAGCTCTGCACCGTCCCCGACGCCGTCACCGTCTCGCTGACGTCGCGGTTCGCGGCCGCGGCCGTGCGGGCGGCGGTGGGCTGGGCACTGCCGGAGGAGCCGAAGAACACCAGGTAGCCGGCCACACCGGCGCCGAGGAGCACCACCACCAGCAGTCCGTTGATCAACAAGGATCTGCGACGTCGAGTCATGGCCAGGGATGGTCGTCCTCGAAGCTGTGGCGCGGCTGCGAGTTTCCTGGCAGTGCGCTGAAGATCAGCGCGGCCGTTTTCACCCGAACGAGCACCTTAATTGCTCGGGGAGCAAGCCCTAACGTCGAACCATGGCCACGACCACTCCATCCACCGCGTACAGCCGGGATCTGGGCGAAGAGCTGCGCAAGCTGAGGGAGAGCTGCACCGACCTGACCGGTGCCGCGCTCGCCGTCCGGCTCGGCTGGGATCCGAGCAAGCTCTCGACCCTGGAGACCGGCAAGTACCGCGCCAGCGAGGTCGACCTGGTGCAGTACCTGTCGATGTGCGGCAAGGACATCGACTTCTACGAGGACTTCAAGCGGAAGTACCGCAACGCCTTCGACGAGTACATCGTCCAGGTGCCGGACAACCTGCGCACACTCGCTATGGCCGAGTCCACCGCAAAGAAGATCATTCGATACGACGCGCAAGCCGTGCCGGGTCTTCTACAGACGCCGGAGTACGCCGACGCGGTGTACCGGGCAGCGGGATTGGTGTCTGAGGAGCGAATCCCGGCCCTCGTGCAGTTCCGAACGGAGCGCCAAGCGCTCTTGCGGCGACACGATCGGCCGACCTGCCTGTTCTACATCCATGAGCACGCGCTGCGGACCCGCATGGGTGACGACCGGATCATGGAAGATCAGCACCTCAAGCTGCTGTTCAACGCGCACATGATCCGGATCATCCCCGCTGACGCGGCTCTGATCGCGTCGAGTTGCTCGTTGTGGGAGTACGAGAGGGCAATGCCGGTGGTGTTCGTCGAGACCGATCTGGCGAAGGTCTTCGTCCAGGATCCCGGTGTGATCGTCAGGACACGATTGCTGTTCGACCGTTTGGCTGAGGTCGCCTTGGATGAGGAACAATCGCGGAGCAAGCTGGCGGCATACGTCGGCCAACCGCGAGAGGAACTCGATGACTCAGGACAGGACCTGGCGTAAGAGCAGTTACAGCGGTGGATCGGAGGACGGGGACTGCGTCGAGGTGTCATTGGCCCACGACGCACTCGTTCGTGACTCGAAGAACCCGGCCGGAGGCGTCCTGACCTTCACTTCGACCGCGTGGAAAAACTTCCTCGAAAACCGTTGAACCATCGCCCGTCTCAGCACGTGTTCCCGCCGTCGAACGGGATCGAGGGGACGGGTCATGGACGAGAAGACGGTACTGCTGGGCAAGGTCGGGCCAACGGTGATGTTGCCGCGCCAGGGCGCCCAGGTGGTCCCGCTGCGCAGGTCCACCCCGCTGCGGGTGGACGTCGCGGGCGGCGGCCCCGTCGGCCTGGCGTTCGCCTGCACCCTGAAGTCGATGCTGGGCGACCAGGTGTCCGTGCGCATCCACGACCGCCGCTGGATGCGCAAGGGCGACCGAGTCGTCTGGCGCGGCGCCGCCGAGGGCAACAACCGCCGCGAGCAGGTCGTGACGCTCCAGAGCAACGTCTGGGCGGCCCTGCCTTCCGAGGTGCGCCAACGCCTCTTCACGCCCGGCAAGTTCTCCGAGATGTGGCCGCTGGGCCCCGACTCCCCGGAGTCCAAGGGCCGCCCGCGCAACATCAAGATCCGCTGGATCGAGGACGCCCTCCTGGACATGGCCCAGGACGTCTACAACATCGAACTGGTCCCCGCCGCGTACGTGAAGCCGGACCGCTGGGACGGCCTGCACGTCCTCGCCATCGCCGACGGCGCCAAGTCCGCGACCCGCGACTCGTTGTCGTCCCACTTCGGCACCCCGAGCCGCGAACTGTTCTCGGTGGACGGTTCTCCGCTGGACGAGCGCGTCCTGGGCATCCGCGTGACCGCCAAGGTTCCCGACGAGCACACCGTTCCGCTGACCGTGGCGCAGAACAGGTTCCTCTTCAACTCGCTCGGCGGCGGCTTCATCAACATGCGCCTGACCGCCGAGGAAGCCTCCGAAATCGTGGCCCTGGGCGAAAACGGCCCGATCTCGTGCATCGGGAAGTTCGGTTGCACCATGCGGCCGTCCGGCACCCGTTTCGTCTGCGACCGCCACCGCGCCGTCTTCAAGCCGTCGGTCGACAAGCTTTCCTACCTGTGGCCCCGAATCCTGGACGGCCTGCGCTTCTTCGGCGTCGGCGCGGCGGACGTCGTGGGCATCAACTCGTTCACGCTCGGCATGCAGCAGATGTCGAAGTTCACCGCCCAGCTCGCCCCGTCGACCTTCGGGTTCCTCCTGGGCGACGCCGCCAACTCGCTGCACTTCTGGCCGGGCCGCGGCCTGAACACGGGCCTCAAGAGCGCCCTGTCGCTGGCCGTGAACCTGCAGAAGCGTTGGCGCGGCTCGGCTTTCCGCGCCGCCGACTTCGCCCAGCACGAGGGCATCATGCAGCAGCTCCAGTACCGCGAGAAGTCGCGCGCCTGGACCACCATGCTGATGCCGGACTCCGAGGGCGTGCCGCGCGGTATCGAGGACCGCATCCGCACGGGCCTTGAAGGCCCCTTCGACCGTGCGGCTTTGGTCAAGACGTTGTTCGAGCGCGTTCTGGGCATCAAGAAGCGCCTCGGCGACCGGATGGGTTCGCTGGCCACCGACGAGTGGTACTACGGCCGCATCAACGCGATGGACGTCCGCACGTTGAAGGTCATGGTGGAGTCCGGGGCGTGGATCACGCGGGAGATCGGCGGCGAGGAGGTCGTCATTCCCTCGGCCGAGCCCGCCACTGTTCAGGAACCTGTTCGCCGGGGCCTTTCGCTGGTCTCCTAGCGCAATTCGTTGCCATTTGGCTGACAATTCCAGGTCGCCATGAATCGGCTACCGGCTCGCGGGGGAGACTGCTACTTTGTGACCTCGTCGGGATCGTCTGCAGGGGCAAAGTCATGGACATCGTCTGGATCCTGGTGCTCGTTGTTGTCGCCATTTTGCTTGTTGGCGCTGTCGTCTGGCGTCGCCTCTGGCCGGCACGACGTGAAGACGACCTGTGGGATTTTCACCGCGCCGAACAGCAGTCGGTGATTGGCCCGGACGAATACGTGGAGGAATGCCCGACGCTGGAGAACCTGCAGGTTCCGGTGGACCACCTGCCCGCCGACGAGCGCCCGGATGTGGATCGGGAGTGGTTTCGGCCCAGTCGGGAGCCTGCCCCCGCGGAGACCCAGAGCGTCGAGGCCGGCCACGACTCTCCCCGTGGGCAAGCCGCGTCTGGCTTGGCGGCTCGCCGCGCAGAGTCCGGCCGAGCCTTTGGCCAGGCAGCCGGCAACTTGGGTGCTGGTCAGGCCGCGGCCGGCATGGCGTCTGGTCAGGCGGGTGCCGGCATGATGGGCGGTCAGCCGGCCAGTGGCAGGGCGGCTCCTCCGGCAGCCGGAAACGCGGCGCCTGATGGCGGGGGAGCGGTCTATGGCGGCCCGTCGGGACAGATCTGGATCATCGACGACTCGACGGCCGACCGGCAGAACGGCATCAGTCCGCCGACGATCGGTGCCGACTCGAGCGAGGACAGGGTTGTTCCCATCGACGCCCACGCCCCCGACTGGCCGTCTTTCGACCTCCGGTCAGGCGCCAGCGGTCAGGATCCACTTCCTCGCAGCGGCCTGTTCATCCGGCGCAACAACGCGTTCGGCACCAAGGCCACCCTCGGCATCGCGGACCTGATCGATCACGGGGTTCTCATCGATCAGACACAGATCCGGTTCGACGATTTCATCTCGTCGGATCCTTCGGGAATTCCCGTGCCGACAACCGGTGAGGCCATAGCCGTCAGCTATGGCACGTGCGCGACTAAGCAAAACTTCTGCGCCAACAGCAACACGACCCATTTCGTTGAACTGGCTCTGCGGACCGGTGAGATTCCCCTGGGCGCACCGTCGACCAGGGAACCTCTGCCGGCGAACTTCGTGTTCGTGGTGGACACCAGCGGTTCGATGGAGGGTTCGAAGCTCCACACCGTGAAGGCGGCGATCCGTGAGCTCCACTCCCAGCTGCGCGACACCGACATCCTGGGAATCGTCACCTTCGACACGCAGGTCCGCACGTGCCTCAAGGCCACACCGAAGAGGGAGATCTCCACGACCCAGTTCGACGTCGTCGTGGCCGGGCTGTCCGCGTACGGCGGCACGGACATCAACCTCGGCGTCCTCTACGGCATCGACGAGATCGCCAGGCACTCGCGGACGGACATGGTCAACTGCGTGTACCTGTTCTCCGACGGCGACCCGAACTCCGGCGAGCGCGACTGGATCACCATCCGCCGCAACATCGCCGATCGCATCCGCGGCAACCTCACCCTGTCCTGCTTCGGGTTCGGCAGGGAGGCCAGGATGCGTGAGCTCGAAGCGCTGGCCGGCATCACGGGCGGCTCCTGCACGCTGGTGACCAACGCCGACGACGTGCGCCTCAACCTCGCCGAAGATCTGGCCAGGCGCGAACACCTCGCCGCCATCAACGTCCAGCTGCAGATCGAATTCGACGCGAACGTCACCGCGTGGCACCTCTACGGCCACGACCTGATCACCGACCCGTCCGTCCGCGCCCGCGTCGAACGGGATGTGGCGGCCGCGAAACACCGCGCCCGTGACGAGATCGGCGTCGAGTCGTTGCCCGATCTGGTGACCGAGGACGACGGCATCCGCATCTTCGCGCCCGACCTGGCGTTCGACGAGACGTACTGGGTCGTCCTGGAAGTGCGGGCCCCGGCCGGCTGGACGGGCTTCGGCCAGGCGACGGTCCAGTACGTGGACGCCGTCGCCAGAGACAACCGCCGGCACGTCGTGGACCTCGGCCCCGACACCACGATCGCCGCCGAAACGGTGTTCGCGCACGCGGTAGGCCTCCGGACCAGCGAGATCACGTTCTGCGCGCTCGACGACCTCTACCACGACGACAGGGAGGCGGCCAGGCGTCGTCTGGCCGAGCACGTCGAGCTCCTCGGCGCCGCCCACGCGCACGTTCCGGCCCCGCAGTTCCGCGACGACCAGACGACGTTCCGGAAGCTGATCAGCCTGACGAGCAACCTCGGCCTGGTCCGGGCGTGGACCGACCGAGGAGACACCGCCTACACCATCTTCGCCATGAACAAGTTCGGCCAGAGCAGGTCCGGCTTCCTCCGCAACCGCTTCACCTAGCCAGCTCCGCCCTGTGAACGGTCTCACCGCTGGGCGAGGTACACCCAAGCGTCCGCGCCCGACCCGAGCCGCACGAGCGCCCGCCGGTAGTCGTCGACCTCGTAGACGTCGGCGGCGGCCAGCTCCTCCGTCGTCACCTCGAGTACGGTGCCCGCGGTCGTGTCGGCGGGATCGCCGGTGTGCCGGACGATCGGGTGCCGGTCCGTCCCGCTGACCGCGATCACGGCCGGGTCGGTGATCGTCACCCAGTCCTGCCGGAAGCCCGGCAGCAGGTCCTGCTCGCCTTTGAGCTCCCGGCCGAAGTGTTCTAGCTGAACCGACGGCGTCTGCAACGTCCCGTACGAGAACAGGTTCACCACCGCGCCGGCCGGGCCGCCGATCCGCCGCAACACCGGGTCCGCGAGGTCTGCGTTTCCCAGCACGATCGTCGCCCGAACGGCCGGTCCGACCTCGTCCAGGTACCGGCGGCTGGCGGCGTGATACCGCTGGTCAAAGGCACGCTTGGCCTGCTCCAGCCCTCCGAGCAACTCGGTGTCCCTGCGCGTCCCACGCTCCCGCGCGACCTCGAACGGCGTGTCGACGAAGACCACCTCGTCCCACGTGAGCTCCCGCTGCAGGAAGCTGCCGTCGACGACCAGCACCAGGTCTTCCGGAGCCTCGACCGGCGGTTCGTCGATCGGTGCGTCCGAGCGGAGGTCGATGATCCGCTGCCGGTACTTCCGATCCCCGCCGGGCCCGAGCGGCTCCAGCACCAGCCGCTCAAAGGACGCGAAGTCGTAGGCGTCGGCGTAGTACCCGTCCGCCGAGTCCCGTCCCAGCCGATGCCGGACCACCCGTGGGTTGTGGAACCCGTCCATCGACAGGTGCGCTGCCGTTCGTCCACGTTCGGCCAGAGCAGCCGTCAGCTCACGGGCGAGGGTCGTCTTGCCGGATGCCGTGATCCCGTCGACTGCCACCCGCAACGGATGTCCAGGTCGTTGTTGAGCGAGGTGGTCGGCGATCCTGCCCAGCACGCGGTTTCTGACGATCATGCGACCGAGCCTATGTCAGTCCTCCTCGACCTCACGCCGCGACAGCCGCACCTCTTCGACGTCCAGCCGCCGTTGAATGGTCCGCAACACGATGTCGTCGATCGCCGCCTCATCGCGCAGCCGCACCACCGTCGCCCGTTTGTGCGAGATCAGCTCCAGCCGCAACGCCGCGTACTCGACCTCGGACGCCGCGACCTCCTCGTCACCGGCCTCCTTGGCCCGCATGACCTCCATGTGGTGTTCGTACTCGGCCAGCACCCGCTTGTAGACGACGTCGCGCACCCCGACCTTGTCCGCCAGGCGCGGCAACGCCTCGTAGGCCTCCTCGGACGCCGTCGACTGCGCCAGCCGCAGCTCCTCGTCCAGCGCCGTGTCCTCCGGCAGCTGGGAGAACCGGATGATCGACGGCAGCATCAGCGCCTGCACGATCAACGTCAGCACGACCACACCGGACGTGATGAGGATGATCTCCTCGCGGAACGGGAAAGGCGCGCCGCCGACGACCGTCTCGGGCACCGCCAGTGCCGCCGCCAGCGACACGGCGCCGCGGAACCCGGCGGCCGACGACACCAGCCGTTGTCGCGCACCCACGCGCCGGAGTCGTTGCTGGGGGCGGCGATCGATCGCGCGGATGATGTACGGGGTCGTGTAGCTCCACAGCAGCCGGGTGCCCGCCACGGTCAGCGCCACCAGGCCGATTCCGCCGAACGCGGTGAGGATCTCGCCGCCGTCCAGCGACCGGATCGCACTGTGGGCCTGGAGTCCGATCAGGACGAACAGGGCGCCGTTCAGCAGGAACGTCGCGATGCCCCAGAAAGCGGAACTCACCTGACGGGTGTCGGCGGGCACGATCCGCGGGCCGACCCGCGCCAGCGTCAGGCCGCACGTCACCACCGCGATCACGCCGGAGCCGTGGACCGTTTCGGCCAGCAGGAAGGCGGCGAACGGGGTCAGGATGCTGACCACGGTCTCGTGCAGCGGGCTGTCCAGGCGTTTGCGCACCTGCACGGCGAGCCACGCGATCGCCAGCCCCGCCACCGCGCCGCCCGCGTAGGACAGCAGCAGCTGAAGGCCGACGCGTCCGGTGCTGAACTGCTGCTCGCCGGTCGTGATGGCGATGGCGATCGCGTAGATGACCAGCGCGGTGCCGTCGTTGATCAACGACTCCGCGCGCAGGATCGTCGTGGTCCGGCGCGGCATGCCCCGCGCGATCGCGGAGACGGCGGTCGCGTCGGTGGGCGCGAGGGCCGCGCCGAGCACCCACGCCGGGCCCCAGCCGAGGCCGAGTGCGTGGGCGACCGACGCGACCGCGGCTGCCGTCGCGAGCACGAGCAACGTGCTGAGCAGCACGATCGGGCGGAGGTTGCTGCGGATCTCCCGCAGCGAGGTGTTGAGGCTCTCCCAGTAGAGCAGCGCGGGCAGGAAGATCAGCAGCATCGCCTCCGGCGGGAGGCTGACCTCTTCCAGGGCCGGCACGAAACCGAGCAGAGCGCCGCACACGACCAGCAACACCGGGGCCGCGAGGCGCAACCGTCCTGACACGACACTGCTCGCCAGAATGCACACGCCCAGCACCACTACGAGTTCAAGACCGAGCATGCGCCCAAGATAAGCGGCTCACGCGCTCAGCGCGTCATCCAATTCGGCAAGCAACCGCGACTTGGGGCGCGCTCCCACGATCTGCCGGATCGGCACGCCGTCGCGGAACAGCAGCATCGTCGGCAGCGACATGACCTGGTAGTCGCGTGCGGTGGCGGTGTTCTCGTCGGCGTTGATCTTGAGCACGGTCAGGTCGTCGCGCTCGCGGTTGATCTCGTCGAGCACGGGCGAGAGCATGTGGCACGGCCCGCACCACTGCGCCCAGAACTCGACGAGCACGGTGCCGGTCTTCGTGCTCTCCGCGAAGGTGACGTCGGTCAGCTGCACTGGAACTCCTTGGGTTCGGCCACGAGGCACGGATCCTGAAAGGCGAGCCTGGCCAGCAGGAACTCCCGGACGGCCTGGAGCCGCTCCAGGCACTCGTCCACCTCCGCGAGCTTGCGCTGGTAGACCTCCCGCGAGTCGGGGCACGAGTCGCCCGACTCGTGCCCCGCGCGCAGGCACGCCACGAACGGCCGGGTGTCCTCGAGCGACATGCCGACCGCCTGCAGCGACTGGATCTCCCGGACCAGCCGCAGGTCGTGGTCGTCGTACTCGCGGTAGCCGTTGGACGTGCGCTGCGCTTCCAGCAGCCCCTGCGACTCGTAGAAGCGCAGCGCACGCGTGGTGGTGCCGGCTCGCTTGGCCAGTTCGCCGATCCTCATGGCAGGAACGCTAAACCTTGACGCACACGTCAAGGCAACCTGGAAACGCGACCACGAAAATATTCCCGGCCCGGCGAGTTGTCCCACCCAGTGACCGCCTCGGCAGCCACCTCCGAACCGCGCACAGAATGCGAGGACCCGACGAGAGGGGGACCGGTGGGGTCACCACTGCACCTGGCCGTCGCACTGCGCGCGACCGGCGACGAAGTGTTCACGGCGAAGCACTGGGCAGGGCTCGTGCGCGAGGCCGAGGAGGCGACGCTCGACTTCGTCACGTTCGACGACTCGCTGGGCGGCGAACCCGGCCTCGACGCGGTGCTGACCGCGGCCCGCGTCGCACCGCTCACCACGAGAATCGGCCTGGTACCAACGGCCGTCGTCACGCACACCGAGCCGTTCCACCTGTCGAAGGCGATCGCGACGCTCGACCACGTGAGCGAGGGCCGGGCGGGTGTCCAGCTGGAGATCGCGCCAGATCCGTTGCACGCCAAGCACTTCGGCCGTCGCGACAACCTGGGCGACCTGTGGGAGGAGGCCTCCGACTACGCCGAGGTGCTCCGACGGCTGTGGGACAGCTGGGAGGACGGCGCCGAGATCCGGGACGTTGCCACCGGTCGGTTCATCGACCGCGACAAGCTGCACCACATCGACTTCGAGGGCCGCTGGTTCAAGGTGCGCGGCCCGTCGATCACGCCCCGCCCGCCCCAGGGCCACCCGCCGATCGCCGCGGCCACACCGGGTTTCGCCGACATCGTGTTCGCGGACACCCCCGGCGAACGTGTCTTCCGTGATGTCGACGGCACAGCCGACCCGGACCAACTGCTGGCGTGGCAGGCGGAAGGGTTCGCCGGGTTCCGGTTCCACGCCGACCTGCGCGAGATCACGCAGGGCCTCGTGCCCGAACTGCGCAAGCGGGGCCTGTTCCGCACCGCCTACGAGCACTCAACCCTGCGCGGCCACCTCGGTCTCGCCAAGCCCGCCAACCAGTTCGCCTGAAGGAGCGCGAGATGACCAAGCAGATCCACCTCGCCGCGCACTTCCCCGGCGTGAACAACACCACGGTGTGGAGCGATCCCCAGGCCGGCAGCCACATCGAGTTCGAGTCGTTCGTCCACTTGGCACAGACGGCGGAACGTGCGAAGTTCGACTTCTTCTTCCTCGCCGAGGGACTGCGGCTGCGCGAGCAGGGCGGGCTGATCTACGACCTCGACGTGGTCGGCAGGCCGGACACGTTCACCGTGCTCGCCGCGCTGGCCGCCGTCACCGACCGCCTCGGGCTGGCCGGCACGATCAACTCCACCTTCAACGAACCCTACGAGGTGGCCAGGCAGTTCGCCTCGCTCGACCACCTCTCCGCCGGGCGCGCCGCCTGGAACGTCGTCACCTCGTGGGACGCGTTCACCGGCGAGAACTTCCGGCGCGGCGGGTTCCTCGCCCAGGAAGACCGGTACACGCGCGCGGAATCGTTCCTGCGCATGGCCTGGAAGCTCTTCGACACGGGTGTCGGCGACTTCGAGCACAAGGACCAGCACTTCGACATCAGCGGCACGTTCGGTGTCCCGAAATCGCCCCAAGGCCGTCCGGTGATCCTCCAGGCCGGCGACTCCGAGGAGGGCCGGGAGTTCGCCGCCGCCACCGCCGACGCGATCTTCTCGCGGCACGGGACGTTGGAGGCCGGCCAGAAGTTCTACCGCGACGTGAAGTGCAGGCTGGCGAAGTACGGCCGCACGTCCGACCAGCTGGTGGTGCTGCCCGCCGCCACGTTCGTGCTGGGCGGCACCGACGCGGACGCGCAGGAGAAAGCGGCCGTGGTGCGGCGTCAGCAGGTCAGTGGTGCGACCGCGATCCGGTTCCTCGAACAGGTGTGGAACCGCGATCTGAGCAGCTACGACCCGGACGGCCCGTTGCCCGACGTCGAGCCGTTGACCGGCGAGAACACCATCGCCAAGGGGCGCGCGAGCGTGCGGATGTTCAAGGACCCGGCGGCCACGGTGCGGGAGTGGCGGGAGAAGGCCGCCGCCAAGAACCTGTCGATCCGGGACCTCGTGATCGACGTGAGCGCGCGGCAGACGTTCATCGGGTCGGCGGAGAGCGTCGCCACGCAGATCAACGACCTGGTGCAGCAGGACGCGGCGGACGGGTTCATCCTCGTGCCGCACGTGACGCCGGGCGGATTGGACGAGTTCGCCGACACCGTTGTGCCGTTGTTGCAGGAACGCGGCGTGTTCCGCGCGGACTACACCGGTGAGACCCTGCGGGATCACCTCGGTATCCGATAGTTGTTCAGCACGTGGACGTCCTTGCCGAGGCAACGGGGCGCTCCTTAACGTGAGCCTCGTTCTGCAAGTGCTCTCATCGGAGCGCAGGGAAGGGAGGGCAGGAATGGTCTTCGCTCTATTTCTGTCCTCCCGCAGGCACATCGACCACGGCCGCGTGTCCAGCGCCGCCTGTACGGGCTGACTTCTCGCCCTCCCTCATCCCGCCCGGCTTCAAGGATGCGCCATGCCCTCTTCCGGCACGCTCACCATCGTGTCCTCAAAGGACAGATCAGAGGATCTGGTCTCCTCACCGGTCGTCGCCGCCCGCCACCCGTGGCGCTGGGTCGGTGTGGTCGCGGTGCTGGTGCTCGCCGCCCAGTTCGTGCACGGCCTGGTCACCAACCCGGGCTGGGACTGGCCGACGTTCGCCCGGTACTTCACCGCCCAGTCGATCCTGACCGCCGTCGGCACCACGATCTTGCTGACCGTGCTGGGTACGGTGATCGGGTTCGCGCTCGGCATCGTGGTCGCGATCCTTCGGATGTCGCGCAGCCCGTTCCTGTCGGCGGTCGGCTGGACCTACATCTGGGCGTTCCGGTCGATCCCGCTGATCGTGCAGTTGCTGTTCTGGTTCAACATCTCCTACCTCTACCAGCGGCTTTCGCTCGGCGTCCCGTTCGGCCCTGAGTTCGTGAGCTTCGAAACCGTCGAGCTGATCAGCCCGATGGGCGCCGCCGTGCTCGGCCTGGCGCTGCACCAGGCCGCCTACGCCGCCGAGATCGTGCGCTCCGGCGTGATCTCCGTCGACCCCGGCCAGCTCGAAGCCGCGGCCGCGCTGGGCATCCCGAAGGGACGGCAGTTCCGCAGAATCGTGCTGCCCCAGGCGATGCGCGCGATCCTGCCGAACGCCGCGAACGAGGTGATCAGCCTCTTCAAGGGCACGTCGGTGGTGTCGGTGATGGCGATCGGCGAGCTGTTCTACCAGGTGCAGGTGATCTACGGCCGCAACGCGCGGGTCGTCGCGCTGCTCATGGTCGCGACCGTCTGGTACATCATCCTGACCACGTTGCTCTCGGTCGGTCAGCACTACGTCGAGCGGTACTTCGCGCGAGGAGACCGCCGATGATCGAGGTTCTGGGCGTGCACAAGAGCTTCGGCACACTCGAAGTGCTGCGCGGGGTGTCGCTGGAGGTCGAGGCCGGCGAGGTCGTGGTGGTCCTCGGGCCGTCCGGCTCCGGCAAGTCGACGTTGCTGCGCACGATCAACCACCTGGAGAAGGTCGACCGCGGGTTCATCGCCGTCGACGGTGAGCTGATCGGCTACCGGCGGCGCGGGGGCAAGCTGTACGAGCTCAAGGAACGCGACGTGCTCAAACAGCGCAGAAACATCGGGTTCGTGTTCCAGAACTTCAACCTGTTTCCGCACCTCACGGCACTGGAGAACGTGGCGGAGGTAGCCGACCTGGCCGAAGCACGGCGGTTCCTGGACCGAGTTGGCCTGGCGGACAAGGAGAACGCCTACCCGCGCCAGTTGTCCGGCGGCCAGCAGCAACGCGTCGCGATCGCACGAGCCCTCGCCACGCACCCGAAAGTCGTGCTCTTCGACGAACCGACCTCCGCGCTGGACCCGGAACTGGTCGGCGAGGTGCTGGACGTGCTCCGCGACCTGGCCCGCTCCGGCACGACGATGGTCGTCGTCACGCACGAGATCGGCTTCGCCCGCGAGGTGGCCGACCGGATCGTGTTCATCGACCAGGGCGCGATCGTCGAAGAGGGAACCCCCGGCGAGGTGCTCGACCACCCGGTTCACGAACGCACCCGCGCGTTCCTTTCCAAGGTCCTCTAGAAGGAGATTGTTGTGCGCAAACCACTTCTCGCCGTTCTTGTTCTGCTCCTCGCCGCCTGCGGAACAGCCGAGAGCGAGCCCGCCTCCAGCGGTGGTGCCCTGAACGTCAACCTGAGCCCGGAGCAGAACCGCGTCACGGCCCAGAAGGACGACAACATCGCCTCGAAGGTGCCGGAGAAGTTCCGAACAAAGGGCGAGCTGACCATCGGCGGATCCGCCGGCACAGCACCACCTCTGCGGTTCTACGCCACCGACGACAAGACCGTGATCGGCGTCGAGACCGACATCGCCTCCCTGGTCGCCGACGTGCTTGGCCTCAAGCCGAAGCTGGAGGTCGCCTCCTGGGAGAACCTCTTCGTCGGCCTGGACAGCGGCGCGTTCGACCTCGGCCTGTCCAACATCACCGTCACCGAGGCGCGCAAGGAGAAGTACGACTTCGCCACCTACCGCCTGGACACGCTGGCGTTCGAAGCGAAGAAGGGCGGCAGCTGGAAGGTGAAGGAGCCCAAGGACGTGGCGGGCAAGGTGATCGCCGTGACGTCCGGCACCAACCAGGAGAAGATCCTGGTCGACTGGAGCGCCCAGAACGTGGCCGCCGGTCTGAAAGCCACTGACATCAAGTACTTCCAGAACTCCTCGGACTACTACCTCGCGCTGCAGTCCGGGCGCATCGACGCCTACCTCGGCCCGAACCCCACCTCGGCCTACCACGCGGCGACGTCCGGCCAGACCGAGGTGATCGGCAACTTCTCCGGCGGCGCGTCCGTGCAGGGCAAGATCGCGGTGACCACGAAGAAGGACAACGGCCTGGTGGCGCCCGTTCAGGAAGCGCTGAACCAGCTGATCGCGAACGGCAAGTACGCCGAGGTCCTGAAGCGCTGGGGTCTCTCGGACGAGGCCGTGCCCACCTCCGAGATCAATCCGCAGGGTCTGCCGAAGACCTGATGGGGGAGAAAGCCATGCGGTTCAGCATCACCATCGACACCGACGACGAGGAAACCGCGCTCCGGCTCCTCGGCGCGTTGAAAGACGCCGGCCTGGTGGACGCCACCGAGGCCGCGATCGAAGACGTGGACGTGCGGATCCTGCCGCACACACGGCAAGTTCTCGTTCGGGAGTCGCCCGTCGAACTCACCCGGCTGGAGTTCGAACTGTTGTTGTTCCTGTGCGAGCACCCCGACCGCGTGCACCGCCGCCGTGATCTCCTGGCGGCGGTGTGGGGAGTCAACGACAACTACAGCGGCGCCCGCACGGTCGACGTGCACGTGCGGCGGGTGCGGCAGAAGCTCGGCTCCGCGGCGGATGTGCTCCAGACGGTGCGCGGTGTCGGCTACCTGGTGGCGTCTTGCGGCCGGGTGCGGGTCGAGCGTTCACCGAACGTCGTGCAGCTGGCTGATCGACGGGCCGGATGACCGAAGCGGTCCTGTAGAAGTACCGCGTGGCTGCCGTTCGAGAAGGCCTTGCTCGTCAGGCTTTGACCGGGTGGAACGCCGCCAGCCAGTCCTCCATGACCTCGGCCGTGAGGTGCGCGTCCTCCTTCACCATCGCCATGTGGTCGGTCGCCACGAACCGGATGTAGTCGGTGGGCACGGCGACGTCCTGGTTCGTGGTCACCAGATCCGTGCCCCGGACCTCCCGGTCGCACCTGATCAGCAGCTTCGGCACCGTCGTGTGGATGCCGGTGTCGATGATGCGCGGGAACCAGTGCGCCATCGCCGACAGCCGCGCGCTGTTCATGTTGACCGCGGGCGAGTCCATCGTGTTGAAGTAGTTGGAGGTGACGGACTCGAAGTCCATGCCCTCCCGGTTGTCGTAGTTGAGGCTCAACGTGTCGAGCATGATCACGCCGTCGGCCTTGATGCCCCAGGTGTCCTCGATGACGCCCGCCGCCAGGTAGGCGAGCGTGCCGCCGGACGAGTGCCCGACCAGGACGAACGGGTCGCCGTCGCTCGCGTGCAGCACGGCCTCCGCGACCCACCGGTTGACCGCCGCGGCGTCCTTCGGCAACGGTTCCCCGGCACCGAATCCGACCAGCGGGAGTGCGCTGACCTGCCGCTTTCCTCTGAGGTGAGCGGCCAGGCGGGCGTACATGTGCACGCCGGCCGTGGCTCCCGGTGCGCTGATGCAGATCAGCTTGGGGAGCTTGGGCCCGTCGGCGAGCGTGACCGGTTCGGGCAACTCGTCGAGTTCGGCGGGGGAGGAGAACATCGGGCGCAGGTTCGCGACGCCCTTGAGCATCTGCAGGCCGGCCGCGACGTTGTTCTTGGTCACGGCGTCCATGAACAGCCCGAACACGGTGTCCTCGGCCGCGACCTCGACGCCGTTGGCCTGACTCGCTCCACTGTGGAGCGAGCCGAGTTCTCCAAGCAGGTGCTGAGCGAGGTTCGAGGGGGTCTTGTTGTCGAAGACGACGGAGCCGACGAGCTTGAGGCCGAGGAGTTCGTTGAGCTGGTTGCGGAGTTCGACGGCGATGAGGCTGTCGAAGCCGAGCTCCAGGAAGTCCTTCCGCGGGTCGACCGCGCCGGGGTCGGGGTGGCCGAGGAGCGCCGCGCTCGTGCCGGTGACGAGGTCGCGGACCATGGTCTCGCGCTCTTCCGGTCCCGCGTTGCGCAGCCGGTCGAGCACGGTGACCGCGGCCTTCTCCTGCGGGGCCTCGGTCGTGCCGCCGAGCAGTTTCGAGACCGGTCCGCGCTGCGCGGCGACGTGGATCGGGACGAGCACGGACCTGGTGTGGCCGAGTGCCGCGTCGAACAGCGCGAGCCCCTGCTCGACGGCCAGCGGTGGCATGCCGGACCGGGACATGCGGTCCATCGCGGCCTGGCTGAGCCCCGCGGTCATGCCGGAGTCCTGCGCCCACGGACCCCACGCGAGGCTGATGGTGTTGTCGTGCTTGGTCGCGAGGGCGTCGAGATAGGAGTTGGCGGCCGCGTAGTTGGCCTGCCCCGCCGCGCCCATGACACCCGAGACGGAGCTGTAGAGGACGAGTTTGACGTCCGTGGCGTGACGCAGGTGCCAGGCCGCGTCGACCTTGGGCCCGAGGACCTTGGCGAGGTGTTCCGGGGTGAGCGCGTCGATCAACGCGTCCTCCAGCACACCTGCCGTGTGCACGATGGCCTGCAACGGTCGTTGCGCAGCACTCAGCAGGGTCGTCACGTCATCCCGTTTTGACACGTCCGCCGCGGCGATCGTGACGGTCGCACCCTTGTCCTCGAGCTCCTTCCGCAGCTCCGCGGCACCGGGGGAGTCCTCGCCCCGACGGCTGGCCAGCAGCAGGTGCTTGACCTCGTACCTGGTGACGAGGTGCCGCGCGAGTTCCGCGCCGAGTCCGCCGGTGCCGCCCGTGATCAGGACCGTCCTGTCCTTGTCCCACTCGTGCTTCTGGTCGCTCTTCTGGACTTCCTGAAGCCTCGGCACCGTCGTCTGTCCATTGCGGACCCTCACCTGCGGCTCGTCCCACGCCACGAGCTTGGGCAGCAGCGCACCGGACACGTCCAGCCCGTCGGTGTCGAACAGCAGGAACCGCCCGGGGTTCTCCATCTGCGCGCTGCGAATCAGGCCCCACGCTGCTGCTGCGGTGAGGTCTTCGCTCGTGTCGTGGCTCACGAACACAATGCGCGCGGTGTACTCGCCAGCTTCTTGGAGAAGTTCGAGGATGCGCGTCGTCTGCGCGTGCGTGCTCTCCGGCGTGCCGTCACCGCTGACCGACACGACGAAGACGTCCGGCGTGGTGGTATGCGCGGCTTGCTTCAACGTCTCGCCGTAGCCGGTAACGGTCTGCCCCGCGCTGTACAGGACGTGCGCGAGGTCGAACTCATCACCGCCGATGATCGCCCACCTGGCGGCCGACACAGGATTCGCCGTGACCGTCGCGTCGATCCAGTTCAGCTCGTGCAACGCGGGCTGGCTCTGCCTGCCGGGGCCACCCGGTGCCGTGCCACCCTTCGGCCAGTACCTCTGGGTGTCGAACGGGTAGGTGGGCAGCGCGATCTTGGTGCCGTGCGGGTAGAACCTCCGCCAGTCGATCTGGGCGCCGCTGACGTACAGCTTCGCGAGCGCGGTGGCGACGGCCAGTGGTTCGGACTTGTCCTTGCGGAGCGTGGGGATGCAGCCGTCGACGAGGGCACTGAGGACGCCGGTCGGCCCGATCTCGACGCAGATGGCGTCCGTCGGGACGTTGTCGGTGAAGCGCACGGTGTCGCGGACGTGGCCGACCCAGTAGTCGATCGTCGTCACGTCGCCGCTGGTGTGGATGGGGATGCGCGGCTTGTGCAAGGTGATGTGGGTGATCGCCTCACGGAAGTCGTCGAGCATCGGTTCCATCAGCGGGGAGTGGAACGCGTGGCTGACCCGCAGCCGCTTGTGCTCCCAGTTCTCGGCGACCTTCTGGGCCTGGGCCTCGTCGCCGGCGATGACGATGTCGTTGGTGCCGTTGATGGCTGCGACGTCGACGTCGACGTCGTTCGTGAGGTGTTCGCGGACCTCTTCTTCGGTGGCCTTCACGGCGAACATCGCGCCGGTCTGCGGTAGGGCCTGCATCAGCCGTGCGCGCGCGTTGACGAGCCTGGCCGCGTCTTCGAGGCTGAGGACGCCCGCGACGTGCGCCGCGGCGATCTCGCCGATGGAGTGGCCGGCGACGTGGTCGGCCTTGAACCCGTAGCTCTCGAGGAGGCGGTAGAGGGCGACCTCGATCGCGAAGATCGCCGGCTGGGTGATGCCGGTCTGGTTGAGGGCTTCCTCGTCGTCACCCCAGATGACGTCGTCGAGGTCGGCTTCGAGGTAGCGGGTGACGTCGTCGAACGCGTTGCGGAACGTGTCGGAGGTTTCGTACAGCTCCTTGCCCATGCCCAGCCGTTGGGCGCCCTGGCCGCTGAAGAGGGCTGCGATCGGTTTGCGCTGCGTCCGGCCGCTCGCGATGGTGGTGCCGTTGAGCAGGACGGCGCGGTGGTCGAAGTTTGTGGTCCTGGTGGTGAGGAGCGAGTAGCCGACTTGTGCGGGGTTGGCGCCGTTGGCGATGAGCGTGCTGACCTGGTCGATCCGGGCTCGAAGGGCGGCGTCGGACTTCGCTGACACGATCAGCGGCAACTCGTGGTCCTGGGCGGTGCCCGCGCCGAAGCCGAACGGACACACCGCGGCCTGCGCGCTGCCTGCCGTGGTGTGCGCGCTGCCTGCGGTGGTCTGCTCGGTGCCCGCCGTGGTCTGCGCGCTGCCTGCCGTGGTCTGGCCGCCGCCTGCCGTGGTCTGCGCGCTGCCTGCGGTGGCCTGCCCGCTGCCCGCCCTGGTCTGCCCGCTGCTCACCGCGGCCTGCCTGGGGTCCGCTACGACCGCCCCACTACCTGCTGCGGTCCACCCGTCGCTCGCCGCTGCCTGCCCACCGCGCGGCTCGCCGTTCGGGATCGATTCGGACTGACCGGCCCCCTGGGGGGATCGGGTCCCCACTCCAATCGTCTCAGCCGGGTCTGACAATTCCGGGGCCTCGGCGCCGCCGTTCACTCCCGGCGAATCCGGCGCCTCCTCGACGATCACGTGCGCGTTCGTGCCGGACACGCCGAACGACGAGATGCCAGCCCGCCTCGGCCGCTCGCCGCGCGGCCACGGCGTCGCCTCGGTCAGCAGTTCGACGTTGCCCGCCGTCCAATCCACGTGCGTCGACGGCGACGCGACGTGCAAAGTCCGGGGCAGCGACCCGTGCTGTAGCGCCATCACCATCTTGATGACACCCGCCACGCCCGCCGCGGCCTGCGTGTGGCCGATGTTCGACTTCACCGCACCCAGCCGCAGAGGCGAAGTCCGCTCAGCGCCGTAGGTCGCCAGCAGCGCCTGCGCCTCGATCGGGTCGCCCAGCACGGTTCCGGTGCCGTGCGCCTCGACCGCGTCCACCTCGGACGCCGCCAGCCCGGCCGATGCCAGCGCGGACTGGATCACCCGCCGCTGCGAAGGGCCGTTCGGGGCGGACAGACCGTTCGAAGCGCCGTCTTGGTTGATCGCGCTGCCCACCACCACGGCGAGCACGGGGTGGCCATTGCGATGTGCGTCCGATAGCTTCTCCACCAACAACACGCCGATGCCTTCTGACCAGCCCGTGCCGTCGGCGTCGTCGGAGAACGCCTTGCAACGGCCAGACGCAGCCAGACCGCCCTGACGCGTGAATCCCGCGAAGTTCGACGCCGTCGCCATCACCGTGACACCACCAGCGAGAGCCAACGAGCACTCACCGTTGCGCAGCGCCTGTGCGGCTAAGTGCAGGCCGACCAAAGACGACGAACACGCCGTGTCGATGGTGACGGCCGGACCCTCGAAACCGAACGTGTAGGAGATACGGCCGGAGATGACGCTAGCGGCCGTGCCCATCCCGGCGTGCCCTTCGACGTCCTCCTCCGACGCGATCAGCACGTGCCCGTAGTCCTGACCGTTCGTGCCGACGAACACGCCCGTTTCGCTGCCACGTAACGATGCCGGGTCGATGCCCGCACGTTCGATGGCCTCCCACGTCGTCTGCAACAGCAACCGCTGCTGCGGGTCCATCGCCAGTGCCTCGCGCGGCGAGATGCCGAAGAAGCCCGGATCGAACTCGGCCGCGTCGTACAGGAACCCGCCCTGCAACGTCGCGGAGTCCCCGCCCGCCAGCGTGCCCAGGTCCCAGCCGCGATCCGTCGGGAACCCGGTGATCGCGTCTCTGCCCTCGGACACCAGCTCCCACAGGTCCTCCGCCGACCGCACGTCGCCGGGGAACCGGCAGGCGATGCCGACGATCGCGACCGGCTCGTGGCGGCCCGACTCGACCTCCTCCAGGCGTTGACGCGTTTCGTGCAGGTCAGCCGTGACCCACTTCAGGTACTCAACGAGCTTCTCTTCGTTCGGCATCGCCGGAAACCTTCCGTCGTAAGTGGGTCAGCGCTCGGTGCGTCGGCCGAGCTCGTTGTCGATGAACGCGAACACGTCGTCCGCGGAGGCCTCGTTGAGCCGCTCGCGCGCGGCCTCCTTCTTGGGCGCACCGCCGTACTGGGCGAGCAACTTGCGCAACCGCGCCGCGACACCTGGCGTCCCCGCGGCGAGCGCGATCTCCACCTGGTCGAGCTCCGCGGTGAACGCCGGCCGTTCCTCGGACGCGCCCACCAGCAACCCGTGCAGGTGCGTGGCCAGCTCCGCCGGTGTCGGGTAGTCGAAGACGAGCGTCGCCGCGAGCTTCAGCCCGGTGGCGGCCGCGATGCTGTTGCGCAGCTCGACAGCGGTCAGCGAGTCGAACCCGAGGTCGCGGAACTGCTTGTCCGTCTGGACTTCCGCAGGCGAACCGTGCCCGAGCACGCCCGCGGCATGCCCGCGGACCAGGTCGACGACGTGCTGGAGCCGGTCCTCCGCGGGCAACGCCACCAGCGTCGCCGAGTAGTCCACAGTGGACGCGCCACCGGCGGTCCTCTTGCCACCGCGCACCAACCCGCGCAACACCGCCGCGACCGGCCCGTCCGAACGCCCGGTGCTGATCCGAGCCGGCACCAGCACCGCCTCGTCGCGCGAGGTGGCGTCGTCGAACAGCCGCATGCCCTCCTCGACGCTCAACGGCGGCATCCCGCCACGTCCCATGCGATCCATCGCGCCGTCCGAGAGGTGCGCGGTCATGCCGCTCGACTGCGCCCACGGACCCCACGCCAAAGATGTCGCCGGCAGGCCCTTCGCCCGCCGGTACTCCGCCAACGCGTCGAGGAACGCGTTGGCCGCCGCATAGTTGCCCTGACCCGGCGCACCGACGATGCCCGAGACCGACGAATACAGCACAAACGCCTTGAGGTTCTTCGTCGCCACGTGCAGGTTCCACGCGCCGTCGACCTTGGGGCGCAAGACGGTGTCGAGCCGCTCTGGCGTGAGCGAACCGATGACGCCGTCGTCGAGCACTCCGGCCGTGTGGATGACAGCAGTCAGGTTGACGCCCTTCACCACCTTCTTGACCGCCTTCAGATCGGCCATGTCACACGCCGCGATCGTCACATCCGCACCGTGCGCTGTCAGTTCCGCCTGCAGCGCAACGGCATCCGGCGTATCTCCGCCACGCCTGGAGATCAGCAGGAGCTTCTTGGTGCGTCGTTCCGCAACCAGATACCGCGCCAGCTCGGCCCCCAGGCCACCGGTGCCACCTGTGATCAACACAGTGCCTTCCGGATCCCAGACAGCCGTCTCCACGGTGTCGGTGACGCGCGCCAGGCGGGCAACCTGCACCTGTCCGTCCCTGACCCGGACCTGCGTCTCGCCCGTGTCCAGCAACCCGATCGGCAACTCCGCGGAATCGTCGGTGTCGACGAGCAGGAACCGCCCCGGGTTCTCCGACTGCGCCGACCTGACCAGCCCCCACACCGTCGAAGCCGCCAGGTCGTCACCACGCTTCACGAACACGGCCCGCTCGTCCTGCTGAACGACCTGGAGCGCCTGCGCGGCAAGCGAATGCGCCTCAGCAACGTGATCACCGCCGCTGCCCCCGACCGGCACCACAACCGCCTCCGCCGGCATGAACCGCGGCGCCGGCACCCACTCCAACCGGAACAACGAGTCCTGGTGCCGCTGCGACGTGAGCGGCGCGCCCGTGACAACCTCTCGCGCCGAAAACACCGGCGCACCCTGCCCGTCAACAGCCGCAATCTCACCGTTCAGCAACCGCAGCCGCAACGTGGACGCACCAATCGCGTGCAGCGACAGATCCCGCCACTCAAGCGGCACGTCGTCGCCCAGCATCGCCTTCTGGATGAGGTCCGGGTGAACGCCGTACTGGTTGGTGTCCGCGGAATCCAGCGACACCTCGGCATAGGTGGCATCCCCGAGCTGCCAGGTGTCCGGCGCGATCTCGACGGCACCCTTCGGTGGCCACTCACCAACCCGGAAGTCGCTGGCGTACTCACCTTCCGCCAACACCCCGCCGGCCACTCGTTCCCACTCTTCACCCCGTCGCATGTGGACGGTGAGCTGCCGTTTCCCGTTGTCCGGCGCCCCGATCGACACCTGCAACACGCCTGGCTCCAACGGTCCGCTGACGTTCAGCTCCTCGATGACCCCGCACCCGACCTGGTCGGCCGCCCGGAACGCGATCTCCGCGAACGCCGCCTCCGGATGCCTCTCCGTGAGCCGGTTCGTGAACACCACGGCATCGGACCCGGCCAGCGACATCGCGGCGCCGAGCAACGGATGGTCCACCGGCCCAAGCCCGACCGCGGTGACGTCACCGGTCTGCCTGCGCGGCGTCGGCCAATAACGGTCGTGCTGGAACGGGTACGTGGGCAGCTGAACCCGGCGATTGCCCGGGAAGAACGGCGCCCAGTCAACCTCCACACCCTGCACGAACAACCTCGCCAGCGCGGTGGTCCACGCCGTGACCTCGTCCCTGTCCTTGCGCAGCGCCGGAATCGCCCCGTCGACCAGCGCTGACAGCACCCCGTCCGGCCCGATCTCGAGGAACGTGGCCTCGCCGATCGCCTTGACGTTGTCCGCGAACCGCACCGCATCCCGGACGTGCCGCACCCAGTGCTCGACCGTCGCAACGTCACCGGACGCCGTGATCGGGATCTGCGGCTGGTTGAAGGTGAGGTCGCGGATCGCGTCGCGGAAGTCGTCGAGCATCGGCTCCATCAACGGCGAGTGGAACGCATGACTGACCCGCAGCTGCTTGTGCTCCCAGTTCCGCGCGATCTCTCGCGCCCGAGCCTCGTCACCCGCGATCACCACAGCGTTCTCACCGTTGACCGCCGCGATCGACACCTCCTCGGTGAGGTGCGGCGTGACCTCCGCTTCGCTGGCCCTGAGCGCGAACATCGCCCCGGTCCGCGGCAACGCCTGCATGAGGTTCGCCCTGGCGGTGACCAGCGTCGCCGCGTCCTCAAGGCTGAGCACGCCGGCGACGTGCGCGGCCGCGATCTCGCCGACCGAATGCCCCGTAACCGCGTCAGCACTGACCCCGAAACTCTCCGCAAGCCGGTACAGCGCGACCTCGATCGCGAACAACGCGGGCTGCGTCCGACGAGTGCTGTTCAGCTCGTCCTCGTCCGCGCCCCAGACCACGTCCTTGATCCCAAGGTGCCCGTCAACCGCGTCGAACGCCGCCGCAAACGCCGGGAACCTCTCGTAGAGGTCCCGCCCCATGCCCAGCCGCTGCGACCCCTGCCCGGAGAACAACACCGCAAGCCTGGGCCTACCTGCCTGGCCCTGCGCGATCTCCACACCGTCAAGCACCACGGCCCTGTGCTCGAACCGCGACCGCCCCAGCAACGAGAACCCGACATCACCCGCACCGGCCCCAGTCCGCCCGACGAACGCCGCAACCCGCTCGATCTGCGCGCACACCGCTTCGGAGGACTTCGCCGAAAAAACGAGCGGGGCCCCCTTGGGGGGAGCCGAGGTCCCCACTCCAATCGTCGCACGCGAGGCCGACGAACCCGGCCGCGCAAGATCGACAACGCCCGAGTTGTCCACAGGCCGTGAGTTGTCCACAGATTCCGCCGCGCCGCCCTGACCAGCAGTTTCGTCCGGTACGCTGGAAATTGGGGGGATCCCCGAGCCCGGCGCCTCCAAGATCACGTGCGCGTTCGTGCCCGAGATGCCGAACGACGACACGCCCGCCCGCCACGGCCGGTCCACCGCGGGCCACGCGGTGGCCGACGTCAGCAGCGAGACCGAGCCCGCCGACCAGTCCACGTGCGAGGTCGGCGCGGTCACGTGCAGTGTGCGCGGCAGCACGCCGTGCCGCATCGCCATCACCATCTTGATCACCGACGCCACGCCCGACGCCGCCTGCGAGTGCCCGATGTTCGACTTCAGCGACCCCAGCAGCAACGGCTCCGAGCGGTCTTGGCCGTAGGTGGCCAACAGCGCCTGCGCCTCGATCGGGTCGCCCAAGGCGGTGCCGGTGCCGTGCGCCTCAACGGCGTCCACATCGGACACGGACAAGCCAGCAGCAGCAAGCGCCGCACGGATCACACGCTGTTGCGACGGACCGTTGGGCGCGGTCAGGCCGTTGGAGGCGCCATCGGAGTTGACGGCGGATCCACGCACGACGGCAAGCACCTCATGTCCGTTGGCTAGAGCGTCAGACAGACGCTCCACCACGAGCACACCGACGCCTTCTGCCCATGCGGTGCCATCAGCAGACTCGGAGAACGCCTTGCAACGCCCGTCACGCGAGAGCCCGCCCTGCTGGCTGAACTCCATGAAAGTCCCCGGCGACACCAACGTCTGCACGCCGCCGGCCAGCGCCAAAGTGCACTCGCCGTTCCGTAGTGCGGACACGGCCATGTGCAGCGCCACCAACGACGACGAGCACGCTGTGTCGACTGTGATCGACGGACCTTCCAGCCCCAGCACGTAGGAGAGGCGGCCGGACACGACGCTCGGGGACGTTCCGGTGCTGGAGAAACCCTCGCGCGCCTGCTCGGAGTTGATCACCAGCTGCCCGTATTCCAGACCGCCCGCGCCCAGGAACACACCGGTGCGCGAGCCCCGCAACGCCAAAGGGTCGAGGCCGCCGTGTTCGAGCGCCTCCCACGCGGTCTCCAGCACGAGACGCTGGTTCGGGTCCATCGCGACCGCCTCGCGCGGCGAGATGCCGAAGAACGCCGGGTCGAAGTCCGCGATTCCACTGAGGAATCCGCCATGTCCCGTCACCGACTGCCCGGCGCCGTCGCCGACCACGCCGGTGTCCCAGCCGCGGTCCGCCGGGAAGCCGCTGATCGCGTCCCGTCCCGCCGCCACCAGCTCCCACAGCTCGTCGGCGCTGGTCACGTCACCGGGGAACCGGCAGCCGATGCCCACGATCGCGATCGGCTCGTCGCTGACCGCGCCGGCGAACGACTCGACCTCGACGACCTCACCGAGCAACGAGGCCACCAGGTGCGACGCCAGCGCCTGCGGGGTCGGGTAGTCGAACACCAGCGTCGCGGGCAGCGTCAGGCCGGTCGCCGCGTCGAGCCGATTGCGCAGTTCGACGGACGTCAGCGAATCGAACCCGAGCTGGCTGAACTCCAGGGCTGGATCGATGGACGCCGCCGAACCGTGTCCGAGCACCGCCGCGGCCTCGGCTCGCACCAGTTCCACGAGTTCGTCCGCCGAACGCGAACCCTGCGAGGCGGAGCGGTTCGTCGCGGTTCGGCGTCCGCCGCGCACGAGGTCGCGCAGCAGCGGCGGCACCATGCCGTTCGTGGTTCCGCTGATCACCCGCGCGGGCACGATCTGCGCGGCGTCGACCGCGACCGCCGCGTCGAACAGCGCCAGGCCGAGTTCCAGCGAGAGCGGTGGCATCGAGGACTTCTCGAGTCGTGTGAACGCCGCCGCGTCCATCTGCCCGGTCATGCCGACGTCGGACGTCCACGCGCCCCACGCCAGCGACACCGCGTGCAGCCCCAGCGAACGCCGGTGCTGCGCCAGCGCGTCGAGGAACGCGTTGCCCGCAGCGTAGTTGCCCTGACCAGCGGTTCCGAGCACGCCGGACACCGACGAGTACAGGATGAACTGCGCCTCGGGAAGCAGCGAATGCAGGTTCCACGCGGCGTCCACCTTGGGGCGCAACACCTTCTGCAAACGCTCCGGCGTCATCGCCGCGATCACGCCGTCGTCCAGCACACCGGCCGTGTGCACGACGGTGCTCACGTCGTGTCCATTGAGGACTGCGGACAGCGCATCGTGGTCAGCGACATCGCACGCCGCGATGATGACGATGGCGCCGTGCGCGACCAGCTCCGCCTGCAGTTCCAATGCGCCAGGCGAGTTCAGTCCGCGCCGGCTCAACAGCAACAGACTCCGCACACCTGACGCGACGAGGTGCCGCGCCAGTTCCGCGCCGAGTCCACCGGTGCCGCCGGTGATCAGCACTGTGCCGGACCAGTCGACGGGCCGCGTCTCGTGCTCGCCGAGGCGCGCCAGTCGTCCGGCGTAGGCGACACCGCCCCGAACGACGAGCTGCTGTTCCTCGCTCATCACCATGCCAGGTTCGACGGTGCTGGTGTCGTCGAGGTCGATCAGCAGGAACCGTCCGGGATTCTCCGCCTGCGCGGCCCGCACGAGACCCCAGACCGCCGCCGCACCAAGATCCTCGACCGGTTCCTGAGCCCCACGCGTGACGAACACCGTGCGCTCGTCGGTGTTCTGCAGGATCTCCAGCGCCTCGGCGGTCGCACGGTGTGCTGCCTCGGCGTCGACACCGCCCCGGATCTCGACGATCCGCGCATCGATCTCGCTGGCCTCACCGAGCCGCGCTGGCACCCAGTTCACCTGGAACAGCGACTCGCGCACCCGCTGATCCTGCGAAACCTCCGGCACGTGCACGGTCAACGCCCTGATCGACAGCACCGGCCGACCCTCGGCGTCGACGGCGGCCACTTCGACGGCGTCACCGTGGCGCGTAAGGCTGACCTGCAGCCGTTCCGACCCGATGGCGTGCAACGACACGTCGCGCCATTCGAACGGAACACCTTCGCCGAGCAGTTCGGCCGTCGATGCGAGGGCGCGCTCCAACAACAACGGATGCACACCGAACGTTGCGGCGTCGTCCACACCGTCGGGCAGTTCGACCTCGAAGCCACCGTTGAATTCGGCGTGGAACGGCTCGGTGGCGAGCGTGCCTGTGGCGTGCTCGACCCACGTGTCGCCGTGCTGGGCGTGCACGCTCACCGCGCGCTTGCCGTCCTGCGGCGGTCCGACGCGCACCTGCACCGCGACGGCATCCCGTTCCGGCAGATGCAACGGCACGGCCGTGGTCAGCTGTTCGACCCGGTCGCAGCCGACGAGGTCGCCCGCGCGGATCGCGAAGTCCAGGAACCCGGTCGCCGGGAACGTCTCGCCGAGCCACGGATGCGTCGCCTTCGCGAGCCGTCCGCTGAGCACCAACTCGTCGGTGCCCGCGACGGTGACCGCCGCGCCGAGGAGTGGGTGCCCGCCCGATGCGAGGCCGTACGCCGTGAGGTCGCCCGTGCGGCCCCCGACGGACGCCTTCGGCCAGAACCGCTCGCGCTCGAAGGCGTACGTCGGGATGTTGATTTGTACACCTCCAGTCAACATCCGAATCAAGTCAACATTGATTCCGTCAACATGTACTTGACTGAGTGCAGTCGTGAAGCTGTGCAGTTCAGTACTGTCGCGCCTCAACGTCGGCACGCCATCGATCAACGTGGACAGCACGCTGTCCGGCCCGACCTCGACGAATCGCGTGACGCCCTTGTTCTTGAGCGCCTGGACGTTGTCGTGGAACCGCACGGCGTCGCGGACGTGGCTGACCCAGTAGTCGACCGTCGTGACGTCACCCGATGCGGTGATGGGAATCTGGGGCTGGTTGAAGGTGAGGTCGCGGATCGCGTCGCGGAAGTCGTCGAGCATCGGTTCCATCAACGGCGAGTGGAACGCGTGGCTGACTCGGAGCCGCTTGTGCTGCCAGTTGGACGCGATGGCGAGCGTCTCTTCTTCGTCGCCCGCGATGACGATCGAGTTGAGCGCGTTGACGGCGGCGATCGACACGTTCTCGGTGAGGTGCGGGGTGACTTCGGCTTCGGTGGCCTGAACGGCGACCATCGCGCCTTGGGCGGGGAGTGCTTGCATGAGGCGGGCGCGTTCGCTGACGAGTGTGGCCGCGTCTTCGAGGCTCAGGACGCCGGCGACGTGTGCTGCGGCGATCTCTCCGATCGAGTGGCCGGCGAGGTGAGCGTGCTTGATCCGGTACTCCTGCAACAGCCGGAACAGCGCCACCTCGATCGCGAACAGCGCGGGCTGCGCGATGCCGGTCTGGTTCAGCAGGTCCTCGTCGTCGCCCCAGATGATGTCGCGCAGTCCTGGCTCGAAATGAGCGAGCACCGCGTCGAACGCGTCCGCGAACGTGCCGAACCGCTCGTACAGCTCCTTGCCCATGCCGAGCCGCTGTGAGCCCTGTCCGGAGAACACGATTGCGAGCGTGTGTTCTCCGGCGATCCCGTTGGCGACCTCGACGCCGTCGATCAGGACGGCTCGGTGCTGGAACCGCGACCGCTTCGCCAGCGTGTAGGCGACGTCCAGCGGGTTCGCTCCGCCGTTCAGCACGGCCTTGATCCGCTCGACCTGGGTGCGCAACGAACCGGCCGACTTCGCCGACACGAGCAACGGCACGGCGCCTGGTTCGTGGTTCGGCTCGTCGTTCGGGATCGTTTCGGCGGGGGCCTCCAAGATCACGTGGGCGTTCGTGCCGGAGATGCCGAACGACGAGACGCCGGCGCGGCGGGGGCGGTCGGTGGAAGGCCAGGGGCGTGCGGAGCTCAGGAGTTCGACGGAGCCCGACGTCCAGTCGATGTGGGACGACGGCGCGGTGACGTGCAGGGTGCGGGGGAGGTGGCCGTGCTGCATGGCCAGCACCATTTTGATCACGCCGGCCGCGCCCGCTGCCGCCTGTGTGTGGCCCAGGTTGGACTTCACCGAGCCGAGGAGCAGAGGTTCGGAGCGGTTCTGGCCGTAGGTGGCCAGCAGTGCGTGCGCCTCGATCGGGTCGCCGAGGACGGTGCCGGTGCCGTGCGCTTCGACGGCGTCCACATCGGACGCCGTCAGGCCGCCTGAGGCGAGGGCTGCGCGGATCACGCGTTGTTGGGAGGGGCCGTTGGGGGCGGTCAGGCCGTTGGAGGCGCCATCGGAGTTGAAGGCGGAGCCTCGGACCACGGCTAGCACTGGGTGTCCGGCGGCTTGGGCGTCGGACAAGCGTTCCACCACCAGGACCGCGACGCCCTCGGACCAGGCGGTGCCGTCGGCGGAGTCGGAGAAGGCTTTGCAGAGGCCGTCCTGGGCGAGGCCGCCCTGGCGGGAGAAGCCGGAGAAGGACGTGGGGGTTGCCATGATCGTCACGCCGCCGGCCAGGGCCAGGGAGCATTCGCCGCCGCGCAGGGACTGGGCGGCCAGGTGCAGGGCTACCAGGGCCGAGGAGCAGGCGGTGTCGACGGTGACGGCGGGGCCTTCGAGGCCCAGGGCGTAGGAGATGCGGCCGGAGATCACCGAGGCGGCGAGGCCGGTGCCCGCGTGGCCTTCCAGGTCTTCGTTGGAGGCCATCACGACGTGCTGGTAGTCCTGCCCGTTGGTGCCGACGAAGACGCCGGTCCGGGAGGCGCGGAGCTGGGCCGGGTCGATGCCGGCGCGTTCGAAGGCCTCCCAGGACGTTTCGAGCAGGAGGCGTTGCTGCGGGTCCATGGCCAGGGCCTCGCGGGGGGAGATGCCGAAGAAGGCCGCGTCGAAGTCCGCCACGTCGGTGAGAAAGCCGCCGCGGATGGGTTCGGTGGTGTCCCAGCCCCGGTTGGCGGGGAAGGACGTGATCACGTCCTCGCCCGCGGTCAGCACCCGCCACAGGTCGTCCGGCGAGTCGATGCCGCCGGGGAAGTGGCAGGCCATGCCGACGATCGCGATGTCGTCGGCGTCCACTGTGGATCGGACGGGCTCCTCGGCGATGACGGAGGTATCGCCGAGGAGCTCGTCCAGCAGGAACTCCGCCAGGGCCAGTGGTGTCGGGTAGTCGAACACCAGGCTGGCCGGCAGCGCGAGTCCTGTGATCGAGGAGAGGTGGTTGCGCAGGTCGACGGCCGTCAGCGAGTCGAAACCGATGTCGCGGAAGGCTTTGTCCTGGGTGATGGCCTCTTTGCCCGCGTGCCCGAGCACGACGGCGGCGCGGGTGCGGACGAGGTCGAGCGCCGGTCCGACGCGTTCGTCGTCGGGCAGGGATCGCAGCGAGCGGCGGAACTCGGCTGCCGCGGAGTCGCTTTCGGCACGGGCGGCGGCGAGTTCGTCCAGCGCCTCGCGAGCACCGGGAAGTTCGGACATCACGGGCGTCGGGCGCAGGCTGAGCAACGCCATGAGGAGTTGCGGCGCGCGCAGGTCCGCGACCACGGCCGTGGGCGTGCCGTGCGCGACCAGGTGACGCAGCGCGGTGATCGCGAGCTCCGGGTCGAGCGACGCCGCGCCGACCTGTTTGATGTGCTCGGCGACGCGCGCGTCGCCCGCCATGCCGTCGCCCGCCCAGGCACCCCACGCGATCGACGTCGCGGCGCGGCCTGCCTGGCGGCGCCGCTGGGCGATCGCGTCGAGCACCGAGTTCGCGGCGGCGTAGTTGCCCTGCCCCATGTTGCCGACCGAACCCGCGACCGACGAGAACAGCACGAACGCTTCCAGGTCCATGCCGCGCGTCAGATCGTCGAGCACGAACGCCGACGTCACCTTCGACTCGAACACGGCGGTGAACGCTTCCGGCGTCAGGCTGTCGAACATCATGTCGTCGAGCACACCGGCGGCGTGCACAACGGCTTTGACGTCGGACGTGAGCAGGGCTGACACAGCATCACGGTTGGCGACATCGCATGCCACGACCGAGGTTTCCGCACCGAGCGCGCTGATCTCGGCCTGGAGTTCCGCGGCGCCGGGCGAGTCGAGGCCGCGCCTGCTGACCAGGACGATCTTCTCCGCGCCGCGCTGGGCGAAGTCGCGGGCCAGGTGCGCGCCGAGGGCGCCGGTGCCACCGGTGATCACCACGGTTCCGGACGGCGCCCACTCGTCACCGTTCGCTTGCGCGCCAACAACAACACGCCTGCCGAACACCCCGGCCGAGCGAACTGCCGCCTGGTCTTCGCCGGAGGAGAGGACGCTGGTGAAGCGTTGTGCGATGCGGTCGTCGATGTCGTCCGGCAGGTCGACGAGGCCACCCCAGCGTTGCGGGTATTCGAGCGCCGCGACGCGTCCCAGGCCCCACACGCCGGACTGCCACGGCTGCGAGAGCAGGTCGTGGCGGCTGGTCGACACGGCACCGCGAGTCACGACCCACAACGGCGCGTTGATGTCGACGTCGCCCAACGCCTGGACCAGCGCGGTCGTGCTTACGACTGGCGCCAGTTCGTCGAGATCGTCCAACGCCAGCAACGAGATCACGCCCGTGTAACGCTTCTGGTTGAACTCGACCAGCTGTCCGGTGAGGTACTCGCGGTCTGCCCAGGCCACTTCGAGCACCGTGACGTCTGTGCCCAGGGCCTTGAGGAGCGTGCGCACCCACGGGTCCTCGGACAGCGACATCGGCACCGCGACGAACCACGAGCCGTTGGCCGGTTTGAGGCCGGTGATGGGAGTCCAGGACTCCTCGTGCAGCCATGAATCCACAGTGGACTGCCTGGATCGCTTGCTCCGCCACGCGGACAGGCCCGGCAGCACGCCGGCCCAGGTGTCCGGGTCCATGTCGAGCGTGGTGGCGAGGTGGGTGGCGTCCTGCTGTTCGACGGCGGCCCAGAACTCGGCGTCGATCGGGTCGCGGTCGGTGGCCGGGGCTTGGGCGATCTCCGGCCAGTAGCGCTCGTGCTGGAACGGGTACGTGGGCAGGTCGATCGTGCGGCCGTTGAGTCGCCAGTCGACCTTGACGCCTTCGACGTGCAGGCGCGCGAGCGCGGTCAGCCAGGCGGTGGTCTCGGGCTTGTCACGGCGCTGGGCCGGGATGGCGTTCTCGACCAGGCCGCTCAGGATGCCGTCCGGGCCGATCTCCAGGAACGTGGTGGCGCCCTTGGTTTTGAGAGCCTGGACGTTGTCGTGGAAGCGGACGGTGTCGCGGACGTGGCGCACCCAGTGCTCGGGGTCGGTGACGTCGCCCTGGGTCTGGATCGGGATGCGCGGCTGGTGGAAGGTGAGGTCGCGGATCGCGTCGCGGAAGTCGTCGAGCATCGGTTCCATCAGCGGGCTGTGGAACGCGTGGCTGACCTTGAGGCGAGTGGTCTTGCGGTCTGGGAAGCGGTTCGCGATCTGCTGCGCTTCGGTTTCGTCGCCGGCGATGACGATGGAGTTCTCGGCGTTGATCGCGGCGATGGCCGTGTTCTTGGTGAGGTGTGGGGTGACCTCGGCCTCGGTGGCTTGGATGGCGATCATCGCGCCGGTTCGGGGCAGGGCCTGCATGAGGGCGGCGCGTGCTTGGACGAGCTTGACGGCGTCTTCGAGGGACAGGACGCCGGCGACGTGTGCCGCGGCGATCTCGCCGACCGAGTGGCCCGCGAGGTGCTTCGGGGTGATGCCGTGGTGTTCGGCCAGGCGGTAGAGGGCGACCTCGATGGCGAACAGGGCGGGTTGCGTGTTGCCGGTCTGGTTGAGCGCGTCGGCGTCGTCGCCCCACATGACGGACTTGACGTTCAGGTGCTCGTCGATCTCGTCGAGCGCGGCTTGGAAGACCGGGTGGGCTTCGTACAGCTCTTTGCCCATGCCTAGGCGTTGGGCGCCTTGGCCGCTGAACAGGATTGCGAGCGTTTTGGCGGATGCGACGCCTTCTGCAAGCGTCGCGTTGTCGAGCAGCACGGCGCGGTGGTCGAACGTCACGCGGTGGTGCAACAGCGAGTAGGCGACGTCTTGTGTGTTGGCGCCGCTCGCCACGAGGGTCTGGATCTGGTCGATCTGAGCGCGCAACGCCTCGGCCGATTTCGCCGACACGAGCAACGGCACGACGTCCGGCTGGGTGTTCGGCACAACGCCGAGCTCGGCGTTCGGCTCGGTGTTCGGGATCGATTCGGATTGGCCGGCCCCCTGGGGGGAAACACCCCCCATCCCAATCATCTCAGGCAGGTCTGACAATTCCTGGCCAGCGGGAACAGGCGCGGGCGGGGCGGCCTCGATGATCACGTGGGCGTTGGTGCCGGACAGGCCGAACGAGGAGATGCCCGCGCGGTTCGGGCGGTCGACGGTGGGCCAGGGCGTGTTCTCGGTGAGCAGTGAGACGGCGCCGGCGGTCCAGTCGACGTGCGAGGTCGGTTGGGTGACGTGCAGGGTTTTGGGCAGCACGCCGTGGTGCAGGGAGAGGACCAGCTTGATCACGCCGGCCACACCGGCGGCGGCCTGGGCGTGGGCGATGTTCGACTTGATGGAGCCCAGCAGGAGTGGCTCCGTGCGGTTCTGGCCGTAGGTGGCGAGCAGGGCCTGGGCCTCGATCGGGTCGCCCAGGACGGTGCCGGTGCCGTGGGCCTCGACGGCGTCCACGTCCACAGTGGTCAGACCGGCGTTCGCGAGGGCCTGGCGGATCACGCGTTGCTGGGCCGGGCCGTTCGGGGCGGTCAGGCCGTTCGAGGCGCCGTCCTGGTTGATGGCGGAGCCGCGCACCAGGGCGAGGATGCGGTGGCCGGCGCGCAGGGCGTCGGATTGGCGTTCGACCACCAGCACGCCCACGCCTTCGGCCCAGCCTGTGCCGTTGGCGTCTTCGGAGAACGAACGGCAGCGCGCGTCGCCGGCCAGACCGCCTTGGGCGTTGAAGCCGGCGAAGCTCATCGGTGTGGACATGACGGTCACGCCGCCTACCAGGGCCATCGTGGACTCGCCTGAGCGCAGCGAGTTCACGGCCAGGTGCAGGGCCACGAGAGAGGCCGAGCACGCGGTGTCGACGGTGAGCGCGGGGCCTTCGAAGCCGAAGGTGTAGGAGAGGCGGCCGGAGATCACGGCGGACGACAAGCCTGTTGAGGCGTGGCCCTCGACCTCGTTGCGCGAGCGCAGGATCAGGTTGGTGTAGTCCTGACCGTTGGTGCCGATGTAGACGCCGGTCTTGGTGCCGCGCAACGTGGTGGCGTCGATGCCCGCGCGTTCGACGGCCTCCCAGGCGACTTCCAGCAGCTGGCGTTGCTGCGGGTCCATGGCCAGGGCTTCGCGGGGTGAGATGCCGAAGAAGGCAGCGTCGAACTGCGTTGCGCCGTGCAGGAAGCCGCCCTCGACGGTTCCGCCCATCGCCTCGGCCTCCCAGCCGCGGTCGCCGGGGAACGTCGTCACGCCGTCGCCGCCGTTGACCAGCAGCTGCCACAGGTCTTCCGGCGAGTTCACGTCGCCGGGCAGGCGGCAGGCCATGCCGACGATCACGATCGGGTCGTCCGGGTCGGACTGGCCCTGGGCGACGACGGTGTCGGAGAGGCCCTCGCCGGTCAGTTCGGCGAGGAGGTGTTCGGCGACGCTCTGCGGGGTCGGGTAGTCGAAGATCAGCGTGGCTGGCAGGGACAGACCGGTGGCGAGTGCCAGCGCGTTGCGGAGTTCGATGGCGGTCAGCGAGTCGAACCCGAGCGCGCGGAACTCCCTGTCCTCCGCCACCGCGTCGGCGTGGATGACCTTGGCGGCCTCGTCCCGCACGACCTCGACGACGAACGGCAGGCGTTCGTTCGCGGCCATGCCGGTCAGCTTCAGCGCCAGGCCGCCGCTGCGGGCGTTCGAGGCGGTTCGACGGCCTGGGCGGGCGCGGTCGGGGACGAACGGCGCGAGGAACGCCTCGTCGGTTTTGACGGCGGCGTCGAACAGCGCTGGATCCCAGGTGTCCATCGCCAGTGCGAGGCCGGGCAGGCCTCGTCCGCGGCGGTGGGCCACCAGGGCGTCCAGATAGCTGTTGGCGGCGGCGTGCGCGGCCTTGCCGACCGCGCCGACCACCTCCGCGATCGAGGTGAGCACCACGAACGGCACGTCGCCGCACAATGTATGCAGTAGCCACGCCGTATCGGCTTTGGCCTGCAGTATGGCGTCGAGCCGGTCCGGGGTCAGAGCGCCGATCACGCCGTCGTCCTGGAGGTCGGCCGCGTGTACGACCGCCACCATATCGTCGACGGTATGCAGTATGGCGGGCAGTGAATCCCAGTCGGTGAGCGTGACGCCTTCGACGTCGCACGTGCCGATGGCGATGAACTTGCGCACGCCGTGTGCCGCGGCGAGGTGTTGGGCGATGGTCGTCGTGTCGCCGGTGAGGAGGACGGTGCCGTCCCAGGGGCGTTCGACGGAGTGGGCGGCGACGCGGGCGATCCGGGCCACGCGCACCTCGTTGCCGCGGACGACGGCTTGGGTCTCGCCGAGGTCGAAGAGCGAGGTCAGGCCGTCGGGGAGGGAGTCCTCGACGTCGAGCAGCAGGAAGCGGCCGGGGTGCTCGACCTGGGCCGAGCGCACCAGGCCCCACACCGCTGCGGCCCCCAGGTCGTCACCTGAGACCGCGCCACGGGTCACGAAGGCCAGGCGCGACGACGTCAGGAGCGATTCCTGGATCAAGGCCAGGGCGTGCTCGGCGAGGGCGTGCGGATCGTCACCGGTGACCGGTACGAGGACGGTGTCCGGCGTGGACTCGCCCGCCAACGAGTCCACGACCGGAACACCGAGACCGAGGAGGTCCTCGCCCAGCACGGCCCAGTCGTTCGTGCCGTGCACCTCGAGCGGGACCCAGTCGAGCCGGTGCAGCTCGGTGCGCTGGGTGGAGTGCAGATGCCGCAACGTGACCACGGCGTCCAGGACCGCGGCTCCGTCGGCGTCGGCGGCTTGGAAGATCACGTTGCCGTCTGCTGTGGACAGTCGAACGCGGAGCACTTCGGCGCCGGTGGCGTGCAGGGTGACCGAACGCCAGTCCGCGGGCTCACCTTCGATGCCGAGGAACGACGTCGCGTGCAGTGCGGCGTCCAGCAGAGCCGGGTGGATGCCGAAGCCCGCGGCCTCACCGTCGAGGGCGACTTCGGCGAAGATCTCGTCGTTGCGCTGCCAGACCGCGCGGAGGCGTTCGTCGTCGTGGGAGACGACCTTGGCGCCCTTTGGCGGCCAGACGGCGATGTTCGTAGGTTGCGTGCCCGTGCCGAGCTTGCCTTCGGCGTGCTTGACCCATTCCTGCTGCTCGAAGCGGGAGTGAAGGATGAAGCGGCCGTCGGTGTCGACGTGCAGCTGGACCTGGACGGAGTTGTTGTCCGGCAGGTGAAGCGGTTCGACCGTCGTCAGGGTCTCGACCGCGGTGTGGCCGGTGAGGTCGGCGGCTTTCAGCGCCAGCTCGACGAATCCGGCGGTGGGGAAGCGGGGCCACTGCGCGCCTGACAGCTTGCCGGTCAGGATCAGTTCGCCCGAGCCGGCGACGGTCATGGCGGCGCCGAGCAGCGGGTGACCGGCGGGGGAGAGGCCAAGGCCCGCGGCGTCGCCCGTGCTGACCGAGACCGACGGCCAGTACGGGGCGTGCTCGAAGGCGTAGGTGGGCAGGTCGACGCGTCTGCCGCCGGGGTAGCAGGGGCGCCAGTCGACGGGCGTGCCGGTGACGTGCAGGCGGGCCAGGGCTTTGAGGAACTCGCCGGCTTCGCCGCGGTCGCGGCGGATGGTCGGGATGGCGTTGTCGACGAGCGCGGCGAGGATGCCGTCCGGGCCGACTTCGAGGAAGGTCTTTCCTTGCAGTGCTTGGACGTTGTCGTGGAAGCGAACGGTGTCGCGGACGTGGTGGACCCAGTACTCGGGGTCGGTGACGTCGCCTTGGGACTGGATCGGGATCTGCGGCTGGTGGAAGGTGAGGTTGCTGATCGCCGCGCGGAAGTCCGCGAGCATCGGCTCCATCAGCGGGGAGTGGAAGGCGTGCGAGACGCGGAGCCGCTTGTGCTTCCAGCGCTGGGCGATGGCGAGGGTGGCTTCTTCTTCGCCTGCGATGACAACGGATTCCGGGCCGTTGATCGCGGCGATGGCCGTGTTCTCGGTGAGGTGCGGAGTGACGTCGGCCGCGGAGGCTTGGACCGCGACCATCGCGCCGGTGTGCGGGAGGGCCTGCATGAGGCTCGCGCGGGCGTTGACGAGGGTCTTCGCGTCTTCGAGGGTGAGGACGCCGGCGACGTGTGCGGCGGCGATCTCGCCGATGGAGTGCCCGGCGAGGTGGTCGGGCTGGACGCCGTGGCTTTCGAGGAGGCGGTACAGGGCGACTTCGAACGCGAACAGGGCCGGTTGGGCGTTGGCGGTCTGGTCGAGTTCGGTGTCGTCGTCGCCCCAGATGATCTGCCGCAGTTCCGGGGTGGTGCAGGCGTCGAAGGCTTCCGCGAACACCGGGTAGCGGGTGTGGAGTTCGCGGCCCATGCCGAGGCGCTGGGCTCCTTGGCCGGTGAAGAGCATGGCCAGTTCGGTGCGTTTGGCCTGGCCGGTGATCTCGGTGTCGCCGAGGAGGACGGCACGGTGCTCGAACAGCGCGCGGGTGGTGATGAGGGAGTGGCCGATGTCGCGCGGGTCGCCGGGGTGGGTGCGGAGGCGGTCGATCTGGGCGCGCAGCGAGGCTGGGGACTTCGCGGACAACGGCAGCGGCACTGGGCCTGCGAGGTCGGCCGCGCTGGCCAGGCCGGTAGTGCTTGCCAGGCCCGGGGCGGCCTCGATGATCACGTGCGCGTTGGTGCCTGACACGCCGAACGACGACACGGCGGCGCGCCGAGGCCGGTCGGAGGCGGGCCACTCGACAGGCGAGGTCACCAGGGACACGGCGCCCGCCGACCAGTCCACGTGGGAAGACGGCTGGGACACGTGCAGCGAAGCCGGTACGACGCCGTGTTGCATCGCGGCGACCATCTTGATGATGCCGGCGACACCGGCGGCGGCCTGTGTGTGGCCGAGGTTCGACTTCACAGAGCCGAGCAGCAGTGGCGAAGGGCGGTCGGTGCCGTAGGTGGCGAGCAGGCTGCGGGCCTCGATCGGGTCACCGAGAGGTGTGCCGGTGCCGTGTGCCTCCACAACGTCCACATCGGACGGAGACAGGCCCGCGCGGTCCAGGGCTGCCCTGATCACGCGCTGCTGGGCGCGGCCGTTGGGGGCGGTGAAGCCGTTGGAGGCGCCGTCGGAGTTGACGGCGGAGCCGCGTACGACGGCGAGCACCGGGTAGTTCGAGGCAAGGGCGTCGGACAGGCGCGCCAGGGCCAGTACGCCTACGCCTTCGGACCAGCCGGTGCCGTCGGCGTCGTCGGAGAAGGCCTTGCAGCGGCCGTCGCGGGCCAGGCCGCCCTGGCGCGAGAACTCGACCAGGGAGCCGGGGGTGCACATGACGTTCACGCCGCCGGCCAGTGCCAGGGAGCACTCGCTGCCGCGCAGGGCGTTGACTGCGAGATGTAGTGATACCAAAGAAGAAGAGCATGCTGTGTCGACGGTGAGGGTGGGGCCCTCGAAGCCGAAGGCGTAGGAGATGCGGCCGGACTCGGCGGAGGCGGCGATGCCGGTGCCCACGTCGCCGGTGGCGTCGTCGAGGCCGCGGATCAACAGGTGTTCGTAGTCCTGGCCGTTGGTGCCGATGTACACGCCGGTTCTGGAGCCGCGCAACGAAGTCGGGTCGATGCCGGCGCGTTCCAGGGCTTCCCAGGAGACTTCCAGCAGCAGGCGTTGTTGCGGGTCCATGGTCACGGCTTCGCGCGGGGAGATGCCGAAGAAGGCCGGGTCGAACTCGGCCAGGCTGTGCAGGAAGCCGCCTTGCACGGACACGCTGTTGCCGCGTGCGTCGATTCCGCTGCCCAGCAACGAGTCCACGTCCCAGCCGCGGTCGGCCGGGAAGCCGGTGATGGCGTCACGCCCGGACGACACCAGTTCCCAGAGGTCCTCCGGGGACGTGATGCCGGCGGGGAAGCGGCAGGCCATGCCGATGATCGCGACCGGTTCGCTGGCCGCGGCCACCAGTTGCCGGTTGGCGCGACGCAGGCGGTCGGCCTCCTTCATGGCCGCCCGCAGCGCCTCGACCACCTTTTCACTGGAGTTGCTCATGCTTTGCGCTCCGTCAGTCCGAATCCCGCGGTGCTCCCGAGGCGATCCCCGTTGGCACATTCGAACAGGCGCACTAGTAGTGGAAACCACAGCTTCTGCCGGTGAGAGCGGTTCCTTCCGGGGCTGATGGAAGCGTGACCACGCGGGATCGTTCGGGGAGCCCGAGTTCCCGGTACGAGCGGGCACCGGCCGCTGGGTGACCACTGATGGAAACATGAACCCAGGGTGCCGAAAAGGTATCGATGGGATGATGAATGGGATTTCACCCAGTTGGGACGATCGATTTCGCAAGCATGATCAACTACGGCTATCGTTCGCGGCCATCACCCGTTTTTCGATTTTGAGGTGGCGTGAAGATGCACCCGCAGTGGCACGTTAGTGCGTTCTTAGCTCCCGTTGACAACGTTGTCAGCAACGAGATAGTGGAGACCGTCCGGGAGTTGAGGGCGCGGGTGCTGTTCGACCGCGGTCGCCGCCCGGCGTTCCTGGCCGAGGACGGCCGGCACGTCGACGATCAGGACCTGGACCACGGTGCCTGGCACTTCGTCGCCCGCAAAGAGCCTGATGGGCCGCCTCTCGGGTACATCAGGCTGTCGACACCGGCGACGGGGGAGCTCTACCAGTCCCGCGCATTCCTCGGCGTTGCCGGTTATCTGCGGGTTCTGGGGGATGCCGGGGTGACGCCCGAGGAAACGTTTGAGCACAGCCGACTCGTGGTCGAGCATCGGGCCAGGAAACTGGGGCTCGGCGCATATTTGAACGCCGTCGCAATTGGCGCCGCGCACGCTCTGGGTGCGAAAGCGATGATTGGTACATCGGGCACCAAAGACGGGCAGCACGAGTTCCACGAGCGTTTTGGTTTCCGGTGTGTCGACGGAACACGCCGATACGTCGAGCAGTACACCGAAGACGTCGTCATCATGTTCCACGACGTGAGCAAGGGCGCCGGCGAGTACCAGGACCTGGTCACGAAGGCCCGCGACGAGCTCCCGAAGCTGGTGGCGGTCGACCACGTTCCCGCCATCGCGACCAGTCACCGCAGACCCGAGCGGCTCAACGCCGGAGCGAACACCACGTCCTGGCAGCCGCTGTTGTTCACCCCCGCGGTCGCGACGGACCGGGACGCGTTGCGGACACTGTTGAACAGCGGCCAGGTTCGCGAGATCCACGACACCATCGACGCGCAGATCGACGAGCTGATCCGCAGCCGCGAGCCGTGGCTGCCACCCGCGGAGGACCTGGCGCAGCGCAAGAACGAGCAGCTGGGCGGGCTTTCCGAGTGGGAGTACGGCACCTGGGTGTACTACCCCTGGTCGCAACGGCTCGTGCACGTGCTGCCCCGCGAGGAGTTCCGGCTCGTCCGCACCGACCGCAACCGAGGCAAGATCGAGCGCCCGCAGCAGAGGACGTTGCTGGGCAAGAGGATCGGCGTCGTCGGGCTGTCGGTCGGCAACAGCGCCGCCGTCACGTTCGCGCTGGAGGGCATCGGCGGCAGCTTCAAGCTCGCCGACTTCGACGAGTTCGGGCTGTCCAACCTCAACCGCCTCCGCGCCGGCGTGCACCAACTCGGCGTCAACAAGGCGGTGATCTCGGCCAGGCAGATGTTCGAGATCGACCCGTACCTCGACATCGAGATCTTCACCGACGGCCTGACCAAGGCGAACCTGGAGAACTTCGTCGAACACCTCGACCTTCTCGTCGAGGAGTGCGACACCCCGTACGCGAAGATCGCCGCCAGGGAGGAAGCCCGCAAGCGCGGCATCCCCGTCGTCATGGACTGCAACGACCGCGGCATGCTCGACGTCGAACGGTTCGACGAGGAACCCGACCGGCCCCTGCTGCACGGCCTGATCGGCGACATCACCGCCGACGAGCTGGAGAACCTCACCAAACCGCAGAAGGTCGACCTCATCCTCGCCATGGTCGACGCGGAACGGATCAGCCCCGAGCTGCGCGCGTCGTTCGACGAGCTCGGCAAGACGCTCAGCAGCTGGCCGCAGCTCGCGTCCGGCGTGGCGCTCGGCGGCGCGCTGACCGCGGAGGTCGCCCGCCGGATCCTGCTCGGCGGCGAGTGCGCGTCCGGCCGGTTCTACGTGGACTTCGCCGAACTGATCACGCCCGCCACCAACACCGCCAGGAGCCTCGTGTGATCCCGGTGGCGTTGCGCGGAACCGGCGTCCACCTCCCCGAACGGATCGTCACCAACGACGACCTCGCGCGGATGGTCGACACGTCCGACGAGTGGATCACCAGCCGGACCGGCATCCGCGAACGGCGCTGGCTCGCACCGGACCGCGCGGTCTCGGACATGTGCGTCGACGCGGCACGCGACGCGATGGCGGCGGCCGGCACGACGGCCCAGCAGCTCGACGTGATCATCGTCGCCACCTACACCTGGGACCAGCCGCTGCCGTCCACGGCGTTGATCGTCAAGGAGGCACTCGGAGCACACCGGGCGTTGACGCTCGACGTCACGCAGGCGGCGTGCGCGAACGGCGTGCAGGCGTTGCTGCTCGCGGCACACCTCCTGCAGTCCTCGGCCGCCCGCACGGCGCTGGTGATCGCGGCCGACTGCGCCAGCCGCGTCACCGATCCACAGGAACGCACCACGCGGATCTTCTTCGGCGACGCGGCCGGAGCGGCGGTCCTCACGGAAGGCGACGGCGGCAGCGGCCTGCTGTCGTGGGACTTCGGCTCCGAACTGTCCTACGACGTGCAGATCAAGGCGGGCGGATCGAAGCTGCCCACGTCCGAGACGACGGTCGCCCAGCGCGAACACTTCCTCGCGATGAACGGCAGGGCGGTCTGGGACACCGCGACGAGGTGGCTGCCCGACAGCATCCTCACCGCGGCGGCGAACGCGCAGGTGCCGATCGAGCGGATCGACCACTTCTTCCTGCACCAGGCCAACCTGCACATCGTCAACGCCGCGCTGGAGAAGCTCGGCGTCCCGGCGGACAAGGCGCCCGTCACGCTCGACAGACTCGGCAACACCGGGTCGGCCGGCGTGTTCACCGCCCTGCACGCGAGGTTCGGCGAGCTGCGGCGCGGCGACGTGTTCGTGATGTCCGCGATCGGCGCCGGGTTCCAGTGGGGAACCCTCTGCTTCCGGCACTAAAAGCAGTTGCTTCGCCTGTCAGGCCCGGTGTTGCATGCATGGACACCGGGCCCGGCGGGAGTGGTCGATGCACGACGGCGAGATCGCGACGGACGTGTCCCTTGTGGACGAACTCGTCCGCACGCAGTTCCCGCGCTGGCACGGCCTCCCGATCACCCAGCTCGAACACGGCGGCACGGACCACGCGATCTACCGCCTCGGCGACGAACTCGCGGTGCGGCTTCCGCGCATCGAGTGGTCCAGCGGACAGGCCGAACGGGACGCGGCGACGTTGCCGAAGCTCGCCCCGCACCTCCCGGTCGCCGTGCCGGAACCGCTGGAACTGGGCGAGCCCACCGAGAACTACCCGTACCGCTGGTCGGTCGTGCGCTGGCTCAGCGGCGACATCGCGACGATCGGCGAGGTCAGCGAGACCACCGGGATCCGGCTGGCGGAGCTGGTCCAGGCGCTGCACGGGATCGACACCGCGGTCGAGGCGTGGACCACCTACCGAGGCCGTCTCGACCACGCCAGCAGCGACGACCGGGTGCGCGAGTCCATCGCCGAACTCGGCAACGACCCGAGACTGCTCGCGCTGTGGCGGGAAGTGCTCGATGCGCCTCACTGGGACCAACCAGCGCGATGGCTGCACGCCGACCTCCACGAGGGCAACCTGCTCTTCACCGACCGCGAGCTCACCGGCGTGATCGACTGGGGTTGCGCCGCCGTCGGAGATCCCGCGGGTGACCTGATGACCGCGTGGCTGTTCCTCGACGAACGCGGCCGCAGGGCGTTCCGGCGAGAACTCGCCGAGTTCGACGACGCCACCTGGCTGCGCGCGCAGGGCTGGGCGCTGGAGCTCGCGGTCGTCGCGCTGCCGTACTACCGGGACACCAACCCGTTCCTCGTGGGCGTCGCCACCCGCACCATCGAGCAGCTACTGGCGGAACGCGCCGGGTGACCCGCCCGTCTCGCGGGTGAAGAACTTCGTGAAGTTGGTGGCCTCGCTGAACCCCAGCCGATACCCGATCGCCGCCGACGACAGATCGGTGTGCACGAGCAGGCGCTTGGCCTCCAACGCCACCCGCGCGTCGATCAACGCCTTCGCGGACTGACCGGTGGCGGCCAGGCAGATGCGGTTGAGGCTGCGCAACGAGTAACCGATCCGCGCGGCGTACTCGGCGGCGTTGCGCGTCACCGCGAACGAGCGCTCCAGCTCCTGCTGGAACCGTTCGAACCGGCCGTCCCCGTGTGAAGGATCGATGTCCGAGGGCAGGCGGGCGATGCGCAACAACAACGCGCCCAGCAACTGGCGGAGCAGGTCGACCGGCTCGTTCGTCAGCACGTTGCGGCGGTACTCCTGCTTGAGGTCCTGTACTGCACGCGTGATGACCGCTTGCTCAAGCTTGGGCACGGTTCGCCGCACCGGGCCGAACGGGCTGAGCAACGGCCGTGTGCCGTCCAGCGGCGGCGGGAACGCCGGGGTGAAAAGCACCATGAACACCTCCGCGTCGCCGTCGGGCAGGCGGAGCACCCGGCCGGGGCTGACGTGCAGCAGTGTGCCGGGCTCGCACGGGTGGTCCACGAAATCGACCATGGTGGTGGCGCTGCCCGCGGTGACCAGAAACAGCTGGTGGAAGTCGGTGCGGTGCACCTTGGTCAGCGTGTCGTCGGTGTACCTGCGCCGGAGCACGGCGAGGTCGACCACCTCGAGGCCCAGCTGGCCGCGGTCGGGGTTGCTGAAGCCGAAACTGGCGACCTGTCCACTTTTGACCATGGTGAGGCGTGATCCTACCTCGTCCGCCGCAGACCGGTGGGACATCTTTGGAGGCATGAACAACAAGGAACTCGTGCTCAAGGCCGCAGGCGAACTCTTCGGCGACAAGGATCCGTCCGCTGTGGACCGCTGGGTCGCACCGGACTACCGCCAGCACAGCGCGCTCATCGGCGACGGACCCGAGGCACTGCGCGGGCTCGTCGCGAACCTGCCGGAAGGCTTCCGCTACGAACTGGCCCGCGTGATCGGCGATGGTGATCTCGTTGCGCTGCACGGCATCTACCACGGCTTCGCGCCGGAACCGCTGGTCGCGTTCGACCTCTTCCGGGTGGTGGACGGCAAGCTCGCCGAGCACTGGGACGCGCTCACGCCCGTCGTTGCCGAAACGGCCAGCGGACGGTCCCAGACGGACGGTCCTGCCCAGCCGGCGAACGCCGACACCGAACAGTCCCGCGCGTTCGTCCGTGAGTTCGCGCAGCGCGTCTTGCAGGACGCCGACTACTCCGTGCTGACCGACTACATCTCCACCGAGACCTACCTGCAGCACAACCCCGAGGCCGCCGACGGGCTCACCGGGTTCGGCGCGGCCGCGGCGAAGTGGGCCGGCCAGGGCAAGAACCTCGTCTACAAGACGATCCACCAGGTGGTGGCGGAAGGCGATCTCGTGCTGCTGCAGTCCGAGGGCGAGTTCGGCGAGCCGGTGGCGTACTGGGACCTGTTCCGCGTGGAGAACGGCAAGATCGTCGAGCACTGGGACGTGCTCACCCCGATCCCGGCCGAGCTGCCGCACACCAACGGCCTGTTCTGACCACGATCACTTCTGGCCATGATCACCGCACTGCCGTTGCGCGACTACCGGAACGAGGTCGCGCTGGACGAGCCGTTCCACCCGCTCAGCCCGCCCGCACCTGCCCGCAGCCTCGGCGTGCTGACCGAGCAGGCGTTGCGGTTGCTCGGCGAGGACCCGTGGGTGGGCCGGTTCGCCCTCCCGCGCGGCCTCGCCGAGCAACGCCGCCACTTGCGGTCCGTGTTGACCGTGCGGGAACCGGCGCCGTTCGATCCCGAGCTGCTCGCTGTGCTCGACGCGGTGCTCGGCGGCGAACGCCAGCAACATCCGCTGGTCAACGCGCGATCACTGTCGGCGCCGATCGCGGTGTGGCGGGGCGACATCACGCGGCTGATGGCCGACGCGATCGTGAACGCCGCGAACGACGCCATGTTGGGCTGCTTCCAGCCGATGCATCCGTGCGTGGACAACGCGATCCACGCCGCGGCCGGTCCGCGGCTGCGCGAGGACTGCCACCGGATCATGGCGGCGCAGGCGGCGCCGGAACCCACCGGCATCGCGAAGATCACCCGCGGCTACCACCTGCCCGCTCCGTTCGTGCTGCACACCGTCGGGCCGATCGTGCGTGGGAAGGTGTTGCCAGCACACGAGAACGCGCTGGCCGACTCGTATCGCGCGTGCCTCGACCTGGCGGCGCAGGCCGGCCGGATCCGCACCATCGCGTTCTGCGGCATCAGCACCGGGATCTTCGGGTTTCCCAAGCGGCCCGCCGCGCGGATCGCGATCAGCACCGTCCAGGACTGGCTCGCCGCGCATCCCGGCCGGCTCGACCGGGTCGTGTTCGCGACCTTCAGCGACGAGGACGAAGACGCCTACCGGGAGTTGCTGTGACGTTCGAACGCTGGCTGGACGAGTCGGATCGGGTACTGGTGGCGGCGGGTGCGGGACTGTCGGCCGCCGCTGGTTACGACTACTCCGACACCGAACGGTTCGCGGAGCTGTTCCCGGCGCTGCACCGGAAAGGTCTGTGGGCGCGGTATCAGTTGATCGGATTGCCGCTGCCGCCAAGGCTTTTGTGGGGCTACTGGTCCGTGCACGTCGACGACATCAGGTTCGACCCCGCGCCGAACCCGCTGTACCAACGGCTGCGCGCACTCGTCGGCGAGCGTGACAACTTCGTGCTGACGTCCAACGTCGACGGGTTGTTCGCACGCAACGGTTTCGGTGACGTGTGGTCACCGCAGGGCGATTACGGGCGCTACCAGTGCGAAACGCCGTGCACCCGCGAGACGTGGGAGAGCAGGCCGATCGTCGAGGCGGCGCTGGCCACCTACGACGCGGCGAACGGTGAGGTGTCGGCCGTGCCGTCGTGCCCGCGCTGCGGCGGGCCGGTGTTCCTCAACGTCCACAAGGGACCCGAGTACGTCCCTGACCACTACGCGCCTGATGGGCGGCGGTTGCGGGAGTGGCTGGGCGGCGACGGCCGGCTGCTCGTGGTCGAGATCGGCGCCGGGTTCAGCACCCCGGCGGTGATCCGCTGGCCGGTGGAGTCGCTGGTGCGCGGCGTGCCCGGTGCGCGGCTGGTGCGGATCAACCGGGACAACGCCGAGGTGCCTTCAGACCTCGACGCTCTGGCGGTGCGGGCCGACGTGACGGAGGTGCTGGCGTGAAGATCATGGCCGCTGTGGTGAGTGAGCGGCACGGGGAGTTCGAACTCCAGGACGTGCTGCTGGCCGAGCCCCGCGAGGGCGAGGTGCTCGTGCGCGTCGTCGCGACCGGCATCTGCCACACCGACTCCATCACCCGGCACGGCGACCTGCCGTTCCCGTTGCCCGGCGTGCTGGGGCACGAGGGCGCCGGGGTGGTGGAGGCCGTCGGGCCTGGTGTGGCAGGGGTGGGGGAGGGCGACCACGTGGTGCTGGGCTGGCCGTGGTGCGGTGAGTGCCGCAACTGCCTGGACGGCCAGCCGCGCTACTGCCTGCGGCTGGGCGACCTTCTCGTCGGTGGCGGCCAGGCCTTGCGCAGGCTCGACGGATCACCGTTGGCCAGCCACTTCTTCGGTCAGTCGTCCTTCGCAACGCACGCTGTTGTGCCGTATCGCGGTCTGGTGCCGGTGGACACCTTGCTGCCGCTGGACCTATTGGGACCGTTGGCGTGTGGGCTGTCGACCGGCGCGGGTGCGGTGTTGAACGTACTGCGACCGCACGCTGGTTCGTCCATTGTCGTCTACGGCGTCGGCACGGTCGGGCTGGCCGCGGTCATGGCCGCACGCAACAGTGGCGCGACCCAGATCATCGCCGTCGACCGGCACGAGGCGCGGTTGCGGGCCGCGCTGAGGTACGGCGCGACCGAGGTGGTCAACGCGAGCGTGGACGATCCGGTGGCCGCGGTGCACGAGATCTGTGCGGGGCCCGCGGACTTCAGCCTGGAGTGCACCGGCGTGGTGGCGGTGTGCCGGCAGGCCGTGGACTCGGTGGGCATGCGCGGCGTCTGCGCTCTCATCGGCGGTGCGCCCGCGGGGGCGCGGGTGGAGCTCGACCACCTCAGCACGTTGTGGGGCAAGCGGATCGTCGGTGTCCTCGGCGGTGAGGGCCGGAGCGTTCCGTTGATCACGACGCTACTGGACCTGCACCGGCAGGGCAGGTTTCCGTTCGATGAACTGGTGACGCACTTCCCGTTCGAGCGGATCACCGAGGCGATCAAGGCGGCGGAGGCGGGCGAGGTCGTCAAACCCGTGCTGCGGATGCCATAGCAGGCAGCGCCATCCGCGAACTGGCGTAATGCGCCCCGCCATCTGGGGTCATTCGTCAGGTTACGTAAGTGAGAAAGTTTCACCACCCCTCTCGACGGCGCCCGCGGTTTGTGCGTACGGTGAGCGCGCACTAACCGTACCGGTCAGTAGTAACCTAGCTGAATTCCTTTCTCCCCACCCCTGCAGGGTGAGGAAGTGAGCGCAGTGAACATGCCGTCGGATCGAGAACGGGTGCTGTGTCTTAGTCCGTTCAGCACCCCCAACCCGGCCCTCGTGGTCGCCGCCGCACGGGCGGGCGCGCTCGGCGTGCTCGACCTCGGGCCGGACGCCGCCGCCGATCTTGCGCGTGTCGCCGCGCGTGACCCGCGCGCGTTCGCGGTGAGACTGCACGGCCCGCTGGCGGTAGCACTGCCGGACGCCGTCGACACCGTCGTAGTGGATCTCGTTCGGCATGTCCCGAACCTGGCTGAGCTGGGCGAACGCCGCGTTCTGGCGGTGGTCACCTCGGTGGCCGAGGCTGTTGCGGCGATCGAGTTCGGGGCAGGCGGCCTGATCGCGAAGGGTGCCGAGGCAGGTGGCCGAGTGGGTGGTTCGCCCGCGTTCGTGTTGCTCCAGCAGGTGCTCGCGCTGACCGATCTGCCGGTCTGGGTGGCCGGTTCGATCGGCCCCGACACAGCTGCCGCGGCGATCGCCGGTGGCGCGCGCGGAGTGGTGCTGGAAGGCCAGCTCACGCTAGTCGCAGAGGCTCGAAAACACATTTCCGGTGAAATTGTGAACGCGGTCCGGCTGATGGACGGCGCCGACACCGTTGTGAACGCCGGGTTGCGTGTGCATGTTCGTCAGAACACGCTCGAAATTGGTCAAGAAGGCGCGTTCGCCGAATTCTATCGCGTCTCGTTTGGGACCGTCGGTGGTGTCGTAGGCGCGATTCAGCGGGCGATTCGCGACAATCTCACCCTGGGGGGTGAGAGCCGCTCGATCCGGGCCGGCGGGCCGTTCTGCGACCGCGTGCCCGGCCTGCGCTACCCGATCGCGCAGGGCCCGATGACCCGCGTCAGCGACCAGCCCGCGTTCGCCGCCGCCGTCGCCGAAGGTGGCGCGCTGCCGTTCCTCGCGCTCGCGTTGATGGACGGCGCGGCGGTCCGCGAACTCCTCGAACAGACGTCGGAAAAGCTCGGCGACCGGCCGTGGGGCGTCGGCCTGCTCGGGTTCGCGCCGCCAGAGCTGCGCGCGAAGCAGATGGAAGCCGTGCTGGCGGTCCGGCCGAAGTACGCGATCGTCGCCGGCGGCACGCCCGCGCAGGCGCGTGAGCTGGAGGCCGCCGGCATCGAGGCGTTCCTGCACGTGCCGTCGCCCGCGCTGCTGCGCCGATTCCTCGACGAGGGCGCGCGCAAGTTCGTCTTCGAAGGATCGGAGTGCGGCGGGCACACCGGCCCTCGAACCAGCTTCACGTTGTGGCAGCAGCAGATCGACGTCCTGCGCGGTCGTGAGAAGGACGTTGTCGCGTTGTTCGCCGGTGGCATCCACGACGCCCGCTCGGCCGCGATGATCTCCGCGATGACCGCACCGATCGCGGCACGGGGTGCGGCGGTCGGCGTTCTCGTCGGCACGGCCTACCTGTTCACCGAGGAAGCCGTCACGCACGGCGCGATCCAGCCGGTGTTCCAGCAGGTCGCGCTGGAGTGCGAGGACACGGCACTGCTGGAGACCTCGCCCGGCCACGCGGTCCGCTGCGCCCAGACGTCCTATGTGGACACGTTCGAGCAGGCCAGGGCCGAGCTCACCGGCCTGTCGAAGCAGGAGAGCTGGGAGCGGCTCGAACAGCTCAACCTCGGCCGGCTCCGGCTCGCCAGCCGCGGTCTCGTCCGCGACGAGGAGGGCCTGAAGGCGGTCGGCGAGGACGAACAGCGCCGCGAGGGCATGTTCATGATCGGTCAGGTCGCGACGCTGCGCTCGGAGCGCACCACGATCGCCGACCTGCACGAGGACATCGTGGCCGGTCTGCTGCCCGAGACCACCGTGGACAGCGCAGAACAGGAGCCGCTGGACGTCGCCATCGTCGGCATGGCTGCGATCATGCCGGGCGCCCGGGACGTGGCCGAGTTCTGGGCGAACGTGCTGGCGGGCACCGACTCCATCACCGAGATCCCGCCGGACCGCTGGTCGCCCGAACGCTACGGCAGCCCGTTCAAGTGGGGCGGGTTCATTCCGCGCACCGCGTTCGACCCGTTGGCGTACGGCATTCCGCCCGCCTCGCTGACCTCGATCGAACCCGCGCAGCTGCTGGCGCTCGAAGTGTCGGCGCAGGCGCTGAAGGACGCGGGATACGCGACTCGCGTGTTCGACCGCGAACGCACGTCCGTGATCTTCGGGGCCGAGGCCGGTGCCGATCTCGCGAACGCCTACACGGTCCGCACCGCGTTGCCCGCCCTGGGAATCCGCGGCCTGGAGGACCACCTGCCCGCACTGACCGAGGACTCGTTCCCCGGCGTGCTCGGCAACGTGATCTCCGGCCGGGTCGCGAACCGGCTGGACCTGGGCGGCGCGAACTACACCGTCGACGCAGCCTGCGCGTCCAGCCTCGCCGCGCTCGACGTGGCGTGCAAGGAACTCGTCGGCGGCACCAGCGACATGGTCCTGTGCGGCGCGGTCGACCTGCACAACAGCGCGCACGACTACCAGATGTTCGCCTCGGTGAAGGCGTTGTCCGCCAAGGGCCGTTGCGCCACGTTCGACTCGGCGGCGGACGGCATCGCGCTCGGCGAGGGTGTGGCGTGTGTCGTGCTGAAGCGGCTGGCCGACGCCGAACGCGACGGCGACCGGGTCTACGCGGTGATCAAGGGCATCGGTGCGTCGAGTGACGGCCGGTCGATGGGCCTCACCGCGCCACGTCCGGAAGGCCAGCAACGGGCGTTGCGCCGTGCTTACGCCGCAGCGGGTCTGCCGGTGACCGAGGTCGGGCTGGTCGAGGCGCACGGCACCGGAACCGTGGTGGGCGACCGGACCGAGCTGGCCGCGCTCACCGAGATGTTCTCCAGCGTCGAACCGGGCACCTGCACGATCGGGTCGGTGAAGTCGCAGATCGGGCACACCAAGTGCGCCGCCGGCCTGGCGGGCGTGATCAAGGCTTCGCTCGCCGTGCACACCGGTCTGCGGCCCGGCACGCTGCACGTCAAGCAGCCCAACGCGTTCTGGGACGCGCGGACCAGCCCGTTCGCGTTCGGCCACCGCACGTGGGCGAGCAAGCACCGGGTCGCGGGCGTGAGCGCGTTCGGGTTCGGCGGCACGAACTTCCACACCGTGCTGGCGGGCTACACCGGCGCCGACGAACCACGCCACGGGCTGACCCGGTGGCCTGCCGAGCTGTTCCTGATCCGCGGTGATGATCAGGCTGCGGCACAACGGGAAGCGGCTCGGCTGAATGCGCTCGTCGATGCCAGGACACCGTTGCGGTCACTCGCCGCGGCGTGTGGCGAAGGCACGATTCAGGCGGCGTTCGTGGTGAGCGATCACTCGGGCCTGGTGAAGGCGCTCGCGGACGTCGAGGCCTGGCGTTCCAGCGACGTCGTCCGGTTGCGCGGGGGAGAGCGGCCGAAGATCGCGTTCCTCTACCCCGGTCAGGGCAGCCAGCGGCCGGGCATGCTGCTCGACCTGGTCACGGCATTCCCGCGGCTGCAGGACTTCGTGGACGCCCGGTACGAGCGGGTGATGTACCCGCCGGCCGCGCTGACCGCCGAGGACGTCGCCAGGCAACGCGCGGAGATCACCGACACGCGGATGGCCCAGCCGACGCTCGGCATCGCAGGACTCATGGTCACCGCGCTGCTGGACTCCGTTGGCGTGCGGCCGGATCTGGCCGGTGGCCACAGCTACGGCGAACTCGTCGCGTTGTCGGCCGCGGGTGTGTTCGGTGCGGACGAGCTGCTCGAACTGAGTGCGGCCCGCGCCGAGGCGATGCTGGAGGCCGTCGGGGAGGACCCCGGCACGATGGCCGCGGTGTCCGCGCCGCTGGCCTCGGTGGAGGCGTTGCTGCCGGCGGACGTCGTGGTGGCCAACCACAACGCGCCCGACCAGGTCGTGATCTCGGGTGCGACGGCCGCCGTGGAGAACGCCGTCGAGGTGTTGCGGACCGCCGGGCTGAGCGTGAAGAGCATCCCGGTCGCCGCCGCGTTCCACAGCCCGCTGATGGCGGGTGCCCGTGACCGGTTCGCGGATCGTCTCGCGGCCGTTTCCCTTGGGGAGACGCGTTTTCCGGTGTGGTCGAACGTGACCGCCGAACCCCACGCGGACGTGCGGGACGGACTGTCCGCGCAGCTCGCGGGCCGGGTGCGGTTCGTGGACCAGATCGAGTCGATGTACGCGGCGGGCGCGCGGATCTTCGTCGAGGCCGGGCCGGGCGGGGTGCTGACCTCGCTGGCCGGCAAGACCCTCGGCGACCGGCCGCATCAGGCGTTGCGGTGCGACGACCACGCGACGTTCCTGCGCACGCTCGCGGAACTCGCGGTCGCCGGCGTCGAGGTGGACGCCGCGCCGCTGTTCGAGGACAGGGCCGAACCCGCCACGGTCGCGCCGCCGCGGCCGGGCTGGTACGTGGATGGAGGTCTCGTGCGGGACGCGAACGGCGACGCTTTGCCCGGCGGGCTGCGGCCCGCGACGGAGTTCCCGACGCTCAGGGTGGGAGCCGGGCTGGGGCGCGACGAGATCATCGAGAAGTTCCTGGACGGCATGCGGGACGCGGTCAGCGCCCAGCGCGACGTGCTGTTGAGCTACCTCGGCACCGCGCCCGCCTCGGCTCCGGCGCCGATGCCGGTGATCGAGCACGCCGTCGCCGCCGCTGCCCCGGTTCCGGTGGCCAAGGCGCAGGAGGACGTGGGCGCGGTCGTGCTCCGGACGATCAGCAACCGCACCGGCTACCCGGTGGAGATGTTGCAGCCGGGGCTGGACCTGGAAGCCGACCTGTCGATCGACTCGATCAAGCGGACCGAGATCGTGGGCGAGCTGGTGGCCGAACTGGGCGCGTCGGGGTCGGTGGACGAGCTGGCGCAGCTCAAGACCATCGAGGGGATCGTCGGCTGGTTCGGCGCCGCGTCCACCCCCGCGGCACCTGCCAGGGACGTCAGGGCAGTGGTGTTGCGGACCATCAGCACGCGCACGGGCTACCCGGTGGAGATGCTCCAGCCGGGGCTGGACATGGAAGCCGACCTGTCGATCGACTCGATCAAGCGCGCCGAGATCGTGGGCGAGCTGGCCCAGGAGCTGGGTGCGGTGGGCGAGGTCGACGAGCTGGCCCAGCTGAAGACGATCGACGGGATCGTCGGCTGGTTCGGCGAGACCCCGGCCGTCCCGGCCGCTCCTCCCGCTCCGGCCATCACGAGCGGCACCGGGCGTCTCGTCCGGCTGGTGCCGCAGGTGGTGGCGGCGGAACCGGCGGACCCCGTCGACCTGACCGGCAAGACCGTGCTGATCATCGACGACAACGGCATCGGCCTGGAGCTCGCGGACCTCATCGAGCGGCACGCCGTGCGTCCGCGCATCGAGCCGGTGTTGCCGGACGATCTGAGCGGCATCGACGTCGTGGTCCGGCTCGGGGCACGGTTGCCCGAGGCGTTCAGCGAGGTCAAGGCGTGCGTGACCAACGGCGTGAACCTGCTCGTGGTGACCACGGGCGGCGGCACGTTCGGTTTCGATCACACGCCGGACGAACTGCCCGCGGACATCGGCCTGCACGGCCTGATCCGCACGGCCGCGCTGGAGTACCCGGACCTCGTGGTGCGCGCGGTCGACGTGAACTCCAAGGAGAGCCACCGCGACATCGCCACCGCGCTGCTCGCCGAGATCGGCCCCGGACCGGCCGTCGTTGGCTACCACGCGGGCAGGCGGCAGGTCATCGAAGCGGTTCCGACGGAACTCGCCAAGAGCACTCTCAGCCTCAACGCCGACAGCGTGGTGCTGCTGACCGGCGGCGCCCGTGGCATCACCGCCCTCGCTGCCACGGAACTCGCCGAACGCACCGGCTGCCACATCGAGCTGATCGGCCGCACCCCGATCGCGCCGGAGGACCATCGCCTCGGCCACGCCACGACCGAGCCCGAACTCGTGAAGGCGTTGTTCGAGCTGGGCGAGAAGGACAACGTGCCGGCGAAGGCGCGCAAGGTGCTCGCCGAACGTGAGGTCCGCCAGACCATGGAACGCCTGCGCGCCAAGGCATCCTCAGTGCGGTACCACGAGTGCGACGTCACCGACACCGAAGCCGTCCAGGCGGTGCTCGACGACATCAAGGCCAGGTTCGGCCGGATCGACGGTGTCATCCACGGCGCGGGCGTGCTGGACGACAAGCTGATCGAAGCCAAGACCCAGGAGTCGTTCGACCGGGTCTGGACGACGAAGGTCAACGGCGCCAAGGCGTTCACGGACGGCTTCCTGGTGCTGTTCGGCAGCGTCAGCGGGGTGTTCGGCAACCGCGGCCAGGCCGACTACTCGGCCGCGAACGACGCGCTGGACCGGATGGCCAGGTTCTGGGGCACCCAGCGGCGGGTCGTCGCCGTCGACTGGGGCCCCTGGGCCGGCGCGGGCATGGCCGTCGGGCTCGCCGACGAGTACGCGCGCCGCGGCATCCCGTTGATCGAGCCGCGGCAAGGTGTCGACGCGTTGCTGAACGAGATCTTCACCGGTGAGGACGTGCAGGTGGTCTACCGATGGGAGGCATAGCGATCGTCGGGATCGGCGCCGTCTTCCCCGGTGCCCCCGACGCGTCGGCGTTCTGGCGCAACATCGCGGCCGGTGTCGACTCCATCGGGCAGATCCCGCCCGGCCGCTGGGACCCGGCGACCTACTACGACCAGGGCAGCACCACCGGCGACAGGTTCTACTGCCGCAAGGGCGGGTTCGTCGACGACCTGGCGGAGTTCGACCCGACCAGGTTCGGCATCATGCCGTCCACTGTGGACGGCGCGGAACCGGACCAGCTGCTCGCTCTCGCCACGGCCGCCGAAGCCATCGCGGACGCGGGCGGCGAGGCGAGCCTTCCGTCGCGCGACCGGGTCGGCGTCGTCGTCGGTCGCGGTGGTTACCTCACACCCGGCTGCGCGCGCCTCGACCAGCGAGTGCGGCTCGCGGACGAGGTCGTGTCGGTCGTTCGCGATCTCTTCCCGAATCTCGCTGGCGCGGACCTCGACACGGTTCGCCAGGCCATCCGCGACAAGCTCGGACCGGAGCAGCCGGAGTCGTCGATCGGCCTGGTCCCGAACCTCGCGGCGTCACGGATCGCGAACCGGTTCGACCTCAAGGGCACGGCGTACACGGTCGACGCGGCCTGCGCGTCCGGCCTGGTCGCCGTCGAGCACGCCGTCCGCGAGCTCCAGGAGGGCCGCGCGGACGCCATGCTCGCCGGGGCCGTGCACGTCTGCCACCACCCGACGTTGTGGAGCGTCTTCACGCAGCTCAGGGCGTTGAGTCCGAGCGAGCGCATCCGGCCGTTCGACGCCGCGGCGGACGGCACGCTGCTGTCCGAAGGCGTCGGCATGGTCGTGTTGAAGCGACTGGAGGACGTCGGCGACGAGCGCGTCTACGCGGTGATCCGCGGTATCGGCACCGCCAGTGACGGCCGGGCGACGAGCATGATGACGCCCAATCCCGAGGGCCAGCTCCTTGCCGTGCAACGGGCCTGGGCCAGCGCGAACCTCGACCCGCACCGTGACGCTCCCGGCTTGATCGAGGCCCACGGCACCGCGACGCCCGCCGGTGACGCCGCCGAACTGGCCACGATGATCAACGCGTTCGGCGCGGAAGGCGACGAGATCGGCATCGGCACGGTGAAGTCGATGATCGGCCACGCCATGCCCGCCGCCGGGATGGCCGGGCTGATCAAAGCCGCACTCGCGTTGCACCACAACACGTTGCCGCCCACGCTCAACGTCGAGAACCCGCATTCGTCCCTCGCCGGGACCAGGTTCACGCCGGTCAGCGAAGCCCGCGCGTGGAGCGGACCGCACCGCGCGGTCGTCAACGCGTTCGGGTTCGGCGGGATCAACGCACACGCCGTCCTCGACGGTCACACCATTGCCAAGCCGCGCAAGCCAGTCATGACGTTCGCCGCCGACACCGCCGAAGAATTGGCCGCGGCGCTCAAAGAACGCCGCGTCTCCAACGCTGACCGCGCGTTCCGGCTGGCCATCGGCAACCCCGACGACCGCAAGCTCAAGCTCGCCGAACGCGTCCTCGCCCAGGGCAAGGCGTGGCCGGGCCGGCACGACATCTGGTTCTCCCCGCAACCGCTGCTGACCAGCACGGACCAGGTCGCCTTCCTGTTCCCGGGCTTCGAGCGGGAGTTCAGCGGCGAGGTCGTCGACCACGCCGTCCAGCTGTTGCAGGACGGCCGCCGCGAGGCCCGCGAACTGATGGCGCTCGGCATCATCCCCGGCGCGCTCGCCGGACACAGCATGGGCGAGTGGACCGCGATGGTCGTCGGTGGCATCTACCCGACGATCGACGAGTTCGTCTCCGCGCTCGGCCCCGGCGCGGTCGCCGTTGTCGACATCGCTTACGCCGCACTGGGTTGCTCCGCCGACACCGCCGAACAGCACCTCGTCGACGGCGTGACGATCAGCCACGACAACTGCCCGCACCAGTCGGTGATCTGCGGCCCGATCGACAGGCTCGAAGAGGTCATCGCGACTCTCAAGGCCAGTGGGGTCATGGCCCAGCTGATGCCGTTCCGCACCGGCTTCCACACCCCGGCGCTGGCCCCGTACCTGGGGCAGGCCAGGGAGATGCTCGACCGGCTGCCGGTCCGCGCCTCGGACATCCCGGTGTGGTCGGCGAACTCGCTCGAACCCATGGCCGCCGGCGAGGTCCGCGAACTGGTCCTGCGCCACCTGGTCGAACCGGTCAAGTTCCGGCCGCTCCTGCAACGCATGCACAGCGCGGGTTTCCGCGCGTTCGTCCAAATCGGACAGGGCAGCCTGCCGGGGTTCGTCGGCGACACGCTGTCCGACCAGCCGCACGTCGCGGTGAACGCCGACATCGCGCCGGAAGCGTTGTGGGCGTTCGGGCTCAAGCGCGGCACGGCGCACAAGGTCAAGCTCAGGCTCGGCACGCCGAGGATCAAGCTCGACCCGCTGAGCACCGAGCCGGTGCTGGTCGCCGACGACAGCCCGATGTCGGCCGCGGTCAACAAGCTCCTGGCCCACACCAACGCCGTGGCGCGCGAGGTCGTCGGCGCGCTCAGGCCGAACGAGGCCGGGTTCACCCGCGAGTTCTCGCTCAGGACCATGCCGGAACTGGTGGACCACTCGGTGTTCCCGCAGCCGCCTGGCTGGCCGGACCTCGCCGACGGGTTCCCGATCGTGCCCGCGACCGGCCTGCTGGAGGTGTTCGCGGACGCCGCGCGCAGGCTCACCGGCGGCACCGTGCACGGGTTCACGCAGGTCAAGGCCAAGCGCTGGCTGACGGCCCTGCCCGCGTCCACGGTGAAGATCTCCGCCCGCGCGGACGGCCAGGATCGCGTCGTGGTGAGGGTCGGCGACTACGCCGAGGGCGTCGTGCTGATGGCGCCGGTCGCGAAACAGCTGGTCGGCAAGGAACTCGAAGGCGTCCGCGAGGCGCCGGTCACCGCCGCCGAGCTGTACGAGGACAACTGGATGTTCCACGGCCCGGCGTTCGCGGGCGTGACGAAGATCGACTGCCTGGCGGACAACGGGATCGCCGGCGTGCTCACCCCGTTGCCCGCACCGGGTGCGTTGCTGGACAGCGCCGGACAGCTGATCGGGCACTGGATGCAGGTCATGCACACGGTCGACCAGACCGTGCTGCCGACCGGGATCGAACAGGTGTCGTACCACGGACCCGTGCCCACAGGTGATGTCCAGTGCACGGCCTGGATCCGTTCGGTGACCGCCCAGGAGATGGTCGCCGACGCCGAGCTGACCGTGCACGGCGAACTGTGGTGCCGGATCACCGGCTGGACCACCCGCCGGTTCACCACGGACGACCGGATCTGGCAGGTCAAGCTCAAGCCGGGCACCGAGATGCTGTCCACTCAGGACGACGAATGGCTGCGGGTGAGCGAGAACTGGTCCGACAGCGCGACCCGCGACCTGATCATGCGCCGCTACCTGAACTCCGCGGAGAGACGGCACTACGGCGGGCTGGACGTGCCCGCTCAACGCGACTGGCTGCTGCGCGTGATCGCGATGAAGGACGCCGTGCGCGCCTGGCTGTGGGACCGCGGCGCAGGGCCGATCTACCCGGCGGAGCTGACCGTGGACGCCGACGTCCGGGTGCGCGGTGCGTTCGCCGTCCCGCAGATCGAGGTTTTGGCTGAACCAGGGCGCGCCGCGGCCCGAGTGCGAACGGAGAAGTGATGGACGAGGTGCTGCAGCAGGTCGCCAAGATGATCACCGAGGTGGTCGGGCCCGACTTCCTGCTGGGCGTGGAGATCACCCGCGACACGACGTTCAGCGACGACCTGGGTCTGGAGTCGATCGAGTTCGTGGCGCTGGCGGACAAGCTCAACGCCCACTACGGCGTCGACCTCGTGGGGTTCCTGGCGGACATGGACATCGACGAGATCATGGCGATGTCCGTCGGCCGGCTCGTCGACCACATCACGGCTCGTGTCTGACGTTCAAGCCCGGGGGTTGCGCTTCCACGTGCAGCGGCTCGGGCCAGAACAGGCACCCACCGTGGTCTTCGTGCACGGCCTGGTGATGGACAACCTGTCCAGCTTCTACTACACGCTCGCCGCGCCGCTGGCCCAGGCCGGGTTCGGCACCGTGCTGTTCGACCTGCGCGGCCACGGCCTGTCCGAACGACCTCCCTCCGGTTACACGCCGGAGGAAGGCGCGGAAGACCTCGTCGCCGTGCTGGACGGGATCGGCGTGACCGAGCCGGTCTACCTGCTGGGCAACAGCTACGGCGGCGTGGTCGCGATGCACGCGGCCGTCCAGGCTCCCGAACGGGTCGGCGGCGTCGTGCTCGTCGAGTCGGCGGTCGGCGGCGTGGTCGGCGACGCGTGGTTCGAGGACATCACGAACACGCTGACGGTCGCGGCCCTCGGGCTGGAGTTCGACCGGACGCAGGACCAGCTGATGGCCCTGGGCCAGCGCAAGATCGCGAAGCTCGCGGTCAACGCCAACGCGTTGCTCAACGGCACGACGCTGATCGACGACCTGGGCTCCGGCGCGAAGCTCGACCTGACCCAGGTGCGGTGCCCGGTGCTCGGGGTCTACGGCGCCGAGTCCGAACTGATCGGGGCGGCGGCCGAACTCCAGGAACGGATCCCGTCCTGCCGGCTGCACGTCGTCTCCGGCCTGGGACACACCGTCCTGCGCGAAGCGACGGCCGAACTGCTCGACGTGCTGCTGGACTGGTTGCCGTCATGAGCCGGTTCCTGTTCGTGGTGCCGCCGCTGACCGGCCACGTCAACCCGACCGCCTCCGTGGGTGGCGAGCTGTTGCAGCGCGGGCACGAGGTGGCCTGGGTCGGGCATCCGGGCACGCTCGCGCCACTGTTGCCGGACAACGCGCAGGTCTTCCCGGCGATCGACGACGTGCTGGAAGCGGACATCCGGGCGAAGCGGGAACGGTGGCTCGCGTTGCGCGGGATGGCGGTGCTCAAGTTCTTCTGGGAGGAGTTCCTCATCCCGCTCGGGCACGCGATGGTGCCCGGTGTCTCCAGCGCCGTCACGAGGTTCGAGCCGGATCTGATCGTCGCCGACCAGCAGGCACTCGCCGGGCCGCTGGTGGCACAGCACGCCTACCTGCCGTGGGCGACCTCCGCCAGCACGTCCGCCGAGCTGATCAATCCGTTGAGGACGATGCCGAAGGTCGACGCCTGGGTGCGTGACCTGCTGCACGACTTCGCGGGTGGTGACATCAGGTTCTCCACCCGGCTGGTGCTGGTCTACAGCTCGAAAGCGTTGGTGGCGGGGGAGTTCGGCGGGGAAGTGGCCTTCGTCGGCCCCGCGCTGGCACACCGCGTGGAACGGGTGGACTTCCCGTGGGAGCGGCTCACCGGGCAACGGCGGGTGCTCGTGTCGCTGGGGACCCTGAACGGCCCGGCCGGCGAGCGCTTCCTCGGCCAGACCCTCGACGCGGTCGCCGGCCTGGACGTCCAGGTGATCATGGTCGCCGAACCGCGACCCGCCCCGCCGAACGTCCTGATGCTGCCGTCCGTGCCGCAGCTCGCGTTGATGCCGCACCTGGACGCGGTCGTCACGCACGGCGGCCACAACACGGTGTGTGAGGCGCTGGCGCAAGGGTTGCCGCTGGTCGTGGCACCGATCCGGGACGACCAGCCGACTGTCGCCGCCCAGGTCGTGGCGGCGGGCGCGGGCGTCCGGCTGACCTACTCGCGGGCACGGTCCGCGGACATTCGCAGCGCGCTGGAGTCCGTGCTGGACGAGCCGGAGTACGCGGCCGCCGCGGAACTGGTGCGGGAATCGTTCTTGGCGGCGGGCGGCGCGGCAGCCGCGGCCGACCGACTGGAGAAGGTGGTGGCCGGGTGATCCTTACCGTGCTGGTGGTGCTGGTCGTTCTCGTGGACGTCCTGCGCCTGCGTGCCCGCGCGTCCAAGCTGCGAGTGCTCGCCACGGGCGCGGGCGAGCACTCGCTTCTCACCGCCACGGGAGTCCATCCCGAGGGTTCGTGGGAGACCGACGCCGACCTGGTGGATCTGGTGCCGCGCGACCTGCCGACGGTCGCCGCCTTGGACCTGCTCGGCGCGTTCGACCCGGCCAAGTACCGCGAAGACCAGTGGGCGCGCGGAATCAGCGCGTCGCAGGCCGTTCTGGTGCGGGACGAGTACAAGGACGACGTCGACCCGGACGACCCGACCGAGTTCGTGGCGTTCGTGCGCGGGGTCAAGGACCACGTGAACGCGAAGGTCGACATCGCGGTCGCGCCGGGGCTCAAGGCCGGGCCGTACGACCTCGGGTACCGCGCGGCGACGTTGCGGCAGCTGGGAAAACGGCCGTCGCTGTGGATCGCGGGCTCGGTCATCGGGTACGCGACCGTCGTGGCCGCGCTGATCACGAACTGGCAGTGGGGACTCGTCGCGCTGGCCGCCTACTGGGCGCAGCCGCTCCTGGTGTTCGCCGGAACGCCGCTGCGGCCGCGTGACCTGTGGGTGCCGCGGTTCCTGCGCACGCCGTACCTGTGGTTCAAGACGGCCGGTGGCAAGAAGTCCACTGCCGAACGCCGCCAGGCCGAGCACCTCGAGCAGGCGGCGCCCTGGTACCAGCAGAACCGCGACCGCGACTTCCACGAGAACCGCCGTGACAACTGCCCGGCGTGCGGGAGCACCGACCTGCGCCTGTGGGTCACCGCGACGGACCTGGTGCAGCGCAAGCCCGGCACGTTCACGATGGACCGGTGTGTCCGATGTGGACATGTCTGGCAGAACCCGCGGCTGTCCGAAGAGGGCTTGGGCTTCTACTACCGCGACTTCTACGACGGTCTCGGCGAGACCTCGGCGGAGGCGGTGTTCTCCGGCAAGACCGAGCCCTACTACGGCCGGGCACGCATGGTCGAGCCGTTCACCAAGCCCGAACGGTGGCTGGACGTCGGTTCCGGGCACGCGCACTTCTGCCTGGGCGCCAAGGAGGTCCTGCCCCAGACGAGGTTCGACGGGCTGGACCAGGGCGCGGCCATCGAGGAGGCGGCGAAGCTCGGCCGGATCGAGCAGTCCTACCGGGGCAGCTTCAAGGAGTTCGCAGGCGAGCTCAAGGGCCGCTACGACGTGATCAGCATGCACCACTACCTGGAGCACGTGCGGGATCCGTGGGAGGAGCTCGACATCGTCGCGGACGTGCTGCCCGACGGCGGCTACCTGCTGATCGAGCTGCCGGACCCGGAATGGCGGCTCGGCCGGTTGTTCGGCAAGTACTGGATGCCGTGGTTCCAGCCGCAGCACCAGCACATGATGCCGATCGGCAACCTGGAACACGCGCTCGCCGACCGCGGACTGACCACAGTGGCCACCGAACGCGCGAAAGCCCACCTCTGCAACGACTTCACACTCGCGCTGCTGTTGTGGCTGGGCAACGTCGCGCCCCGCACGCCGGCACCGTGGCGGCCGGAGAAGGTCAGGCTCAGGCGGACCCGGAGCTTCCTGGTGTGGTCGCTGGGCATTCCGGCGTTCTTCGTCGCGATGGCGCTGGACCAGACGGTGAACCGGTTCCTGGCGAGCCGCACCGGCAACGGCAACGCCTACCGGCTGTTGGCGCGAAAGGCATGATGGACATCGCGGACAGGCCTGAGGTCGCGCCGGAGCTCAGGCTGGTGCCGCACGCGTTCCGGCGCACGTTCGGACGTGCCGCCAGCGGGGTCTGGTACGCGCCCGGCGTGCTGAACCTGCTCGGCGGCGCCGTGAAGGTGCACGCCAAGTGGGGCGCGATCGTCGCGGGCGATCGGCGTGACGACGGCAGGCTCGAACTCGTGTCGGTGAACCGGCCGACCGAACGGGCGCTGCTGCCGTCCGGCGAGATCCCGGCCTGGGCGGCTCCGGTGGCCGGCAGCGAAGGCGGCGCCACGCTGATGTGCAGCGTTGATCTCCCACGGGGGAGTGGTTTGTCGGCGGGCGAGGCGCTGCGCACGGCCGTGGGACTGGCGCTGAGGGATCTTGCGGGATCTCACTACGAGGAGCCACCGGCTGTTGAGCTGGACCTGCCCGGTCAACGGCTGCTCGTCGTCGACACGCGGGTCCGGCGTGAAGAACCGCAGGTAGAACGGCCGTACGCGGGACAAACCGAGGACCTCGGGGCGGCGTTGACGGCCTACCACCACGCCCAGAACCCGGATCCCGAACAGGACGCGGTGGTCACCGCCGCGGTCCAGGCCGGTGCACGGGGCGCCAGCATGCTGGTCGACCCGCCGGGCAGGCCCGCTGTCGTTCTCGTCGACGCGGACCTGGTCCCGGCGGTGAAGAAGGCGATCACGAAGGCGGTGGAGGTTCCTCCCCGTTACCTCACGATCGTTCCCGCTCTCTTCAGAACTGCGGCTTTACGGTGAACTCGGCCCGGCGCAGGTCCTTCGAGTTCGGGCCCACCAGGAGGACGAACTCGCCGGGCTCGACCACGCGGGTGCCGTGCTGGTCGACGATCGTGCAGTCGGCGACCGGGAGCTCGATGTCGACCTTCGCGGTCGCGCCGGGCTCCAGGTCGACCTGCCTGAAGGTCTTGAGCTCCTTGTCCGCCCAGCTCACCGACGTGACGGCGTCGCTGACGTAGACCTGCACGGTCTCGCGGGACGGCCGGGAGCCGGTGTTGGTCAGCGTGATCGACGCCTTGACCGTCTCGTCCGGCCGCAGCACCGCCGTCTCCACGTGCAGGTCGCCGTACTCGACCGTGGTGTACGACAGGCCCTCGCCGAACGCGAACGCCGGTTCCTGCGTCAGGTCGGCGTACCGCGTGCCGTGCTGGCCGCGGATCTGGTTGTAGTACGTCGGCTGCTGTCCGGCGTGCGCGGCGAACGAGATCGGCAGCCGGCCGCTGGGCTCGACCAGGCCGTGCAGCACCTCGGCGATCGCGCGACCGCCCTGCATGCCGGGGTTCGCGACCCACAGCAGCGCGGCGGCGTCGCGCGCGGACTCCGGCAGCACCAGCGGCTTCGAGGCGAGCAGCACGACGATCAGCGGCTTGCCGGTCGCGGCGAGCGCGTCCAGCAGCGCGATCTGGCCGCCGAGCAGTTCGAGCGTGGCGGTGGACCTGCCCTCGCCGACCAGTTCGATGCGGTCACCGACGACGGCGACCACGTAGTCGGCGTCCTGGGCGTGAGCGACTGCCTCGGCGATGAGCTCGGGGTCCGGCGCGCAGGCCTGGACGACGGGAGGGCGCGGCTGACCGTCCGGGAACGTGTCGCCCTCGGGATCCGGTTCGAGCGTGAGGATGTCGGCGCCACGGGCGTAGGTGACCTCGCCGCCGGACAGCTCGCGCAGGCCGTCCAGGACGGTGGTGATCATGTCGCGCGGCTGGCCGTCGGGCAGCCAGTCGGCCTGGCCGGACGAGCCCGCCCAGTCGCCGAGCTGGGTCTGCGCGTCGTCCGCGAGGGGGCCGACGAGCGCGATCCTGCCCTTCGGGTTCTGCAACGGCAGCACGCCGTCGTTGCGCAGCAGCACCAGCGAACGACGCGCGACCTGCAGGTTCAGCGCCACGTGCTCGTCGTGGTTGATCATCACGCGCTGGCGTTCGGTGTCGGGCCTGCGCGGGTTCTCGAACAGGCCGAGGTCGAACTTGAGCGTCAGGATGCGGGTCACCGCGCGGTCGAGGTCCTCCTCGGCCAGCAGGCCGTCCTCGACGGCCTGCAACGCGCCCTCGAAGAACCGCGGGGTGGTCATGATCATGTCGTTGCCGGCCTTGACCGCGGCCGCGGCGGCGTGGGCGTAGTCGGGCTGCAGCTTCTGCTCCCAGACCATCCGGCCCACGTTGTCCCAGTCGGTGATCAGGGTGCCCGTGTAGCCCCACTCGCCGCGCAGGACCTCGTCGAGCAGCCACGAGTTGACCGTGATCGGCACACCGTCGGTGCTCTGGTAGCCGAGCATGAACGTCGCACAGCCCGCGCGGGCGACCTTCTCGAACGGCGGCAGGAACCACGACCGCAGCTTGCGCCGTGACAGGTCGGCCTCGCTCGCGTCCCTGCCGCCCTGGGTTTCCGAGTAGCCGGCGAAGTGCTTGGCGGTCGCGAGGATCGCCGTCGGGTCCTGCAGGCCGTCGCCCTGGTAACCGCGGACCATCGCCGCCGCGAGCTCTCCGATCAGCACCGGGTCCTCGCCGAACGTCTCGTCGACGCGGCCCCAGCGCAGGTCCCGCGTGATGCACAGGACGGGGGAGAACGTCCAGTGCACGCCGGTCGCCGCCGCCTCGACAGCGGTGACGCGCGCGACCTGCTCGACGAGGTCCGGGTCCCACGACGCGGCCATGCCGAGCTGGGTCGGGAAGATCGTCGCGCCCTCGTGGAACGAGTGGCCGTGGATGCAGTCCTCGGCGATGAGCAGCGGAACCCGCAGCCGGGTCCGGGTGGTGAGGTCGTGCGCGCGCAGCACTCGCTCCGGCGAGGTGTGCAGGATCGAGCCGACGTGCTTGCGCAGCACGTGGTCGTCCAGGTCCTCCCTCGAGTCCAGCTGCATCATCTGCCCGACCTTCTCGGGCAGTGTCATGCGGGTCAGGAGGTCGGCGACCCGTTCCGCAGTGGGCAGCGTGGCGTCGAGGTAGGGCACGTCGTCGCGATCCATGTGGTCTCCGAGAGGGCTCGTGCGGCGGCAGCGTTCGTGGGAGCGCTCTCACAATGTCTAGCCGAAACCGGTTCCGGGCGAAACCGGTTTCTGGATTTCCGGTACAAACGAATCGGTTGAGATGGCCGTCAACTACCCCGAACACGACAAAACCGGCTGCCCTTTCGAGCAGCCGGTTCCAGTGTGTGGTCCGGGCGTGACGGCCTGCTGTCTATGGACCAGACCGAAATTTCGGTGTCTGGCCCCTAGCGCGTGGCCTTGGTGCCGTTCGGGGCGATGGCGAACCAGCGATCGTCCTTCCCGTGCCCTGCCGTGTCACCCGCCTGTTCGTCGTCGACGTACCGGTAGACCGGCCGTCCGGCGATGGTGACCTGCTCCAGGCCGTCCGGGCGCTTCACCGTGCCGAGCAACGCCTTGTCGAGGCCGGGAGCCTCGATGTTGCCGCCCGCGGCGAGCAGCGGCGGCCACACGAGCGTGCACTCGGCTTCGACGCAGGTCGACTTGGGCGGGTTGGTGCTGTCCTGGGTGCTGAAGTAGAGCGTGTAGTGCTCGCGGTCGGCGACGACGGGGCCGACCGCGGGCGACTGCTCCACCTGCAGTTTCGCGATGTCTCCCGGCAGCACCGGCGTCGGGCCCGCGACCGGACCGGCCGCGGCCTCCAGTTCCTCGAGCGTTGCGGTCTCCTGGGTCTCTTCGGGCGGTGCGGAGCAGGCACCGAGGACCAGGACCAGCGCGAAAACGGCGAATCGGCTCACATCAGAGGATTACGGACGACGGCCCCAGGCCGGTTCAGACGTCGTCACCAGGCGAAGACTAGCCCCAGGAAGTGGAGGATCAGGAAGAACCCCGGCACCAGCAACAGCACCTTGCCGTACACCGCGAGCATGTGGCTGTTGGTTCGCACGGCCATCGCCCGCTTGCCCGTACCGATCTTCCGCAGCGCTTCCTGCATCGCGCGGGCCACGTAGAACATGGCCGAGCCGTACCGCTTCTTCTCGCCGGGGAAGGGCCCCACCGCTTGCACGTGCGGGGTCCAGTCCTGGTCGAAGACGACCACCGCGGACGTCCACTTGCCCGGCAGCGGGTAGGCCTTCTCGATCTGGGCGGGGATCGGCAGGTGCGCGTCCAGCCGTTCGGTGAGGTCCGGGCGGTCGCCGGGGATCAACAGCACGAGCTTGCCCGGCGGCTGGGTGGCGCGTGCCTGGTCGACCTCCCACCACACCCCCTCGCCGGCGCCGAGCCGCAGCACGATCAGCTGGGACAGCTCCATCAGCCGCAGTACCCCGGCCTGCCAGTCCTCGACGGGCAGGTAGAACCGTGCCGCGCCGAGGTGGGGCACCTGTTCGCCTGGCCGGCCCACCGCGACGACGGGACCGAACGCCCCGAGCGCGCCGATGAGGTGTTCCTCCCGCGTGTGGATGCTCAGCATCCCGGCCGAGAGCGCGCCGGGCAGTGCGTCGATGACCGCCGCGTCCGGGTCGTCGTCGAAGCCGCGCAGGTACAGCACGGGTTCGCGCCAGTCGGCCCGCAGCGCCTGTGCCGCGCCTCGCACGGCCCTGGGACGGGAGTACTTCAGCACGAAGTACGCGACGGGCAACGCCAGAACGCCGCCGGCCAGGAAGAAACCTCGTGCGGCCCAGGGGAGTTCGTTGACCCGGGTCGCCGCGACCACCGCGATGAACCCGCTCACCAGAAGCGTGTAGCCGATGCCGCTGACCACCAGGAAGACCGGCCGCCGCCACCACGGTCGCGGCGGGACGAACGTCATGACCAGTTCGACGGCCTCGGCGTTCGCGGCGCGGCGCCGATGTCGCAGGACGAGCGCGCCCGCCGCGAGGATCGCGCCGGCCACCAGCCACGGCAGTGCGCGGTCCCAGGCCTCGGCGGCTTTGACGTCGAGCTCCCGCTGGTCCTCGACGAGCTCCTCCGGCACGTCGTCGGCGAAGAGCTGGGCGGTGTCCATCTCGCCGTCCTCGGCGGCACTGGCGGCGAGCGAGATCGAGGCGTTCGAGCTGCTGCCGGCGGAGGTGTTCTGGTCGAACCAGCGGGCGACCGCGCGGATGTCGGCGGAGGACCGGTTTTCGAGTGCGGTGAGGAACGTGGCGTACTGGGCGGGCGCGTCGTGGAAGGTGTTGCGCGCCCTCAGTTCCTTGCCCGCGGTGATGGCCAGGATCAACGCCACGTAGCCGACGACGACAGCTGCCGCCGTGACGAGTCTGCTCACCGTTCGCACGCCGTCATCTGATCACGACGACGATCCCGGTCGTGGTGCTTCGCGGCCGGATCGCCCGAACCGAGCAGCAAAGTCTTTCTGCTGTTTGGCGTGTGCAAGTACTACCAACTCATGATCGAACCGCCGCTACCTGCACCCAACTCCGCAGCGATGCCTTGCTCGATCGGTGCCGCCGCAGGACGGGACACGGCCAGTTGGTAGTAGCAAAGTGCCTGTTGATGTTGAGTTGGTGGTACTTGCAGACGCCATTGACGCAGGCCCCGTGAGCTACGGCCGGGTGATCGCCGCCAGCATCAGGTCGCAGATCTCCGCGGCGATCTCGTCCACCGCGAGCGGCGGCTGGTGCGCCTGCCACTCCCGCAGCAGCCCCGTGATCGCCCCCACCAGCGCGATCGCGGTCAGCCGGTACGACCGTTGCGGCGCCACTCCGGCGGCGGCCGCGCGCAGAGCCTCGGACTCGATGAACTCCGCCCACGTGTTCACCCAGCGCACGTGCTGCTGCTCGATCTCCGCGTTCACCCCGACGGCTTCGACGTAGTTGAGGCGCGGCGCACGGGGATCTGCCGTCACGCTGCGCACGAACACGTCCAGCAGCGTCGTGATCCGGGCGGCCAGGTCGGCGGTCTCGAGCTGGGCGAGCGCGGTGCGGACCTCGTTGAACGCCGTGGCGTTGATCAGGTCGTGCAGCTCGCGGAGCAGCTCTTCCTTCGAGGGGAACTCCTCGTAGAAGTTGCGCGTGGAGACGCCGGCCTCGGTGCACAGCTCGGAGATCCTGGTGGCGGCGAAACCCGTGCTGGTGAACAGCTGCAGGCCTGCCCGCAGCAGCTTCGCCCGGCGCTGCGCCTTGCGCTGCTCGGGTGAGATGCCGCCGTAGGCACGTGCCACCGGGGTGCTCCAATCTGGTAACTCGGGTTGTCAGATTACGTCGGCGCAACCTCGCGCGCACCCCAGGCGTCTAGACCTTTGCACGGGGGTCAGTTGCCGGTCGCGCTCTTCTCCAGCGCGGGGCAGCCGCTCGTGGAGTAGCCGGCGTTGTACTCGAAATGCCACTGCTCGTTTTCGTAACGGCGGCACCAGCCGAGGGTGCTGCCGTTTTTCTCGACCCATTGTGCCGATTCGATCGGCTGGATGTCGATCGCCAATCCGATCACGTGCATCGAGCGGTCCGGCGGGTTCAGCACATATCGCGACGCGAGTTCTTCGGTGCCGAACTTCTTGACGGCCTCGTCGAACTCCTTCCGCTGTTGCTGACGGCTGCGCTTGCCGTCGTTCAGGCAGAGCTGAACGCCCTGCTCAGAGGCGTTGGCGCGGAGCTTCTTCCACGCCTGCAGGACGTCCGGGCGCAGGCCGTCCGGAGCCTCGTCGAGGTAGCGGGCGTCGATGGGGCACTTCGGTCCGTCCGGCGGTCCCGGCACTTCTTCGAGAATCGCGAGCGGCTTTCCCGGATGACGGTCGAACGCGAGCGTCAATCTGCCCAGGTAACCCAGCGCCCCGCCGGCGGAAACCACGAGTGCGACGATCAGGAGCACGCCGAACACGACGCGTCTGGAGGTCTTGGACATGATTCGGATAATACGTCGGTCCGCAACTGGTTCTGTCCGCAACCCGTAACAGTCCGTCGGCAGCTGTGTCCCGGCACACGTGGCGCGGAACACATCCGTTCGGCCCAATCATGCTTTTGGCGGAGCGTCACAAATGTGATCGGTGAACGACGCTGGCCCCTTTTGCATCACCGAAACGTGGTGGCAACATCTGTGTCGGCCGAGAACCGGCCCGTTTTTGTGAGGTCTCAGGAGGACCGCTTTCATGTCCGGCCGCATTCTTGCGTTCGTTGCTCTGTTCGCTTCACTTTTCGCCTTCGCCGGCACCGCACAGGCCGCCCCGGCCGCTCGGGACACCGCGCTGGTGCTGACGGTCAAGTACTCGGATGTCGAGGACAACGCCTTCAAGGCAACGGTCCTGACCTGCGAACGAGGTGACAGCCATCCGCGCAGGGCCCTCGCCTGCGCGACGCTGGCCTCCGCCGGTGCCGACCTGCGGTCGATGCAGTCCGACGACCGCGCCTGCACGTTCATCTACGCGCCGGTCGAGGTGACCATGTTCGGCTTCTGGCGAGGTGAGCCGGTGTCACAGGTTCAGACCTACCCGAACTCGTGCGTCATGCTGGCGCACACCGGTGCCGTGTTCGATTTCTAGGCACCGGATATTAATGTGGAGCGGGGCGCGGCAGGGGCGCTCCGCTCCACATTTTCTTGTCCCGAAATGGGTGTTGCGCCGAATGGCGGCCTGGTTGATCGGTGTGCCAGGGTGTGATCATGGCCGCCACCTCCCGCTCCCCGCTGCTGTCCTGGACGACCATCGCCCCCGCGCTCGGCGTGCTGCTGCTCGTGCTCGCCTGGGGGCGTGAACTCGCCCCGGTGCTGGTCGCGCTGGTCGCCGTGGTGCTCGCCGCGACCGTCCTCGCCGCGGTGCATCACGCGGAGGTCGTGGCGCTGCGGGTGGGGGAGCCGTTCGGATCACTGGTCCTCGCGGTCGCGGTCACGATCATCGAGGTGGCCCTGATCGTCACGCTGATGGTGTCCGGCGGTCCCGAGGCGTCGTCACTCGCGCGCGACACGGTGTTCGCCGCGGTCATGATCACGACGAACGGCATCGTCGGCATCGCGTTGCTGCTCGGTGCCCTCAAGCACGGCACGACGCTCTTCAACGCCGAGGGCAGCGGCGGCGCGCTCGCCACGGTGATCACGCTCGCGACCCTCACCCTGGTCCTGCCGACGTTCACCACGACCACGCCCGGCCCCGAGTTCTCCGGCCCGCAGCTCGCGTTCGCCGCGCTCGCTTCCCTGGCCCTGTACGGGATGTTCGTCTTCACCCAGACCGTCCGGCACCGCGACTTCTTCCTGCCCGTCGACGAGGACGGCGTGATCGAGAACGACGAGCACGCCGAGGCGCCGTCCGGCAAGGCCACCCTGGCGTCGCTCGGTCTGCTGCTGGTCGCGCTGGTCGCCGTGGTCGGCCTCGCGAAGATCGAGTCGCCCGCGATCGAGGCGGGCGTGCGCGCCGCCGGCTTCCCGCAGTCGTTCGTCGGCGTCGTGATCGCCCTGCTGGTGCTGCTGCCCGAGACGATCGCCGCCGCGCGCGCCGCGTTGCGCGACCGCATCCAGACCAGCCTCAACCTCGGCTACGGCTCGGCGATCGCGAGCATCGGCCTCACGATTCCGACGATCGCGCTGGCAACGGTCTGGCTCGACGGCCCGCTGCTGCTCGGGCTCGGGTCGACGCAGATGATCCTGTTGCTGCTCACGGTCCTCGTCAGTGTCCTGACCGTGGTGCCGGGGCGCGCGACTCGTCTTCAGGGTGGCGTGCACCTGGTGCTGCTGGCCGCGTTCCTGTTCCTTGCCGTGAACCCGTAGCGCTGTGAACCCGTAGCACCGGGATCGGGACCGGTCCGCAGATCCGTTGTGTGCCGGTTTGTCCGGCTCCTACGTTCGTGGAATGTTGCGTCGCAGGGCACTTCTGCAAACGGCCGCGCTGGGCGCTGTGTCCGCGTGGTTCGGCAAGTCCACAATGGACGTCCAACTGATCAGGCCCGGCGACGCGGCCTATCGCGATGCCAAGCTCGGGTACTTCACCCAGTACGACGGGCAACGTCCGAGCGCGATCGCCCGCGTGACCTCGCCCGCGGATGTCCAGCGGTGCATCGAGATCGCGCGTCAGGACAGGTCGCGGATCACGGCGAGGTGCGGCGGCCACAGCTATCCCGGTTACTCCACGGCGGACGGTGCGCTGGTCGTCGACGTGCGGGGTCTCAACCGGATCGACGTCCGGCCGGACGGCACGGTCGAGGTCGGCGCGGGCGTCCTGTTGATGGATCTGTACGTGGCGCTGGCGAACGCGGGCCGCATGATGCCGGCGGGCACCTGCGCGACGGTCGGGATCTCCGGGCTGACGCTGGGCGGCGGCATCGGTGTGACCGCCCGCCAGTTCGGCCTCACCTGCGACCGTCTGGTCAGCGCGCGGATCGTGACACCGGACGGCGTGCACCGCACGGTCTCGGCATCGGAGCACGCGGACCTGTTCTGGGCACTGCGCGGCGGCGGTGGCGGCAACTTCGGCGTCGTCACGTCGTTCGTGTTCCGCACCGAACCCGCGCGGAACCTCACGACCCTCAGCCTCGTGTTCCCGTCCGCGGCGCTCGCCTCGCTGCTCAGCGTCTGGCCGGACTGGCAGGGCAAGGCGCCCGACGCCATGACCACGACGGTCGGCGTCGGTAACGGGCCGAACCCGTACGTCGAGGTCTCCGGTTGCTACGTCGGCACGCCCGCGAACGCGAAGCCGCTGCTGGACGACCTGGTCCGGCGGGCCGGGTCGCAACCGACGTCGCGTCGCGAACAGGAGCAGAGCTTCCTCGCCGCGATGGAACGGTTCGCGTGGTGCAAGAGCACTGACGGCTCGTGCCGCCCGAGCTGGAACGGTGGCGGCGGAACGCAGGGTCGCGGCAGCTACGTGGCGACGTCCCGGATGCTGACCCGTCCGATCACCGACCCGCAGCGGCTCGCGGAGATCTTCAAGAGCACGCCCAACTCGTACAACATGATCGACGCGATGGGCGGGGCCGTTGCCCGGGGTCCGGCTTCGGCGTTCCCGCACCGGTCGGCGCTCGCGAGCATCCAGGTCGAGCTCACCCTGCAGGCGGGGGAGACCAACGCGCGGCGGGCGATGGGCGTCGCGCGGGACGAGCTCGCGAAGATGTTCGGCGCCACCGGGTACGTCAACTACCTCGACCCGCAGATGCCGGACTGGGCGCGTACTTACTACGGCTCGTCGCTCACACGGCTGCAGGAGGTCGCGCGCAAGTACGACCCCGACCGGGTGTTCGCCTTCCCTCAGGGCCTGGTGTGAATCCATAAAGCCATTCCGGGTATTGCCACGTTACGACGTTCGGCCCTACATTGCGGTAACGCCGGTTACCACAAAGGGGTCCAACGATGCAGCTCCGTGCCGTGCTCGCCGCCGTTCTGCTCTTGTTCGCCCTGGTCACACCCGCAACCGCGGCCGCACCGGGCGAACTGGTCAGCAGCAGGGAGGTGGCGTGGCATCCGGAGCCGTTGAGGTTGCTGCCCGCCCCGGTGAAGGCCTACGACATCCGCTACCGCTCGACCTCCGCGACGGGCGTGGGCAACGTCGTGTCCGGCATGGTGCTCGTGTCGCCGCTGCCGTGGAACAACGGCCCGCGCCCGATCGTGGCGTACGCGATGGGCACGCAGGGGATGGGCGACCAGTGCGCGCCGTCGCAACAGCTGCAGAACGGCACCGAGGTCGAGATCGCGTTCCTCGCGCAGGCGATGTTCAACGGCTGGGCGGTCGCGGTGACCGACTACGAAGGCCTTGGCACGCCTGGGGATCACACCTACGCGGTGGCCCGGTCGGAAGGCCGTGCACTGCTGGACGTGGCACGGGCCGCGAGCGACATCCCCGGTCTGTCCGCTGACGCCCCGGTCGGCGTCTTCGGTTACTCGCAGGGTGGTCAGGCCGCGTCGGCCGCCGCCGAGCAGTGGAAGTCCTACGCGCCTTCGCTGAACGTCGTCGGTGTCGCCGCGGGCGGCGTGCCCGCCGATCTGAACGCGGTCGCGAAGTTCAACGACGGCAACGCCGGTTCGGGACTGGTGTTCGCGGCGGCCGCGGGGTACGCGGCGGCCTATCCAGAACTGCCGTTGTCGTCGCTGCTCAACGCCCGCGGTCAGCAGGTCATCGACCAGATCCGCGACGCGTGCGTCGCCGAGATCGCTTTGGTGGCACCGTTCACGCGACTGAACTCACTGACCACGACGCCGGACGTCATCCAGGACCCGTTGTGGCAGAAGCGGTTGAAGGAGAACACGCTCGGCGCGGTGAGGCCCGCGGCGCCGGTGTACCTCTACCACGGCACGCTCGACGAGCTCATCCCGTTCGCCGTCGGCCAGAAACTGCGCTCGCAGTGGTGCTCGCTCGGCGCCGACGTGCAGTGGACGCCGCTGCCGCTGCTCGGGCACGTCGCCGCCGTCAGCGCGTGGGGTTCGAACGCGATGCTCTGGCTCGGCGACCGGTTCGCCGGCAAGGTCACCCGCCCCAACTGCTGATCACCGCGGCGGCGAGGGCCGGGAACCAGGCCACTGGCGCGAGGAAGCCGTGCGCCAGCAGGAGCGGCTTCTTCCAGGCGGCCTTCGTCGCCTGGAAGTAGGCGATTCCCGGTGCGTCGGGATTGCGCTTCCGCCAGCCCTGCACCATCAGCGTGTCGCCGAAGGTGTTGTGCAGGGTGAGCACGGCGAACCCGATCCACGCCAGCGGTGTCGAGCCCGTTGTCATGAAGCCGACCCAGAAGCCGAGCCCGACGAACGCGGTGGTGAGGTGGTAGTAGGCGAGGGGCGGCACGTGTCTTCGTGCTCGGAGCAGGCGCCCCAGGATCGCCAGTCCCACCCCGATGTTGAGCACCCATCCGACCAGGGCGATCGTCGCTGTCATGAGTCGACGGTACTACGTTCGTAGTGTTCCGTCACTACGTTTATAGTAGAGCTGTGATGTCGAACCGGGACCGTGCTCTCGTCGCCGCCGTCGAACTGCTGGGCACCGAAGGCCTGCGCGGCCTCACGCACGCACGGGTCGACGACCGCGCGGGTCTGCCCAAGGGATCGGCGTCGAACTACTTCCGCAGCCGCGCCGCTCTGCTCGACGGCGTCGTGGACTGGATGGTGCGTCAGGAGACCCCTCGGGTCGAGGCGACGTTCAGGCCGGAGTCGCCGGAAGAGCTGATCGACCAGCTGTGCGAGCTCTACGAGTTCATGACCGGCCCGAACGCCGTCGTGGTCACCGCGCGGATGGTGCTGTGGGTGGAGGCCGCGACCAACCCGCGGGTGCGGCAGGCGTTGCTGCGAGGCCGGGCCTCGATGGCAGCGATGCTGATCCCGGCACTGGCGGGCCTCGGCGTGCGCGATCCGCTGGCCGTCTCGGACACGCTCGGGGCCTGCGTGCAGGGCCTGTTCCTGCAGCAGTTCGCCCGTGGCGAGGTGATCGACCCCCGGCCGTTGCTGGAGATCATCGTTCGAGGCGCTCTGACATGATCGGCCCATGAGGTGCGTGGTGCTGGACGACTACCAGGGTGTGGCTCTCGCGAACGCCGACTGGTCGGGCCTCGACGTGACCGTGGTCCGCGACCATCTCGACGACCCCGCGCAAGCCCTGGCCGAGGCCGAGTGCGTCGTGATCATGCGGGAGCGCACGCCGTTCACCGCGTCCTTGTTCGCCCGCCTGTCCAAGTTGCGACTGCTGATCACCAGCGGCATGCGCAACGCGTCGATCGACCTCGAAGCCGCGCGGGAACACGGCGTCACGGTCTGCGGCACCGGCAGCGCCAAGACCCCGCCGGCCGAGCTGACCTGGGCGCTGATCCTCGGCCTGGCCCGGCACCTGGCGGTCGAGAACGCGGCCTTCCACGACGGCGGACCGTGGCAGAGCACGGTCGGTGTCGACCTCGCCGGCGCCACGCTCGGCCTGGTCGGCTTCGGCCACCTCGGCAAAGCCGTCGGCCGCGTCGGCAAGGCGTTCGGCATGGACGTCGTCGCCTGGAGCCAGAACCTGACCCCCGACCGCACCGAGGCCGAGGGTGTGCGGCTGGCGTCCTCCTTGCACGAGTTGCTCGGGCAGTCCGACTTCGCCTCCGTCCACCTCGTGCTGAGCGACCGCACCCGAGGCCTCCTCGACGCCGCCGCGCTGGCCTGCCTCAAACCGTCCGCGTTCTTGATCAACACCTCGCGCGCGGCCGTCGTCGACCAGGTTGCCCTGCTGGACGTGTTGCGCGACAACAGGATCGCCGGCGCGGGCCTGGACGTTTTCGAGACCGAACCGCTGCCGCTGGGCGACGAGCTCAGGACGTTGCCGAACGTCCTCGCCACCCCGCACCTCGGCTACGTCACGCAGGCCAACTACCGGGCGTACTTCCAGGAGGCCGTTGAGGACGTCCACGCGTTCCTCCGGGGCGCGCCGATTCGGGAGCTGGCCCACTCCCGGTAGGTGTCTGGTCGGCCGAACGGGTGAATCGCGGCCCCCGCTGGATCCACGGCTAACGCCTTCTTCTGGACGGGCGACTACCCGTTGGCGGCACAAGTGTGCCCTGCGTCACTCCATATTGGACAACTGACCTGGCAGCGAGGCGTCGGGGGCCACGCCGTCAAGAGGGCGGGTCGGCCATGCGGTATTCGCGGAGCAGCAGGCGGGCGGTAGCGGCGTTCACCAGTGGTGCGCTGGCGTTGCTCGGACTCGTCGTGGTCAGTCCACCGGCGGTGGCTCAGGCCCCGGACGTGCAGAAGATCCTCGCGGGGATCAGCGCGTTCGGTGACTTCTCGAAACAGCTCGCGAGCGTCGGCAAACTGGGGGAGGCGCTGCCGCTGCTGGGCGTCAGTCCTGGCGCGGCGCTCGGGTTCGGCGATCTCGTCGCCAAGACCGTGCACGACCCGTTGAAGGACAAGCAGAACTTCCCCGACCTCGCGGGCACCTACCAGCTCGGCGACAGCCGGCCGGGCACGCTGACCGTGCAGACGAGCGACACCAACGGCATCAAGCGCGTCGACGCCACGCTGCACGTCACGACGGTCGCGGACAAGCAGCCGATCAGCGTCGCCGATCCGTCGGTCAGCTTCACGACGTCTGGTGCCGTGGACGTGACGTTCACGCTCGACGCCAGGTTCCACTTCGCCTACCAGGAGTCCACCGGCTCGTTCTGGCTGGTCAAGGACGGCGACTCGCCGAAGTTCACCGTGGGCGCCAAGGGCGGGCTCGACCCCGACGCCGTGCCGACCGCCGGCTTCGGCATCCTCGGCGTCGACCTCGACAAGGGCGCGTCGCACGTCACGGTCGAAGCGAACCTCACCGCGTCCGCCGACGACCCCAACGGCGACGGCAGGCTCACCGAGATCAGCGAGCCCGGTGCCGCCGCGGGCCTGTTCCACATCGGCCTGGGCAACCCGGCCGGCAAGGTGGACGCCAGTCTCAAGTTCACGTCGCAGCAGCTCGCCGGAGCGAACGTCGGCGGGCTCACCGGCACGATCGGCGTGCAGTGGCCGGACATCGCGAGCGGCACGCCGTCGATCAGCGTCAGCGGCCCTGACCTGGCCCAGCTCACCAGGTTCACCACGCTCAGCCCGCGTGACCTGCTCGAGGGCCTGAGCCACCTGGTCAACTCGATCGACGCCGTGCAGCGCGCCCAGTGGGGCTCGACGGCCGACCCGGTCGGCAACGTGAACCTGCCGTTCATGCGCGGCACGGTCGCCGACGCGGTCAAGGCGGGCAGCGCGCTCGCGAAGTTCGTCGACGACAACGTGTTCAAGCCGGAGGAGGACCCGGCGAAGGCCGGGCTGCCGAAGTTCAGCTCGGTGCAGGAGCTCTTCACCAAGCTCAACACCGGCCCGATCGCCGTGTCGGGCGTGAACTACCGCGACGACGTGAAGAAGCTCGAGTTCACGTTGACCATGAAGCAGGACGCTCCGCAGAACGGCGCGCCGCTGGACGTCGTGGCCGAACTGACGTCAGGGCAGGGCGACGACGTCACCTACACCGACACGACCCTCAAGCACGTCAACAAGACCAAGCCGTGGGCGGTCGACGCGTTCAAGGGGCGCATTGTGTCCGCCGGCACCTCACAGGGTGTGGTGAAGAGCAACACCGCTGACGAGATCACGCTCGAAGAAGGCTGGCAGGGCGGGAAGCCGGTCGACCACGCGCCGTACAAGGTGAACGCGCCGGACCCGATGACCGGCCAGGTCACGTTCGGCGACATCTTCGCGAGCAAGGGCCTCAAGGGCGCCAACGCGTTGAACGCCACCGCGACCGTGAAGCCCTCCTACGAGGCCAAGGCCACGCTGGTGCTGGACCTGCGCGACCCGATCAAGGGTGACGCGTGCAAGCCGCTCGACCCCGACGCCGCGGCCACCGGCTGCCCGTTCGCGGACAAGAACCCCGACGGCACCACGACCCTGGTGTCCAGCCTGCCGCGCACGCCGGACCGGTTCCTGCTGCGCACCGGCGGCAAGTTGCTCGGGGCCAGCGCCGCGATCGACACGAACGTCGACGTCAACGGCAGCGTCGGCTACCTCAAGGTGCACATGTCCGGCGATCTGCACATGTCCACGAAGGACGGCTCGACCGACATGCTGTCGATCAGCCTGAAGAAGCTCGGTGACGCGGACGGCGACCTGCCGTTGTCGCAGATCTTCGCGAAGGTCGTCGACAACCCGGACACCCCCGCGCTCGAACCGGAGAACCTGCTCACGGTCGCGGTCGGCGCGAAGGCCACCGCGACGGTGAAGCTCGACGTGCCCGGCATCCAGGACTTCTTCGGCGGCCCGGTGCAGGTCGGCGTCACCATGCCCGACATCACCGATCCGGCGAACGTCCAGTTCACCGGCCTCGACGCGCTCGACAAGGCCAAGGCGTTCGACTTCGACCCGAACAACCCGCGCGCCATGTTCGGCCAGATCATCAAGGCGCTGCAGGTGCTCAACGGCTCGTTGCAGGCCGTCGAGGGTGACGGCAAGGTCAAGAACGCGCTGACCACGCCGTTGCCGGTCGTCGGCAAGTCGTTGTCCGAACTGCTCGGCAGCGCGGACACCGGAACGGGCAAGTACGGCAACACCACGTTCAACGGCAAGAACGTCGGCTTCCTGCGGGACGACAGCAGGACCGGGGACAAGGCGTTCGGCGCGGACCTCCACGGCCGGGCCGTGCTGGTCGGCACGCAGGTCGCCGTGGTCCTGGCCGCGGACCCGCAGAACAACCGCGTGCTGCTGGCCGAACCGTGGGGTCAGGTGCCTGGTGACGGCACGGCGTACGCGTTCCGCAGCCCGCTGGAGGACGCGGTCGACAGGCTGACCGCCGCGCCACCGGACTACCTGCAGGACCTCGTGACGCAGCTCAACGCCGCGCTGCCAGCGGGCAGCGGCATCTCGTTCGCCTACCAGGTCGTCGACTCCAAGCCGTCGATCGTCCTGAAGATCGACGTGAAGCGGAAGGTCGCGACCTCGCAGCCGGTGCGGTTCTCGTTCACCGACGACAAGGGCACCGCGCGCTCACTCGTGGGCGCCGAGGGAGAGGCCACCGCGAACCTCGCGCTGACCGGCTCCACCAAGATCGGCTTCGTGCTGCCGCTGGAAGCCGGTGACGGACCGGCGAACGCCGGCGGTCTCAAGGTCCTGCCGGACTCCACTGTGGACATCACCGCGCACGGCGGCATCACCGGTGTGGTGAAGTCGTCCGTCGGGCCGCTGTCCATCGCTCTGGGCAACCCGAAGGGCACCGAGAAGGCCGTCGCGAACGCGCACTACAACGCACACCTCGGCTATTCCGGGCAGAACCCGGTGTCGTTGAGCGACTTCGTCAAGGGCGTGTCGCTGACGCTGAACGGCGACAACCAGCCCGTGACGTGTCAGGGCGACCCGGCGCAGGGCACCGACCTCGCGCTGTGCGCGGTGATGCCGGTGTTCGTCAGCTCCGACAACGTCACCTGGACCAAGCTGTCCAGCCCCGGTGACTCGTTCGTCGTGCGGTTGCCACGTCAGGTCAGCGATCTGGACCAGGCGTTCTCGTTCAGCCCGGACCTGCCGGGTGGCGTGAAGCGGTTCGAGATGCCGACCGACATCGGGCAGAAGATCCTCGACGCGCTGCTGGACTTCTCCCAGTTCGGCGACGGTGTCGAGAAGTACCTGGCGATGATCGAACGCGCGCTGCGCACGGCCGCGTTCGACGGCAAGCTGCCGCTCGTCGGCGACGACGTCCAGCAGGGAGCCGACAAGTTCGGCCAGCTGCGGGCGAAGATCCAGGAGGCGATGACCAAGCTGCCGGGCGGCGGCCGGGTGAACAACACCGGCGAGCTCTCGACATGGGTCAACGACCACCTCAAGCCCGCGGTCGGCAGTGCTGTCACGGTCGGCTTCACCTGTGACGCCACGTTGCAGCCCGCGACCAATGCGAAGGCCACGGCCCAGGGCACGACCGGGTCGAAGAAGTACGTCTACGGCGTCGTCGCGACGGCGCAGGGCAAGGACGCGCCGCCGTCGGTCGCCGAGGTCACCAACGGCGCGGATCCGTTGACCAACGACAACTTCAACCGCATCACGTGGACGAAGTCGCAGTACGCCACCGGCTACAAGATCATCCGCAAGACCGACCCGAACGCGAACAACTGGGTCGTGATCAAGGGTGACGTGGCCGGTGACCAGGTTCAGTTCGACGACAAGAACCTGCCGGGCGGCGCGGCGTACGTGCCGGCCACGTCGAACCCGAAGCTGACGGACTGCCCGGCGGCGGCGTCGCTGGCGGACATCACCGGCGCCACGTTCACGTTCGACGTGTGCGACGGCGACGTGTTCGGCAACGACTGCGACAAGGAGACGCTGACGCCGGAAAGCCCGCTCGACATCGGCATTCCGGGTCTGTCCCTGAAGGCCGCAGAGGGTGCGCCGAACATGAAGGCCGCGCTGGCCTACCACCTGCACGTCAAGGTGGGCGTCGACAAGAGCAGCGGTTTCTTCGTGGCCACGAAGGACGGTCCGAACCCGGAGCTCGGCGTCAAGCTGAGCTTCACGCTGCCCGACGGGATGAAGGCACGTCTGGCTTTCCTCGACGTGGACCTGAAGCAGCACGCGGGCGGTGCGACGGATCTCTTCGCCGGCACGTTCGTCGTCGACCTGCACAAGAAGGGGCAGGCGGCCTGCTTCGAGAACTGCGGCGCGGCCAACGACGACCGCATCACGCTGGCGGACCTCGCCGACATCGGCCAGGTCACCAGCGTCTCGCTGAAGGCCAAGGTCGGCATCGACTGGGACTTCGACGTCAGCGCCGGTCCGCTGCCCGGCATCAACGGCTGGTTCCACCTGAAGTGGGAGTGGAACGCGTTCGGCGGCAAGCCCGGTGACGGCACGCCGGAGATCGCGTTCAACAACGTCCAGCTCAACGCAGGCAAGTTCCTCGGAGCGGTGCTCAAGCCGATCGTCGAGAAGATCGCGCTGTTCACCAAGCCGATCCAGCCGATCATCGACCAGCTCTACGCGCCGATCCCGGTGCTGTCGGATCTTTCGCGGGCAGTGGGTGGCGGTGACGTCAACCTGGTCACCATCGCCAAGGAGTTCTCGACCATCGCCGGTGGACCGGACCTGGAGTTCGTGGACAAGGTCCTGCGGGCCATCCAGCTGATCGGCAAGATCACCCAGAACGGCGGGGCGATCGACATCGGCAGCTTCTCCGTCCTGGGAGACAAGGCGAAGACGACGACGAACTCGCCGGACAACGCCGCGTCGCTGATCGACCCGAACAAGATCAACCTCGCACCGGGCGACCTGGCGTCGAAGATCGACGCGTCGGCCGGTGGGGCGAAGATCGTGTCCGACGGCGAGGAGGGCAACAAGGCCGGCTTCACGTTCCCGATCCTCAAGAACCCGGCCCAGCTCTTCGGCCTGATCATGGGCCAGGACGTGGACCTGATCCGGTTCGACTCGGGACCGCTGCGCCTCGGCTTCTCCTACAGCCAGTCGTTCGGCCCGGTGTACGCCCCGCCGCCGGTGCTGGTGACGATCTCCGGCAGCGCGTCGGTCGAGGCGCGGTTCCGGGCGGGCTTCGACACGTTCGGCATCCGCAAGGCTGCCGAATCGAATTTGGCGGAGTCGGGCAAGGCCGCGTCCATCCTGGACTCGATCTACCTGGTGACGCAGGACGACTCCGGCAAGCCGCTGCCCGTCGTGACGTTCCGCGGTGAACTGGCCGCGGGCGCGGCGGTGAGCGTGGTGCTGATCGAGGTCGGCATCAAGGGCGGTGTCGCGCTGACGATCAACCTCACCTGGGCGGACCCGAACAACGACGGCAAGTTCCGGTTCTTCGAGTTCTCCAAGGTGGCGCTGAACAACCCGATGTGTCTGTTCAACATGGACGGACGCCTGAGCCTGTTCCTGAAGGTGTACATCACGCTCGGGTTCTCGATCTTCAGCGTCTCGTTCGACTTCACGCTGGCCGACATCACTTTGCTCGACTTCTCCGTGAAACCGAACTGCAAACCGGAACCGCCGACTCTCGGACACGTGGCCCCGGACGGCACGACGCTGATCCTGCACGTGGGCCAGGAGACGTTCAGCCGCGGCGACTCCGCGTGGGAGGTCCAGAACAACGAGGAGAAGTGGACCGTCACGCAGCTGGTCAAGGACGGCGGCGGATTCGACGGGTTCGCGGTGAACGCTCTCGGCTTCCGCCAGGAGTTCCGCGACCCGAAGCTGACCAAGGTGTTCGGCAACGCCACCGGCGACACCGGGAAGCGGATCTTCGTCTTCCAGGGTGACGGCGACAAGAGCGGTGCCGTCAACGACGCCAAGGCCGAGGCCAAGCCGTTCGACAAGGACGTCGAGGTCACCGGTGGCACGGGTGACGACTCGATCAAGACCGGCATCGGCAGGTCGGTCGTGAACGGCGGTCCTGGCAAGGACCAGATCACGACCGGTGACCTCGCGGCCGCGTTCGGCGGCAAGGGCAACGCCACGGTCGACGGTGGCGACGGCGACGACACGATCACCGTTGGTGGCGCGGACGACGTGGTGAGCGGTGGTTCCGGCAAGGACCGGATCGCGGCCGGGCTCGGCAAGAACCGGATCGACGGTGGCGCTGACGACGACAACATCGGCATCGCCTCGGACAGCCCGCTCGCGGTCAGCAACCCCGGCAAGCCGGAGTACGTCGCGCAGGCCAACGTGATCATCGGCGGGACCGGCAGCGACCGGATCTCCGGTGGTTCCGGCAACGACACGATCTACACCGGCACCGAGGTCGCGACCGGTGTCGACGATCCCGGTCCAGCGGACAAGGGCTTCAACGGTGACAACTTGAAGGACGCGATCAACGTCGTGGACACCGGCACGGGTACGGACACCGTGTACGGCAGCCAGGGCGTGGACCTCGTGACCGGTCACTCGTTGAAGGAGCAGGTGGACGACATCCGCGGCGGCGGCAACAACGACGTGCTGACGGGTGGCTACGGCAAGGACAAGGTGTACGGCGGCCCGCAGGACGACTACGTGATCGCGGAACCGTCCGACGTGGGCGAGGTGACCGGTTCCGGAGTGTTCGGCCCGGTGCGCGCCGTCAAGCACCGCGTGTTGCCGGCCGGTGTCACGCCGTCGTCGAAGCTGCTGGTCGGCGGTTCGCACAACGACCACGTCATCGGTGGTGACGGCGGCGCGGACGTCTTCGGTGACAAGCACGCCAATCCGTGCACGCCGCCGAGCGACGACCCGGTGTCGATGCCGCCGGCCGAGCCGCAGGACGGTGACGACGGCCGCGACCTGATCACCGGTGGCACCGGCGTCGAGATCGTGGCCGCCGGTGGCGCGGCGGACAACGTGGACGCCAGGTCCGCCAAGGACCGGCTGTGCGGTCAGCTCGGTGATGACGTGTTGGCCGGTGGCAACGACGACGACACCATCTACGGCGGTGGCGGCAAGGACGTCGCATACGGCGACGCGGGTGTCGACAACGTCTACGGCAACAACGACGACGACACGTTGTACGGCGGGGCACAGGACGACGTCATCGAGGGCAACAACGGCGTGGACCGCGCGTTCGGTGGCGCGGGCAACGACCGTGTCATCGGTGGCACGCGCAAGGCCGGCGAACCCGACGTAGGCGACTTCCTCTACGGCGACTCGGGCAACGACATCGTCATTGGTGACAACGGCGTGGACGGACCGTTCGACCTCGACGGCGCGAACGCCGGCGCTGGTGGTGCGGACTTCGTCTTCGGTGGCGAGGACGAGGACCGGGCGTTCGGCGGACTCGCGCACGACGAGGTGTCCGGTGGCCCGAAGGACGACTACCTGGAGGGCAACAACGCCGACGACGTCGTGCACGGTGACGGTGGCGAGGACCGGATCGTCGGTGGCAGCTCCGAGGTGGCGTCCGGTGCCGGTCGTCCGGACGCGGGCGACAGCCTGTTCGGCGACTCGGGTCCCGACCTGATCGCCGGCGACAACGCGGTGCTGTCCCTTGTGGACGGAGCGCAGGCCACGCCGGTCACGCTCGGACGTGGCTTCGCCAAGGCGCACAAGGCCGAGCTGCTCGACCTCGGATACGCGCCCGCCGCGGGCACGTCCGGTGGCGACAAGATCAGCGGTGGCGACGACGCCGACGTGATCTACGGTCAGGGCGACGAGGACACCATCACCGGTGACGGCTCGGACGACTACGCCGAGGGTGGCCCGGCCCGCGACAAGATCGACGGCAACGGCGGCCAGGACGACCTCGTGGGCGGCAGCTCGACCGAGGACAGCCCTGGTGTGGGCCAGCCTGACACCGGTGACGTCATCCACGGCAACGGTGACCAGGACGTCGTGCTCGGTGACAACGGCGCGCTGGTGCGCGGCGGGGCACCGCACCGGGTCGTGCAGGAACGCGGCCTGACCGCACGGGCGATCTCCCTGTACGACCTCGGCCTCACCCCGCACGCCGGCTCGTCCGGCCCGGACGAGGTCGACGGCGACGACGCCAACGACGTGATCATCGGCCAGGCCGGTCCCGACCGGTTGAAGGGCAACGGTTCCGACGACTACGTCGAGGGTTCGCAGGGAGTGGACTGGGTCGAGGGCAACGACGGCGACGACGACCTCGTCGGCGGCAACAGCACCTCGTTGTCCGGCGCCGGTGACACGACCGCCGGCCAGCTCGACGCCGACGACGCCGTGTTCGGCGGCCCAGGCAACGACGTGGCCATCGGTGACAACGGCGTCGTGCTGCGCCCGGCACAGGGGGAGACCCCGACGCGTGCCACGATCCGCCTCGCTCCTTCCGGCGGAAACCCCGTGGCACCACGGCTCGTGCAGCGCTACGACCTGCAGGCGGGCCCGGCCGGCCGCTTCGGTGACGACCGGATGTCCGGTGGTTCCGGGGTGGACGTGCTGTGGGGCCAGGACGGCGGGGACTTCCTCGCCGGCGACGGCAACCCCGACTACCTCGAGGGCAACGGCGGCGGCGACGTGCTGCGCGGTGACCGCGGGCTCGGCTCCCCGTCGTCCGAGACGACGGTCGTGCCACTCGCGGATCCCGGCTGGCCCGGTTCGCCGAGCGGTCCTGCCCAGCTGGTCGGCGACGCGCCGGACGGTCAGGACGACATGATCGGCGGCAGCACCATCCAGGGCTTCCGCGACGGTGGCGACGCGTTCGAGGGCAACGGCGAGGACGACGTCCAACTCGGCGACAACGGTTCTCTGAAGCGCACGCTCCAGGGCCAGCCGGGTTCGATGTCCGAGCAGGTCTACGTCGAGCGCTACAAGTCCGGTGCCGTGCCGTCCAATGCCACCGTGTCGCGGGTTGCCGACATCGGTCCGTCGACCCGGTTCTGCACCACGGCGCAGGCCACGTGTGAGGTTCTCGGTGCTTTCGGCAACGACACCATGTTCGGTGACGACGGCAACGACGGCATGTGGGGCCAGGACGGCAACGACACCATGCACGGCCAGAACGGCGATGACGACATGTACGGCGAACTCGGCGACGACGTGATGTTCGGTGGCGACGGCGAGGACGCGATGCTCGGTGACCGCGGTGGCGTGGTCAACGAGTACATGAACGCCAACGACGTCGCGGCTCGTAGCTTCAGCGTGAACCTGAGCTCAGTGCCGCAGGAGTCGTACACGGGCTTCCGTGCCGACACCTACGACCGCAGGGCGGACCTGCTGCACGACGTCAACGGCGACCAGTTCGTCGGTGGCGCGACCGCACCGGCCATGCCGCACAACGGCATCGCAGAGGGCGGCGACGACCGCATGCGCGGCGGCCAGGGCAACGACAACATCCACGCCGGCTTCGGCGACGACCTGGTCAACGCCGACAGCGGCGGCGACCAGACGTTCGGCGGCGACGGCGCGGACGTGCTGTGGGGTGGCAAGGGCTGCGACCAGGTGGTCAACGCCCAGACCCCGGACTGCCGGACGAACGGCACGTTCGACGCCTCCTCGCGCGGCACGAACGACAGGTTCCTCGACCACACCTTCGGTGGCGTCGGCGGTACTTCCCAGGCGTCCCAGCAGGGCGCTCTGGGGTCGGACGTGCTCGACTTCAACCCGCGCGGCGCCTACCCCGGCAACTGCGCGCCGGGCCGGTGGCCGGTGACCTTGGGCGACGGCGCGATCGACCCGTGCCTGTGGTTCGAGATGACCGAGAAGACCAACGACAACCCCGCCGTTCCGGCGACGCTGGCCGACAACCAGCACCACGACGGCACGGACTGGATCTACGGCGGCTGGGACCGCGACGTGCTCCAGGCCGACCGCGCGCAGAACGGCCCGAACCCCGGTGACCGCCTGATCGACTGGGCCGGTGCGTACAACCTCTACACGCACTGTCCTGCGTCGTACGGCGGCTACAACGACATCCGTCAGCGCAGCCCTGGGATGGAGACGTTCCTGCAGAAGCTGGCGTGGGGTTCCGGCGCGGGTCAGACGGCAGGTGACGTGACCACGAGCGGCACCTCGGCGTTCCGCGAGCTGGCGCTGGTGTACCCGGCGGACAACAACGCCCACGGGATCGGTCCCGCCTATCCCACGACACCGGGCCACTTCGACTCACCGGTGTCCTGCACGGACTGAAACAGACCGCCCGGAGTCGCTGTGGCGACTCCGGGCGTTTCGGCGACCTACAGCCAGGAGGTCCACGATGAACGACACCAGGCTGGTCGTGGTCACCGGCGCGACCGGGCGGCAGGGCGGTGCGGTCGCACGGCACCTGCTCGCGGCCGGCTGGCGGGTGCGGGCGCTGACCAGGGACCCCTCGTCACCTGCGTCCGGCCGGCTCGCCTCGGCGGGCGCCGAGGTGGTGCGCGCGGACATGGCCTCCCCGGACTCGTTGCGGCCGGCCTTCGCGGGCGCGCACGGGGTGTTCAGCGTCCAGAACCCGATGATCAGCGGCCTGGACGAGGAGGTCCGGCAGGGACGCGCGGTCGGTGACGCTGCGGCCTCGGCGGGCGTGCGGCACGTCGTGTACGCCTCGGCAGGCCCGGGAATACCGGAAACCGGCGTGCGGCAGTGGGACAACAAGCTGGTGGTGCGGGCACACCTGGAGTCGCTCGGCCTGCCGTTGACCGTCCTGCGGCCGATGGCGTTCATGGAACTGATGACGGACAAGGACTTCTACCCGCCGGTGTCGATGTGGCACCTGATGCCGAAGCTGATCGGCGACGACCGGCCGCTGCCCTGGTTGTGCGCTGATGACGTCGGTGCCGTGGCGGCGAGGGTGTTCGCCGATCCGAACAAGTTCGCGGGAGTGGAACTCCCGCTCGGCGCGGACGTCCGGACCATCGGCGAGTGCCGTGAGCTGTGGCGGGAGGTGTCCGGGCGCCCACCACGCGGCTTCCCGATGCCGCTGTGGCTGTTCCACAGGTTCGTCGGCGACGACCTGACCAGGATGTGGCGCTGGCTGCGGACGCACCCCGTGGCGTTCGACCTCGCCGAGACCAGGGCGATCGCGCCGTCCGCGCGGACCGTTCGCGAGTGGCTGGTGCAGCGAACCTACTCGTAGTAAGTTCGGGCGCATGACCCCGGACGCCTCCGCGCACATCGACGTCGCTGCCACCCCGCAGCGGGTGTTCGACCTGGTCAGCAGTCTGCGCGGGCTCGGGGAGTGCGCCGAGGAGTACTCGGGCGGCAAGTGGCTGGGCGCCTCCGGTCCGTTCGTGGGGGCGAGGTTCCGCGGCATCAACAAGCGCGGCTGGCGGATGTGGCCGACGACCTCCACCGTGACCGACTGCTCGGTCGGGCGGTTCGCGTTCGAGGTGAAGTCGCTCGGGCTCGCGGTGTCGCGGTGGCAGTACGACATCGAGGAGACGGCGGACGGCTGCCGTGTCACGGAGTCCACCTGGGATCGCCGGCCCGGCTGGTACGTGCCGCTCACGGTGCTGGCGACCGGGGTGAAAGATCGCGCTGTGACCAACCAGCGCAACATCGAGGCCACGTTGCGGCGGCTGAAGCACGCCGCCGAGTCCGTCTGACAATCGGACAGAATCACTCACTTTTAAACACACCGCCACACTCCGACTGGGCGGTGTGATGCGGCTGTGAGCTGCAAACATCGGAGGACCGTAACTAGAACCGGTCCGCGCTGACCGTTGTAAACGCTCTCATTGCCGTGGCAACCTGCCCAAACGACGGTTGACACCCTCGTAACGCCAGCGTTCAATCCCCGTCAAATATCCTATAGGATCAGAGATCCGAGGAGTTGGCGTGGCAAAGGTCCTACGTGCCGAGGCGTTCCAGGTCGACGTTCCGGTCGAGACGCTGCGCACCGACGCGGTCCAGCAGTTCGTCAAGCAGGAGACGGTCTTCGTCGAGATCACGACCGACGACGGGCTCACCGGACTCGGTTACGCCTACACGATCGGCACGGGCGGCAGCTCGGTCCTCGCTCTCCTGAAGGACCACCTGCTCCCGCGGATCGTGGACGCCGACGCACGCCGGATCGAGCAGATCTGGCAGGACCTGTTCGCCGGCACGCGGAGCACCACCGTCGGTGCGATCACCTCGCTCGCACTGGCCGCCGTCGACACCGCGCTGTGGGACCTGCACTGCCTGCGCGCCGGGGAACCGTTGTGGCGCATGGCCGGCGGCTTCCGGCAGGAGGTGCCGCTGTACGACACCGAGGGCGGCTGGCTGCACCTGTCCACCGAGGAGCTGGCCAAGGGCGCGAAGGAAACCGCGGACCAGGGCTGGCAGGGCATCAAGATGAAGGTCGGCAAGCCCGATCTCACCGAGGACGTCGAACGCGTCGAGGCCGTCCGTGCGGCGGTCGGCGAGCGGTTCGCGATCATGGTCGACGCCAACCAGTCCATGACGGCGGCCGAGGCGATCCGGCGCGCGGACGCCTTCCGGAACGTCAACCTCACCTGGCTGGAGGAACCGCTGCCCGCCGACGACGTGAGCGGGCACGAAAGGCTCGCCAGGGCCACGAGCATCCCGATCGCGGTGGGGGAGTCGCTGTACTCGGTGGCGCAGTTCCGCGAGTACCTCGAACGCGGTGCCGCCTCGATCATCCAGGTCGACGCGGCACGGATCGGTGGCATCACGCCGTTCCTCAAGGTCGCGCACGTCGCGGAGGCGTTCAACGCCGACGTCTGCCCGCACTTCCTGATGGAGCTGCACGTCAGCCTCGCGGCCGCGCTGCCCAACGGGAAGTTCGTCGAGCACATCCCGCAGCTGCGCGCCATCACCAGGAGCGAGCTGACCGTCCACAACGGACACGCGCTCGCGCCGGACACACCGGGTCTCGGCATCGACTGGGACCGCGACGCGATGGACGACCTCAGGGTCGCCTGAACCAACGAGTCGCCTGAATCACCGGGTCGCCTGAAACACCGCTGGAAATCACAAAGGAGTGGTCTTGAGAGCGTTAGGTGTCGTTGCCGGCCTGCTCGCGTCGCTGATCGCGGTTCCCGCAGCAGCCCAGGCACCGGAAGCACAGCAGCAGACCGCCGCGCCGGCGGCCAAGCCGTACATGGGCTGGAGCAGCTGGACCCTGCAGGCGACCAACTACCCCGGGGTGAACCCGGACGGTCCTGCCAGCTGGCTCAACGAGAAGAACGTCGTGGCGCAGGCGGATGTGCTCGCGGTGAGGTTCAAGAAGCACGGCTACAACCACATCAACGTGGACGCCGGCTGGCTCAGCTCGTTCGACGAGTACGGACGCCCGGTCGCGGACGCCAAGAAGTTCCCGCACGGCATGAAGTGGCTCGGCGACTACGTGCACGGCAAGGGTCTCAAGTACGGCTCGTACCTCGCGGTCGGCCTGGACCTCAAGGCGTACAACGACGGCAAGACGCCGATCTACAACGCGCCCGGCTGCACCACCAAGGACATCGTCTACCCGGACCTGCGCAAGACCAACGGGTGGGACATGGCCTACAAGATGAACTTCGACAACCCGTGCTCGCAGAAGTACATCGACTCCATCGCCCAGGTCATCGCGGGTTACGGCGTCGACTTCCTGAAGCTCGACGGCGTCGGCCCCGGCAGCTTCAAGGGCGGCGAGAACTACGACAACACGAGCGACGTCAAGGCGTGGAACGCCGCGCTCAAGAGCACCGGGCGGCCGATCGAGTTCCTCATCTCGTGGGCGCTGAGCCACCGCCAGGCCGACGTGTGGAAGGCCAACACCAACGGCTGGCGCGTCGACACCGACGTCGAGTGCTACTGCGACACGCTCGTCACCTGGAACCAGTCGGTGAAGCAGCGGTGGAACGACGTCGTGCAGTGGATCGACGACGCGGGCCCCGGCCACTGGAACAACCTCGACAGCCTCGCGGTCGGCAACGGCCAGATGGACGGCCTCACCGAGGCCGAGCGGCAGAGCTACCTGACGCTGTGGTCGATCTCGTCCTCGCCGCTGTACATCGGCGACGACCTCACCAAGATCGACGACTACGGCTACCAGCTGCTGACCAACGACGAGGTCATCGCGATCAACCAGGCCGGCGTCCCGTCCCGGCCGGTCGACCAGTTCTCCGACCAGCAGGTCTGGTACGCCCGCAACCGCGACGGCAGCTACACCGTGGCGCTGTTCAACCTGGGTTCGAAGCCCACGAAGGTGACGGCCGACTTCGCGCAGCTCGGCATCGGCGACAAGGTGAAGGTCCGCGACGTGTGGGCCAGGCGCGATCTCGGCCAGAAGTCCGGCGGCATCACCGAGGAACTCCCGGTGCACGGCTCGAAGCTGTACAAGATCACGCCGCGTTCCTCGACCGCGCCGGGCGTGGTGCAGGGCACCGCGGCCACGCCGACCAGCGTCTCGCTGAAGTGGCAGGGCAAGACCGGCGTTCGCTACGACGTCTACGCGGGCAACAAGAAGGTCGCCACGACCACCGACACCAAGGCGACCGTCACCGGCCTCACGCCGTCGACGGAGTACTCGTTCACCGTCGTGCAGAACGGCAACCGCTCGCAGGCGGTCACCTACGTGACACCCAAGGACTCCGTGACCTACGAGGCGGAGAAGGGCAGCGTCGCCGGCGGCGCGACCGTCTACGGGTGCGCGTGCTCGGGCGGCAACAAGGTCGGCTACATCGGCGGCAGCGGTGTGCTCACCATGCCGGCGGTCACCGTGCCGCGGGAGGGCAACTACCTCGTCGAACTGTCCTATGTGGCCGCTGACGCCAGCAGGACCGGCATCGTCACGGTGAACGGCACCAGCTTCAAGCTGCCCGTCGCCGGCTCGAACGACAACGACTGGAACACGCCCCAGAAGGTCACCGTCCCGATCTACCTGATGAAGGGCAACAACACCATCAGGATCGGCAACCCGGACGACTCCGTGTTCGACGTCGACAGCATCCGCATCTAACCCCCTGAACAGGAGGCGTCGTGGTGACAACCGCGCAGGACTCAAGCGCCCAGGTCGTGCGTGGACCTGCCACCACGGCGCCTCCGCCCACACCCCGGCGACGCAAAGGCCCCGCCTCGCGCCGCCACGACACGTGGGTCGCGTGGCTGCTCGTCGCCCCCGCGATCCTCGGGTTCGGCGTGTTCTTCGCCTACCCGATGCTGCGCGGCGTCTACCTGAGCTTCACCGAGTTCCACATCCTCAGCCCACCCGTTTGGACGGGGCTGGAGAACATCCAGCAGCTGATCAACGACGGCAGGTTCTGGCACTCGCTCGGCGTCACCGCCTACTTCGTGGTGCTGACCGTGATCCTCGGTGTCGGCATCTCGCTGATCACCGCTGTCGTGTTGCACCGCCTGGGGGTCAACACGACGGTGCGCGGGCTGATGATCCTGCCGTTCCTCATCTCCGGCGTCGTCACGGCGCTGGTGTGGACGTGGATGCTCGACCCGCAGCTCGGCATCGTGAACCAGCTGATCACCTGGGTCACCGGCGAGCCGGTCATGTTCTTCGGTTCCGACGCGTGGGCGGTGCCGACGCTGGCCGCGTTGAACGTGTGGAAGTCCATGGGCTACAACGCGGTTCTCATCTTCGCGGGCCTGCAGACGATCCCCGCGTCGATCTACGAGGCCGGCCGGATCGACGGCGCGTCGGAGTGGCAGATGTTCCGCTCGCTCACGTTGCCGTTGCTGCGGCCGATCCTGGTGATGGTCGTGATCCTGAACGTGATCAGCGCGACCCAGGTCTTCGACATCGTCCAGGTCAGCACCAAGGGCGGTCCGGCGGACGCCTCGCTGGTGCTGCAGATGTACATCTACGACAAGGCGTTCGGCCAGTTCGACTTCGGTTACGCCGCCACCATGTCGCTCGCCCTGTTCCTGCTGCTCGTCACGGTGACCTTCACGCAGATGCGGATGGCCCGTGCGGGCGAGTCGGACACGAACTGAGGAGGGCCGCCCGATGAATGTTTCCGGGAACCTCTCGATGAGGCTCGGCAGGGGCGTGGCGTGGGGCTACATCATCGTCGTCCTGCTGATCACGATCTTCCCGTTCTACTGGATCATCCGGACCGCGCTGTCCAACAACTTCGCGATGTCGACCGACCCGTCGTCGTTGCTGCCGGTGCACTTCACGTGGGGTCCGTTCAAGCGCGCTCTCGGCCTCGCCACACCGGCTGAGGCGGCCGCGGAGGGTGGTTCGGGCGCCAAGATCGACCTGGCGCTCGCGTTGTGGAACTCCATTGTGTACGCGGGACTTCTGACGCTTTGCACGGTCGCGTTCTCCGCCTTGGCCGCCTACGCGTTCGCCCGGTTGCAGTGGAAGGGCCGCGACGTCGTGTTCGGCCTGTTGCTGACCGCGCTGATGGTGCCGTCGGTGTTCACGCTGCTGCCGAACTTCGTGCTGATGAAGGACCTGGGGCTGCTCAACACGTTCGGCGGCATGATCCTGCCGGGCGCGTTCTTCTCCGCGTTCAACATCTTCTTCCTGCGGCAGTTCATGTTGGGGCTCTCCAACGAGGTCGAGGAGGCCGCGATCATCGACGGCGCCGGCCCGTTGCGGGTGTGCTTCCGAATAGTGCTGCCGATGAGCGTCGCGCCGATGGCCACCCTGACGCTGCTGACGTTCATCACCACCTGGAACGACTACTTCTGGCCGTTGCTCGTCACCAACGACGAGTCGGTCCGTCCGCTCACCCTCGCGCTCGCGGTGTTCAAGCAGTCCTCACCGCAGGCGTCGCTGGACTGGGCTGGGCTGATGGCGGCGACGCTGGTCGCGGCGCTGCCGATGTTGCTGCTGTTCGTGGTCTTCGGACGGCGGCTGGTCAACTCCATCGGCTTCACGGGGATCAAGTGAGACTGCACTGGCCTGCCGCGGCGCAGGAGTGGACCGAGGCGTTGCCGGTCGGAAACGGACGCCTTGGCGCGATGGTGTTCGGTGGGGCCGGACGGTCCCGCGTGCAGGTCAACGACGCGACCGTGTGGTCAGGTGCCGCGGACGGGCCGGCGAAGGCGCTGGCGGACGTGGTGGCCTCCGGTGCTGGTCTGGAACGGCTCGCGCAGGTGCGCCAGGCGATCTTCGGCGGTGACCTGGAACGGGCGACGCAACTGCTGATGTCGTTCGAGGGCCCGTACAGCCAGACGTTCCTGCCGTACGTGGACCTGTGGATCACGCTCCCGGACGGCGAGTCGCACGGCCGCACGCTGGACCTGAACACCGGTGTGGTCACCGAGCGGCTGACCATCGGCGGCAAGGACGTCGTGCGGCGGGTGTGGACTTCGGAAACCGCGCTGTGCGTGGAGATCACCGGCGCGGTTCCGCTCGACGTGGAGATCACCACACCGCTGCGCGAGGTGTCGCGGAACGGCTTGGACCTCGTGATCGAGATCCCGGTCGACTCGGCGCCAAGGCACGAACCACAGGTCGACGCACCGGTTTATGGCGATGGCGAACGCGGCACAGTCACAGTGCGGCGCAAGTCCGGCGACCGGTGGTTGCTGACGCTCACCAGCTCCACCACCACCGAGAAGTACTGGACCGGTCAGCGCAGGAGCGACCTGCCGTCGTTGATGGATGCCTGCGACGTGCGGTTCGGCGATGTGCCGGACGTCGTGAACGTGCCGGAGCTGTTGCAGGGCAAGGACGAACAGCTGACGGCCTCGGTGCTGTTCGCGTTCGGCCGCTACCTGCTGGCTTCCTCGTCCCGGCCGGGCGCGCCGCCCGCGAACCTCCAGGGCGTCTGGAACGGCGAGCTGCGTCCCGCCTGGTCGTCCAACTACACGATCAACATCAACACCCAGATGAACTACTGGGCGGCCGAGGTCACCGGGCTCGCCGAGTGTCACGAACCGTTGCTGGAGCTGCTGGAGAAGCTCGCGGTGACGGGTGCGGACGTGGCACGGGAGCTGTACGGGGCGCGCGGCTGGGTGGCGCACCACAACACCGATGCCTGGGGCTGGGCGCTCCCGGTCGGCATGGGGCACGGCGCGGTGTCGTGGGCGCTCTGGCAGATGGGCGGCGCCTGGCTGGTCCAGCACGCCTGGGACCACTACGACTTCGCCCGCACCTGGTCCACTTTGGAGCGTGCGTGGCCGCTGCTGCGCGGGTGTGCCGAGTTCCTGCTGGACTGGCTGATCGAAGGACCGGACGGCTACCTCGACACGTGCCCGTCGACGTCACCGGAGAACTGGTTCCTGGTCGACGGCAACCCCCAGGCCCTGACGTGGTCCGTGACCATGGACGTGACGCTGATCCGTGCCGTGTTCGAACGGACGCTGGCGCTGGCGCTGGCATCTGGCCGGACCGACCCGGTGATCGCCGAGATCTCGGCGGCGCTGCCCCGCCTGCGGCCGTTCCCCGTGCTGGACGACGGCCGGCTGGGCGAGTGGGTCTCCGACCTGCCGGAAGAAGACCCGACGCACCGGCACATGTCGCACATGGTGTCCGTCTACCCGCTGGGCCAGATCGTCGCCGGCACGCCTCTCGGTGACGCCGCGGTGGCGACGCTGGACAAGCGCGGCAACGGCGCGATGGGCTGGTCGTGGGCCTGGAAGATGGCGTTGCGGGCCCGGATGGGCGACGGCGACACCGTCCGGTCGTTGTTGTCCGAGGCCTCGCAGGCCTTCACCGGCGATCGGCACCGTGACGCGCCGTTCGACGGCTCGGAGTGGGGCGGTCTGCTGCCGAACCTGTTCAGCACGCACCCGCCGTTCCAGATCGACGGCAACTACGGCTTCACCGCGGCACTTGCGGAAGTCGTGGTGCAGAGCCACACCGGCGTGATCGACATCCTGCCGGCGCTGCCTTCTGGCTGGACGCGTGGTGAGGTTCGTGGGCTGCGCTGCCGCGGCGGGCTCGCGGTGGACGTGTCGTGGGACGCCGGCGACGTCTTCGTGCGGGTGCGGCGGTTGTCCGGCGACGCCGCGGAGGTCGTGCCGGTGAGCGTCAGCGGCGAGGTCACCGAGGTAGTGGTGAGCGACGTCGTCGAGGTGCGGGGGAGGATCTCGTGCTGACGGACCTGGGCCTGGAAGAGCTGTGGGACTACCGCAGTTCGTACATTCGGCCGGACGACTTCGACTCGTTCTGGGACTCGACCCTGGCCGAGGCGCGTGAACTCGACATCAAGGCCGAGGCGGTACCGGTCGAGACGCCGTTGCGGACGCTGGACGTCTACGACGTGACGTTCTCGGGGTTCGGCGGCGACCGGATCCGTGCCTGGCTGAGGACTCCCAAAGGTCAATCCGGACTTCCCGCCGTGGTGCAGTACCACGGGTACGGCGGCAACCGGGGGAGTGCGGTCGAGAACCTGACCTGGGCCAGCGCCGGGTTCGCGCACCTGCAGGTCGAGGTCCGGGACCAGCGCGGTGGTGCCGGGTTCATGACCCGCGGGATCGCCGACCGCTCGACCTACTTCTACCGCAAGGTCTTCACGGACGCCGTGCGCGCGGTCGACGCCGTGCGCGAGCTGGGGTCGTCCGACGTGGCTGTGATCGGCAACAGCCAGGGCGGCGGAATCGCGCTGGCCGTCGCGGGTCTCGTGCCCGGCCTGGCCGCGGTGCACGCGCAGGCGCCGTTCCTGTGCGACTTCCGCAGGGCGTTGAACGTCTGTGGCCGGCCGCCCTACACCGAACTGACGACCTACATCGCCGAGAACCGGCGTTCCGGCATCTTCCCGACACTGTCCTATTTCGACGGTGTGGGGTTCGCCGCTCGAGCAGTCGCCCCCGCCTGGTTCTCGATCGGCCTGATGGACGACATCGTGCCGCCGTCCACCGTGTTCGGCGCCTACCACGCCTATGCGGGACCACGGCACATCGCTGTCTGGGAGCACAGCGCCCACGAGGCGGGCGGCTCCGACGACCTCGACATCGCACTCGACGCCTTCCGATCCCGCCTTTTGGAGTTGCCATGAAAATCGCCGCCGCTGCCCTGGTCGCAGCAACAGCCCTGGTGGTCGCGGGTTGCGGGAGTTCCGACACGGGCTCCGGCAGCAACACCGTGAACTGGTGGACCTGGGACGACAAACAGGCAGTCGCCTACGGCGAGTGCGAGAAGGCGTTCGAGGCCGCGAACCCCGGCACCGACGTGAAGATCACCCGCTACAACGTCGACGACTACTTCACCAAGCTCACCGCCGGTTTCGTGGCCGGTACCGCCCCCGACGCGTTCCAGAACTCCGTGCAGTTCCTCCAGGCCTACGCCTCGCAGCACCAGCTGATGCCGATGGACGATCTCATCGCCAAGTCCTCTTTGGACACGAAGAAGTACTCGGTCGGCTTCGACACCTGGAAGTTCACCGACGGCAAGCAGTACGCGCTGCCGCTCGACTGGGCCGCTGCGGGCATCTACTACAGCAAGGACGCGCTGACCAAGGCCGGCGTCGCGGAAGCCGACGTCGCCAAGATGACCTGGAACCCCGACGACGGCGGCACGTTCGAGAAGATCGCGGCGCGGTTGACGATCGACAAGTTCGGCAGGCGCGGCGACGAGGCCGGCTTCGACAAGAGCGCCATCGCCACCTACGGCGTCGGCGCCATCGCCGGACGCAGCTTCATCGGCGAGACCACGTGGGCCCCGCTGGTCTCGACGCTGGGCTGGAAGATGGGCGACAAGGACCAGTGGCCCACCAAGTTCAACTTCACCGATCCCCGCTTCGTGAAGACGATGAAGTGGGTGACGTCGCTGACCGAGAAGGGCTTCTCCCCGAAGCTCGGCACCTTCACCACCGGAAACCAGTCCACCATCTCCGACATCGACCTGGTCGGCTCCGGCAAGACCGCGATGACCATCGGCGGCTCGTGGTCCGCGCCGTCGTTCGGCAAGATCCCCGGCGTCCCCGTCGGCATCGCGCCCACTCCGCTGGGCCCGGAGGGCAAGCGTTCGGTGCTGTCGAACTCCAACGGCAACAACATCTGGGCCGGCACCAAGAACCCCGACCTGACCTGGAAGTGGGTCAGCTACATGGGCGGCGAGGAGTGCCAGACCAAGGCGGGCGCCACCGGTACGTTCTTCCCGTCGATCCCCGCCGCCATGGACAACACCGTGACGTCCATGAAGAGTCAGGGCGTCGACCTCACCGTGTTCAACCAGTACGTGAAGGACGGCGTCCTGTACCCGTCCAGCGCTTACGCCAACGGCTCGGCGATGCAGTCCGCCGAACAGCCGCTGTTCGAGGCCTACTTCGGGGGACAGCGCTCCGATGACGTGTTCGCCGAGATGGAACGTGTCTCGCAGGAGATACTGGCCAAGAACTGACGGGAGTGACAGGAGTGGTGTTGCGGATACCGACCAGGCGCGTGCTCGCGGATGACGTCTACGAGCAGATCCGCGCGCTGATCATGAGCGACGGCATCGCGCCGGGCGCCCGCGTCAACATCGACGAGATCGCGCGCGAGCTCACGGTGTCCCCCACGCCGGTCCGTGAAGCACTGGCCCGCCTGGAATCCGAGGAACTGGTCAGCAGGCTCCCGTTGCGCGGCTACCGCGTGACGGACCTGCTGAACCGCAAACAGGTCGACGACCTCTACGCGTTGCGTCTGCTGCTGGAGCCGCCGTCCGCGGCTCTGGCGGCGGTCCGCATGACGCCGGAGAACGTCGTGCTGATCGAGGAGGAGCTCGCGACCTGCCCGGCGGCTCCCGCGGATGACGCTTATGACGACTACAAGAACCTCACGGCGCACGATCAGCGGTTGCACGAACTCATCCTGCGAATTGCGGGAAATGAGGCGGTTCTGCAGTCGTTCGCCAAGACGCATTGTCATCTCCACCTGTTCCGGCTGAATTTCCAGCAACCGTTCGGGGTGCAGACCATCACCGAGCACCGGGCGATCGTGGACGCGCTGGTGGCCGGGGACGAGATCGCGGCCAGTGCGGCGATGACCGCGCACCTGGAGGTGGCGCGGGCCCGGCTGCTGGACCGCATGTGAACGTGTCGAACGGCAGTGTCGAACGCCGGGGCCCGTCGGAGTCGAACGCTGTCGAACGGCACAACGCCGACCGGACCACCGCGGTCACCGGTATTACGCCCTCCTGGCCCATTCGCGGACTGAAACCCGAACTGGCCCCTCACTCCGCGAAAACAGCGTCTGACCAGCAAGATCACCTCCGGCCGGAAACCTTAAACGCATTTAAAAACAACATGGTCTAGTCCGATTTGAACCTCGTCCGTGACCTCCCCGTAGTCATCGGTACAACACCGATCGACCCCCCGAGGAGAATCGAATGGGCGCTCGACACCGCAAGCCCGCCATGATCGGCGCGGGCGCCATGCTCGCGGTCGCCGCTGTCGCCGGTGGCATCTTCGCCTTCAGCGGCACGGACTCGAACGCGGCTGAGGACTGCGGCGGACTGGACACCGCCCTGCAGAACAACCTGACCTTCATCGCCGGGCAGCAGGCGAACCCCGACGCTCAGTCGGACGCTCGCATCGCGAACCGGCAGGCGGTGGTCAACCTCATCAACCAGCGGCGTGCGGCCGCGGGCTGTGGCAACAACGTTCAGGCGAAGCCAGAAGCGGGCCAGGCGGCCACGTCCGGAGAGGACTGCGGCGGGCTGGACAAGGCGTTGCAGAACAACCTGAGCTTCATCGCGGGGCAGAAGGCAGCCCCGGACTCGCAGTCCGAGGCCCGCATCGCGAACCGGCAGGCCGTGGTCGACCTCATCCAGCAGCGACGCAAGGCGGCGGGCTGCAAGGGTGACGGTGGCGCGGCCAACGCCGACCAGGGCAACCAGGGCAACGCCGGAAACGAGGGCCAGAACACGGCCCAGCCGGCACCGAAGCCCACCGCGGCCCCGGGCAACGACAACGGTGGCGGCGCGTCCGGTCAGCAGGTCTGCAACGGTTCCACCGTCACGCTGTCCGGCGAGGGCGGCGAGCCTGCCGCGTCGAGTGGCACGTTCCCGGTCGGCACCACGCTGAAGGTCACCAACCTGGACAACAACAAGTCCACCACCGTCAAGGTGGCGTCGGTGTCCGGCAGCTGCGCGCTGCTGAACAACGCGGCCTTCGAACAGGTTCGCGAGCCGGGCAAGTTCCTGATCCGCAACGCGAAGATCGAGAAGATCGGCTAGGTCCACACAGGACTGGTTCCGCGACGGACCGGTAGGACGGGTGTTCCCGGCAAGGCGCGGGGGAGCACCCGTCCTAGGTCCACGTCCAGTGGAAACCGCGGACACCGGGCTGCACGTCCAGTGCCACGTCGAGCAGTGTCCGACCGGGCTGCACCGTCGAGCCGTCCGCGACCTGGGTGACCGAGACCGGCGCGTCGCCCTCGAACGTCACCTCCAGCACGTACTCGTGGGTGGGCAGCCGGAACTTGCGTTCGTAGTTCGTCGCGAGTGGACACGGCGCCTGGTTCACCAGCTCGTGCTCGATCACGATGCTCTCGCCCTTGCGCAGCGCCCGGTCGAACAGCAACTCCGCGACCAGGAAGCCCTGCGCCGGGTCCTGCACCAGCTGACCGACCTTGCAGTGCTTCAGGGCGTTGACCTGCGGCAACGGCCGGTCGTGCTGGTCGACGTGCATGATCACGACCCAGCGGTCCGGCCCGTTCATCGACGCCGACAGCACCTGCCGCGACCGGAAGGACAGCTCGGTCCGGTCCGCGCCGATCGTGACGAAGTCCTGCTGGCTCACCCGGATCAGCTGGTCGTCCCACTGGGTGTCCAGGTCCTGCAACACGTTCTCCACGTGCGAGGGCGACGGCCAGAACGCGGACATCGCCTCCGGTGCCTTGCGCAACCAGCGGCCGCGCGGCCGGAACGAACCCAGGAGCCCGGAGAGATGGCCGGGCGGCAGTTGCAGGATGTGTTCCAAGTGGACTACGGCCTGAAGCGACTTCTTGCGCTCCGGCCGGCTGCGGCCCGTCTGCCAATAGCTCAACGTGGCCAGCGAAACCGAGACACCGTTCTGAGAAAGGTGTTCGCGCAGACGCTCCAGACCGAGACCACGATTCGTGATCGCTGTCCGGAGCGCCTCCGCGAACTCGTCCACGCCGGTCACGCTAATGCATCGTCACGTCCGGCTGTAGCCCCTGACGTGGGCGGTAGGTGACCTGACGGCCGTCCATGACCATCTCGACGTCGACGGTCTCCTCGAACGGCGGGCCCATCGGCCGGATCAGCACCGGGTTGGCGCCGCCCTGGTGGATCCGCACGTTGACGCTGAGCTGCGTCGCGATCAGGTGCGCGACCAGGTCACGTGCGTTGCCGGCGCCGACGTTCTCGGCCGCGTCCTGCTTCATGTGCCAGTTGGTGTTCTCCACCAGCGCGCCGTTCATGTGGCCCTGGTGCATCGGGCGGCTGACGGTCCAGTCGGCCACGGCCCTGGTCACCGCCTGATGCGTCGCCGCCAGGCTGACCACCTGCTGGCGCAGCGTCGCCGCGTCGATGCCGCGCGCCTGCCCGACCGCGGCGTAGAGACCGTTGGTCGTGACCGGCGGCACCGGCTGACGGACCAGGATGTCCTCGTTCAGGAACCGCAGTTGCCGCTGCGTGTTGCTGACGTGGTCGGAGGCCACGAGCCCGTGCGCCGCGACGACCTTCTGGTCCTTCTGGACGCCCGCCTGCTGGTCGGCGAACGGTGCGGGCAGCGGCGCCGAGACGGCCGGGTTCATCCGGTTCTTCTGCGGTGCGCCGAGCTGGGTCTCCATCTTCCTCGGCGGGTTCCACGTCGACGTGGACTCTCCCGGCGCGGGCTGACGGAACGGTTCGACGGTCGCGTGCGGACCGGTGGCGAGCCGCTCGCGTTCGTCGGCGAACTTGGTGCCCGCCTTCGACGACTTGCCGTCGAGGAACCGCTCGGACACGTTCGGCAGCGCGGTGTGCGACTGCGGCAGCTTGCCGTCCTTGATCAGCCCGTAGGCGATCCTGGACAGGTCGGTGCCGGTGTCACCCGCGACGAAGTCCGTCGTGAACGCCTGACCGCGCACCGGGTGCCGGTTGTTCTGAACGTCCACACGGGCCTGTTCGGTGGCCTCCGCCATCCGCGCCGGGTCGGCCGGCGTGTGCAGCTTGGCCAGTTCCTTCGCGTAGAACCTGTTCAGCGACTGACCGAGCTGCCCGAACTCCGCCTGGCCCTCGCCGAACTTCACCGACGGGTCCGCGAGCGGCACGAGTCCGTCGAAGAAGAGGTTCGGTTCCGGGGTGTAGGGCAGCAACGGGTGGATGCCCTGCTGGTTGCGGCGCGCGTGCATGTCGGCGTTGATCGCGTGCTCGAACCGCTCGGTGAAGCCCTCCTCCGCGAGCTTGTCCCGGTAGACCTGCTTCTGCGCGTCCGTGGTCTTCGTGTCGTTGTCGATGCGCGTCAGCACGTCGTTCTGGAGCTGCTGCGGCGTCACGGTCACGCGGTAGCCACCGCCGACCATCAACGGCCGCAACGGCGCCGGGACGTCGGGACCGTCGGCCGGGCCGACCTCGTCCGCGGTCATGAGCTGCGTGACGTGGTCGAAGACGTGCCCGCCCTGCCTCGTCCTGCGGTCGCCCGCGTCGAAGTCCATGACCGAGACGTACGGGTGCGTTCCGTTGGCGGCCAACGCCGTCACGGCGAACTCGTGCGCGTTGCTGCCCAGCGTGCTGTTGCGCGTCTCGCCGAACTTGAAGCCCTTGGGCCCGTGCGGAACGCTCACCAGCGCGATCGGCTCCGCGTGCCCGTTCACCACCGGAGCGGCGGCGGCGATCGCGGTGTCGATGTCCTCCTGCGTCGCGGCGTTCACGCCCAGCACGAACGCCACGCGGCCGTTCATGTCACCGGTGTTGGCCATGACGCCGTTGATGACGCCGTCGAGCTGGTCCAGCTCGCCCGCCCGGACGATCATGCTGACCACGAACGCCGGCGGCTCGTTGTTCGCGATGCTCTGGCGGGTGCGGTCGAGGTAGTTGGCCGCGGTGATCGGCGTGAGCGTCTGCCCGTTCGCCAGGTTCTGGAACGCCGCGTTGTGCACGCCGTTCTCGTTGACCAGCTCGACCGGCTCGACCAGTTCGGCTTCCTGGTCCGCCATCTCGACGTCGTTGTCCTCAATGGACAGCTCGGCCAGGTCCTCGCGGGTGCGCTTGACCGGGTCGCCGGCCGGGTGGGCGTCCAGGTGTTCGTTGCCGCGCTTGTTCGAGGCCGGCTTCTGCGGCGCGGGCCGGGTCTGGTCGTCCTCGTCGACGTCCATGTCCGAGTCGCCGTCGGCGTCGCTGTCCAGGTCGCTGTCGATGGTCAGGTCGGCCATGCCGGACCCCAGCTGGGTGGAGGGGCCGGGGCCGCCGTCATCAGTCGAGCGGGACGGCGCGAACGTGGTCCTGCCGCTGGGGTTCGGGCGCGCGTCGATGTCGAGCACGTCGGCGTCCGCCCCGTCACCGGTGAAGGGCTGGATCGGCGTGGCGGGCCAGCCAGGTCCGTGGACGCGGATCGGCCGGCCGATCTCGGTCGCGAGCAGCCGGACCGCCAGCTCCTCCGCCTTGGCCGCCTTCTCGTTGTCCTCCGCCTTCTCCGCGGCGTCGGCCTCGTTCTGGGCCGCGCGCTCGACGTCGGTCAGCTCCTGGCCTGGCGTGCCGGTGTTGTCGACGGCGACGTCACCGGTGCCGGGCCGGTACTCCGGGTCGATCGGGCTCTGCGGCGTCGGGCCCGGCTCGATCAGCGCGACGACCAGGTGGCCGTTCGCGAGGTCGTGCTGCTGCCGGAAGCGCGCGATGTCCGTGGTGACCTCGTCCGAGGCCATCGACCCCTGCCGCACGGCGCCCTGGCGCAGGTCGGCCGGCGTCGTGCCGGCGGGGCTGCCCATGGCCTGGTGGACGGCGTTGAAGAGACCGTCCTGACGCGGGGCCAGGGCGATCGGCAGAACGTCGCGATCGAGGGTGCCGAGCATGCGGGTGACGTTGCTGTTGTTGTCCGACAACGTCATGTCGAGCATCGCGGCCATCTTGTGCTGCTTGGTCTGCCCGTCGATCTGAGGCAGCAGCGCCTCCTTGGCGGCGGTCTCCGCCCGCTTCTCGGCCGCGGTCTTCTTGGGCTGCTTCCCGCTCTTCTTGGTGGGCTGGGTGTCCGAGCTGGTGGACGGATCGGCGGTCCCGGGAGGCGGTGTCGTCGCCGCGGGGTCGATGCCCGAGTAGCCGAATCCGTCCTTCAGCGGGACGGAGACGTTCTTGTCGAGCGTGTTCTTGTCCTGCCAGCCGAGCTTGCGCGCGTCCTTGTCCGGCGGGGTCCACCCGCCCTCGGTGGACACGTGCGTCCGGACGCCCGTCTCGGGGTCCCTGTCGGTGTAGGTGTGGTACTTGACCTGCTGGGGCTCGCGCTGCCGGTGGTCCTTGGCCTGGTACTCGTTGCGGATGTTCGCGGGGGACGTGCCCTGCTTGGCCGCCCGGTCCGCCTGTCCGGGAGGACCGCCGAAGAACCGGCCGGGCACGGTGTCGTAGTTGACGTGCGACTGGGCCCAGTCGTCACCTTCCAGCTTCGCGAAGCTCAGCCCGATCCGGGACAGGTCGGTTCCCACCGCCCCGTCGACGAAGTCGGTGGAGAAGGTCTCGCCGCGGTACGGGTTGCGGTTCGTGGCACCGTCGACGTCCGAACCGGACGCGATGTCCGGCATGCGTTCCTGGAGCTCCGCCCTGAGGGCCTCCGGGTCCGCCTTCGTCTCCTGGCTGATGTCCGCGAAGGACTTGTGCTTGTTGATCTCGACGATCTCGGTCGCGGCGAAGGTGTTCATCGACTGGCTGAGGCCGTTGAACTCGGCGGCGTTGTCGCTGAACTTCACGCTGGGGTCGACCAGCGGGACGACGGCGTCGACGAACAGGTTCGGCTCCGGCATGTACGGCAGCAGCGGGCTCGTGGCGGACTGCCGGACCCGCGCGTCCATGTCGTCGCGCATGGCCTGGTGGAACCTGTCGACGAAGTCGCTCTTCCTGACCTCGACCTTCGCGGTGTCCAGGGCGGCCTGCTCGGCGTCGTGCGCCTTCTGCTTCTTCTTGAGCGCGTCGATCTTCTTCTGGTCGGGTTTGCCCTGCGCGAGCTTCTTCGCCTCGGCTTCCAGCAGCGGGGCCGCGGCGTCGAGCTTCTTCTGCTCCGCCTCGATGCGGTTGTCGATGTCCAGCAGGAACTGGGGAACGTCGTCGACCCGGTAGCCACCCGCGAACATCAGCGGCCGGACGGGACCGACGTCGGTGTTCATCGAGTCGGTGAAGTGGTTGAAGATGTCCTTCTGCCCACTGGTCACCAGACGCGAGCCGGTGTCGAAGTCCTGGATCGAGATGTACGGGTGGGAGCCCTTGTCCAGCAGCGCGCCGACCGCGTACTTGGTCGCGTTGCTGGTCATCGTGTTGTTGCGCATCTTCCCGTAGGGGAAGGTGACCGACTTGCCGGTCGGCGCGGGGGTGTCCAGCGCCACCAGGGCGACGGCCTCCGGCCGCCCGGCCATCTTGGCGTTGGCCGTCTCGATGGCCGCCTGGATGGCCGCCTTGTCGGCTGCTGTGCCGTTCACGCCGACCACGAAGACCATGTTGTTCTTCAGATCGCCCGCGTCCGCCGTGATGCTCTCGACGACGGCCGCGATGTCGTTGTCGGCCTTGTTGAGCTGCGCGTGGCTGACGATCATGTTGACGACGAACGACGGCTGCTTCTCCGCGTCGATGCTCTCCTTGAGCTTGCCGATGTACGAGCCCTTGGTCGGCAGCGCGGGATTGCTGTTGTTCACCAGGTCGGCGAACGCCTGGTTGTAGGTGAAGTTCGCCGCGCCGATGGACGGCACCACCGTGATGGGGGTGACCTGGGTGTCGACGTCCATCGACGTGCCGGCGTTCGAGTTGCCCGGACCGGGCTCGGCCCACGTCTGGGCGCCGGGCTTGCGCTTGGTCCTGCGGTCGTCGAGCGGGGGAGCGTCGGTGTCGCTCTCCGCGTCGTGCGGGCGCTTCATCGGCCGGGTGTCGCCCTCGACGTCCGTGCCCGTGTTCTGCCGCGCGCCGGACCTGGTGTCAGCACTGGGGTTCGTGACCGAAGGCGGCGTCCACCCCGGGGGCGGCGGCACGGTGGCCGGGCCCGCGGGCTCCAGCCTCGTGTCGGGGACCATCACCTGGCTGGTGGCGGTGCGTTCGACGAGCCACAGGTGCCGCGGCCGCAGACCGGGGTTGTCGAGGTGGACGTCCTCGCCCATCATGCCGCCGTCGTCCTTGTGCACGCCCGAGTTCGTGTCGTGCTGCTGGAAGACCCTTGACTTGTCGCTGTACTCGTCGGGGATGCCGAGGTAGTGCAGCGTCTCGTGGGCGAGGACCTCCGGCTTGGTGCCGGGCTGCCAGTGGGTCTGGTCGACGTTCGGGTTCTTCGGGTCGACCTTGACGGTGGTGTGCGCCTCCGCCCTGTTGTCGGTGAACTCCAGGTTCAGGTGGAACTGGTCGCCGCTGGGCAGCCGGTATCCCTGGTTCAGCAGGTCGTTCACGCCCTTGGCGGCGTCCTGCTTGACCTGCTCGACGACCTTCGGGTCGGCACCCTTCGCAGGGTCGATGTGCACCTTGACGGTGTACTCCTGCACGAAGTTGCCGGGGCTGGTCTCGATCCGGCGCAGGTCGTAGTTGATGAGTCCCTTGTAGGACTTGATGTTCGTGGGCGTGCTCGTGGTGCGCACGTCGTGGACGACCTGGTTGACCGTCCGGACGTTCTCGGCGTCCCGGCGGTCGGCCCAGGTGCTCCGGTCGGCCGGGTCCTGGGGAGCGAACCAGTCCGCGGTCCTCGCGGGGTCGTGCCGCCACGACTCGTCGGTGATGACGTCCTTGCCCCGGTGGGATTCCGGGGTCGGCGGGGTCATCGCGGGCGGCGCGCCACCACTGCGCACCTGCTTGGGCGGTGCGTCGGTGTTGCTGTTCGGCGCCGGGGGAGCGGGCGGTGCCGGGGGAGCGGGGCGGGACGAGCTCGCCTCGGCACCGCTCCTGCTGGTCCCCGCGGCCGAGGACTCCGGCGGGAGCGGCGGCAGCGGCTTCGAGTCGGCGTCCGCGGCGGTGTTCGTGGCCGTGCTGGTGGTCGTGTCGGCGGGTGTCGTGCTGGACGAAGCCTCCGGCTTGGGCGGCACGGGCGGCGGGGCCTGCGCGGCCGTGTTGAAGGCGTCGACCTCGCGGTCCACCTTGGCTTTGGCGTCCCACCACTCCTGTTGCTTGGTGTCCGCGGAGCGCCGGGCGTCGTCGAGCTTGGTCTCCGCGTCCTTGATCGCCTTCTCCGCCGCGGCCCGCTCGTCCGCGAGCGCCTGGTGCGCGTCCTCGGCGGCGTTGCGGGCGGCGTCGGCCTCGGCCACGACCTTCTGCTGAGCCTGGAGTTCCGCACGGGCGTCGGCGGCGGCCTTGCGCTGGACGTCGAGGTCCGCGTGGGCATCGGTGAGGTGCTGCTGGGCGTCGGTCAGCGCGGTGTGCGCCGCATCGGCCTCCCGCCCGAGGCGGTCCAGTTCGGCCTGCGGAGCGCCGTTGATCTGGGCGTCGTCGAGCGCGTCCTTGCTCGCCAGCGCGTCCTGGCTGAGCGAGGTGATCTGCGGGTTGAGCTCCTGGATCGTGGCACGGGTGTTCGCCACGTCCGCGGACGCGCGCTGGAACGCCGTGTCCAGCGCCGGGAGCTTGGCCTCGGCGTCCAGGTGGGCGTCGATGGCCGTGTTCAACGCCGTCGCGGCGTCACCGATCGCCTGGTCGGTCCTGGCCAGGACAGCGGCGGAGGAGTTGATGGCGTCCTGCGCCTCGTGGCGGGCCGTCTCGACTTCCTTCTCCGCCGTCCGCCAGTCGTCGGCCGCCTTCTTGACCTCGGTCTGGGCGTCCTTCAACGAGTCGCCGAGGTCGTGCTTCAGCGCTGCGTCGAGCTCGGTGGCGGGCATGCGCACGCCGGCCGAACCGGGCACCGTCAGGTCGACGACGCCGGTCTTGCCGCCGACCGTCGCGACGATGCGGTACTCGACGTCGTACTGCACGAGGCCGGTGCGCGACGGGTCCTTGGGCTTGATGTTGCCGCCCTGGGCCTGCGAGGGGCCGCCGGACACCGCGGAGGAGTCCTCGCCCGCGTGCCGGACCTCGACGCCGCCGGTGCCGAAGTTGACGGTGTCCTTCGCGTCGGTGCCCTGCTTGACCGCCGCGCTGCCCTGCGCGAGACCGACCGACACGTCGGCGGTCTCGGACACCTTGGCCTCGCTGGAGGTCTCGGTGGTCTTCGTGGTCAGCGGGGTCTCGATCTTCACGTCGTCGCTGAGCGACCCCAGCTGCGGGTTGACGAGCTTCGCGTAGACCTTGACGTCGGCGTCCTGGCCGAACGTCAGCGCGGCCTCCTTGAGGCCGGGCACGTCGAGCGGGCCGGACAGCATCGAAGGCAGGTGCGGCTGCAGGTTCTCCGGGCTCAGCGTGGAGAGCAGGCTGTTCAACGAGCCGGTGCCCTTGCCGGTGAGGCCCTTGCCCGCGCCCGCCTCGGTCATCGCCTTCACCGCGGCGTCACGCAGGTCGTTGGCACCGCGCAGGTTCTCCACCGACGCGGTCTGCGGCAGCTGCGAGGCACGGGTGTCCTGCTGGAAGGCGAACGTCGCCGCCGGTGTGCCGAGCTCGCTGCCGCGCTTGCTCGCCGCGGACATGTACGGCTGCGGGTTCCCGCGACCGGAGGTCGGCTGGGAGACCTTCTGGTTGTCCGCGTGCGTGCGGACCACCATCTCCTGCCGGCCGCTCTCGGCCTTCGCGATCTCCTTCGAGCCCTTCTCGACGACGAGCTCGAACTCGACCGGCACGGTGTACTGCGCCGCCGGGCCGCTCGCCGTCCGGGTGTTGCTGAACGCCTCGTTGGTCGAGGTCGTCACCGAACTGCTCGTGGACTGCCCGATGTTCACGCCCACAGCAGCACCGGCGGTGCCCGAGACGTTCGGGTTCGCGCTGCCCGGCGAGGCCAGGCCAGGAGCCCGGATGCCGGCGCCCCAGCCGGAGCCGCGGCCCTGGCCCTCGCTCTCCTTGCGGGAGCCGCCGGAGTTGTGGCTCATGTCCACGCCGTCGTTGACGACCTGGTCGAACTTCGGCTCGCCGGCCTTCGCCCGCAACGTGACCTGGTACGAGTCCTTGCCGAACGTGCCGGGCTGGTGCACCAGCAGCGGCACACCGCCGTCCAGCGCGCTGTCGATCATCGCCTTCACGCTCGTCGGCGAATTGAGGTCGACGATGCGCTGCAGGTTGCTCATCGAGTCCTTGAGCACCGAGTCCGGGATCAGCGCGTCGCTGCCGAACTTCTGGGTGTTCGTGGCGAGCTTGGTCGTGAGGTCGTTGACCACACCGGACAGGTCAGGAACTGACTCCACAGTGGACAGACCCAGCGCGCCGGGCTCGCCGACCGCCACCGTCGCCGGCGGCGCCATCTTGGGGAAGTCCGGCTTGGGCACGTTCGGCGTCACCGTCGGCAGCGCGCCGAGTTCCCGCGCGACGTCCTCGGACACGCGCACGAACACGGACTTCGGCATGTTCACCGTGACGCCCTCGGCGTTCGGCGTGCCGCCGTGCACGAAGTTCCCCGCCCGGCTCTCGCCGACGATGGTGAACTCGGCGTCGATCTGGACCAGCACGGTCCGCGCGTCACCGGGGGTGGTCTTGCCGCGGTCGACGTTGCCGCCGATCTCGTTCGACTCGGTCTTGGTGTCCGACCACGGCGTCCACTTGGCGGTCGCCGCGGCACCACCGGCGCCACTGGTCTGGGACGGCGTGCCGGCGGGCGGCGGGGTGACGTTCGGGCGCACCGGCACGTTGATGCCGGCGGTGACGTCGACCGAGCGGCTGGTCGAGGACGACTCACCGGCCTTGTAGCCACCGCTGACCGAGTTGTCCGCGCCGGTGGTGTCCGAAATGGACACCAGCTTCGCGTCGCCCAGCTTCACCGACATGCCGATGGCACCGGAACGGTCGGTGACGCGGCGGTCGTACTTGAGGCCCTGCTCCTGCACGCCGGTCTCGATCAGCCGCTGCAGGTTCGCCTTGATGTTCTCCGGGGTGAACATCTTGTCGATCTGGGCGCGCGACGCGGTGCCCGGCGTGGTGAGCGCCGAGTCGCCGTTGGCCGCGCGGTTGAGCGCGTCGATCGCCTGGTCCCGCAACGCCGTCGTGTTCGCGACGGCCTCCACGTGCAGGAACTCCGGCGACTTCGGCCGGGCTTCCTTCGGGTTGAGCAGGTCCTTGACGGTCGGCGAGTTGTCGAGCTGCTTGGGCTCGGGGTCACCGGGCTTGAAGCCGTCGCCGGGGTCGTTGTCGAGCGTCGAGCCGTCCGACACCCACAGGTTGACCTTGCCGTCGATCTTGTCCAGACCGGCGCCGGTCTTGGCGACGGTCTTCACCTCCGGCGAGTGGAAACCGGGCGCGCCGGGCACGATGTTGCGCACCCAGGTGCGCGGCCGGGTGAACGAGGTGATCTCGACCTCGAACTCCACGTCCTGCTGGAACACCTGGGCGTCCGCGCTGCCGGGGTTCGACGACGTGGCCGAGACGGCCGGTCCGGCAGAGGTCTTGTCCGTCCACGAGTGGCTGTAGGACACACCGGCCTGCGGTGACGGGCTGAGCGAGGCGATCCCCGTCTTGACCGGGATGTTCGCCCGGCCCTGGACACCGCCGGTCCAGCCCTTGGTGGTGCTGGTGTTGGCATCGAGCTTGGGGCCGGTGGTGGTCGAGTCGCTGACCGGGCGCGCGTCGGCCTGGCCGAGGTGCTTCGGGTTGCTGACCTTGGCCTTGACCGTGACGTTGACGTAGGTGTTCGTGGTCTTGCCGGTGTTCTTCAGCTGCACCTGGACACCCGGCCCGAGCAGGCCGTCCATGTTCGCCTTCAACGCGGCGGGGGACAGGTTCGCGGTCAGCTTGCGCTGGTTCGCGAGCTGCTCGGCCACGTCACCGAAGCTCTGGCCCTTGCCGCTGCGCGGGTTCGCGTCCGGGTTGTTCCACTTCGGCAGGAACTTGCCCATGCCGGGCAGGTCCTTCAGCGCGCCCTCGACCTGGCTCTGCACCTTGGTGGCGGGCACGAACTCGCCGACCTTGGCGTTGCCGGCGGCGAGCGTGTCGGCGAGGTAGGGCGGCAGGTACTTGGTGTCCGCGGTGGCCGGGTCGGTGGTGGAGTTCCTGGTGCCGTCCGGCGTGGGCAGACCGACCGCGCCGGCCTCGTGCAGGCCCATGCGCATGTGCGTGGTCACTTCGACCTTGACGCTCTCACCGGACGGGGTGCGCACCTCGACCTCGGCGGTGACCTCGTACAGGCCGGTCTCGTTCTTGACACCGATACCGGTCTTGTGGCTGCTGCTCGATCCCGCGCTCACGCCCTCCGCGGTGCGCGTGGAGTAGGTGGCGGTGGCGCCGACCGTGCCGCCGGCCTTGCCGGGCACGCCGAGGTTGCCGCCGAACCCGGCGGTGACGTCGAAACCGGTCTTGGTGGTCGCGGACACACTGCTGCCCCAGGCAGAGGTGTCCTTCAGGTCCAGGGCCGCGGTGTCGTGCGTGCCGACCAGCTTCGCGTCCTTCAGCGTCGCGGTCATCTGCACCGCGCCGCCCTTGCTCGCGTGCGGGCTGGTCAGGTCGGGCGAGGTGACGAACCCGCCGAGCATGGCGGGGAGGTTGTTGCGGATCGAGGTGGGGCTGAGGAAGTTCTGCAGCACCTCGCGGCCGGGCGAACCGACCTTCGTGATGGACGGGTGCAGCTTCTCCGCGACGTCGGAGAACGCCTTTCCGGAGTTCTTGACCACCACCGCTTCCGGCACGGCGTTCTCGACCTTCGTACCCCACTCCGCGTCGGCGGGCGTGACCACGTCGGAGGTCCTGCCGGAGTCGACGATCGTGCTGAGGTCCGTCGGGACCTGCAGCGTGACGCCGCCACTCTTCGTGGCGAACTGCGTGGGGGTGCCGGCTGCGTTGGTGACGATGATCGAGAAGTCGACCGGCGTGGTGATCTTCTTGGAACCGTCGTCCGACGACTTGATCGCGCGCTGCTCGGTCGTGCTGTTCGTGGTCGACTGCGACACCGCGGGCGTCGCGAGCGCGGCCTTGCCGCCCAGCGAGCCGTACGGCCCCATCGCGACACCGGCCGTCGCCGAGCCACCGACGTCGTTGGACGTGGCGATGGTGTTCGTGGTGGTGGAGGCCGCGGCGGCCTGGAAGTTCTTGTCCACCTTGGTGTCCGGCGCGTCGTTGACGGCGGTGGTGGTGTCCGCGTGCATCTCCGCGCGGATGTTCGCCTCGAACCAGGCGTTGCCGATCTTCACCTGGAAGTTGCGGCCGCTGTCGAGGAACGTCTCGAAGTCGTTCTCCAGCGCGTTCTTGATGCGCGCCTGGTCGTCCGGCTTGAGGCCCTGGATCTCGCCCACGACCGCGTCCGCGCCTTGCACGTCCGTCGGCGTGATCGAGCCCAGTGCCTTGTTGTCCTGGAAGAAGCTCGGCAGGTTGGTGGCCGGCAGCTGGCCCACGGGTTGCGGGGCCAGGGTGGTCATCGGGATGACCGGGTTCGGGGTCTGCCTCGGCGGTGCCGGGCGCGTCTGGGGTTCCGGTGCCGGGCGGGTGTCGGCATCGGGCGTGGACCGCGTTTGCGTGTCCGGGGTGGGCGGGGCTGGCCGTGTGTCGGCGTCTGGCGTGGACCCGGTTCGCGTGTCAGGTGCGGGCGGTGCCGGACGAGTGTCGCTGTCAGGCGCGGACTGCGTTTGCGTGTCGGGTGCGGGTGGTGCCGGACGAGTGTCGCTGTCAGGCGCGGACTGCGTTTGCGTGTCGGGTGCGGGTGGTGCCGGGCGTGTGTCGGCGTCGGGTGCCGAGCGCGTCTGGGTGTCTGGGGTGGGAGGTGCTGGGCGCGTGTCGGCGTCTGGCGTGGACCGCGCCTGGGTGTCTGGGGCGGGCGGTGCCGGGCGTGTGTCGGCGTTGGGTACTGACCGCGTCTGCGTGTCAGGCGCGGGCGGTGCCGGGCGCGTGTCCGGGGCGGGCGGCGCAGGACGCGTGCTGGGTGCGGGCGGTGCGGCGCGGTGCGACGGGCCCTGACCCAGGTCGTGCGGGCTGTAGGTCGTCTTGCCGTTGGCGTTCGGCCGCGCGTCGAGCTCCAGCGGAGGCGGGAACGTCGGCGGCGCCCACTTCTCCGCCTTCTTGATGTCCGCGGGCTTGGACTTCGAGTTGGTCTCCGGCCTCGGCTCGAAGAACGGGTCGATCGTCTTGACGCCGTCCGGGCCGTGGATCTTCAGCGGCCGGCCGATCTCGGTCGCGAGCAGCTTCGCGGCCAGTTCCTCCGCCTTGGCCGCCTTGGCGTTGTCCGCGTTCTTGTCGGCCGCGTCCTGCTGGTTCTGCGCGGCGCGCTCCTCGGGGGACAGCTCCGTGCCGGGCGTGCCGGTGTTGTCGACCGCGACGTCCCCGGCTCCCGGCTTGAAGCTCGCCGGGAGGTCGGTCTTCGGGGCCGGGCCCGGTTCGATCAGCGCGTTGACCACGTGACCGTTCTCGAGGCCGTGCTCCTGGCGGAAGTTCGCGATCTGCTTGGTGATCGCGGGCGACGCGATCGATCCCTTCTGGACCGCGCCGGCGCGCAGGTCGTTCGGGGACTTGATCTCCGGAGCGGCCTTGCCCTTGCCCTTCCTGGACGTGGACGGGGCGGGGCCGGCGTCCTTGACCATGGCGTCGTGCACGGCCTTGAACATGCCGTCCGGCCTCGGGTCCGCCGCGATCGGCAGGACGCCGTGCTCCAGGGTGGCGAACGTGCGGGTGACGTTGTTCGGGTTGGTCGACAACGCCAGGTTGAGCATCGCGGCCATCTTCTCCGGCTTGGCCGCCGGATCGATGCCCATGTGCCCGTGCCCAGGGACCGGCGCGGAGACCGCCGGGTTGAGGGTGTTCTTGTCCTGCGTGCCGAGCTTCTTCGCGTCGACGTCCGACGGGTTCCAGCCGCCCTCCGACCCGGTGTGCGTGTGGACACCGGTGGCGGGGTCGTAGCTGTACTGGTGCGTGGTGACCTGCTGGGGTTCCCGCTCGCTGTGCGGCTTGTTCGACGGGTTCGGCGTGCCGTCCGCCTTGGGCTTCTTGTCGGCGAACTCGTCGCGGATCTTCGCGCCGGACACGTCGGCCTTGGCCGCCCTGTCCGCCTTGGGGTCCACCTTGCCGGTCGTCGGGTCCGGGGTGCTGCCGTACATGCGGCTCGTCACCGAGGTGAGCGCGACGTGCGACTGCGGCCACGACTTGCCCTCGGTCTTCGCGAAGCCGAGCGCGAGGCGGGACAGGTCGGTGCCCACCGCGCCGTTGACGAAGTCGCTGGTGAAGTTCTCGCCGCGGTAGGGGTTGCGGTTGTTCTTCAGGTCGACGTCGATGCCGGAGTCGATCGTGCTCTTGTTGATCGACTGCTCGACGATGGCGTCGATGTCCGACTGGGGCGCGTTGGGGTTGGCCTGCTTGACCTGGGCCTCGACCTCGGCCCTGACCCGCGCGATGTCCTGCTCGGCCTTCTTGATCCCGGCGTCGAGCGACTCCAGGGTCTTGACCTGGGCCGGGCTCGGGTTGCCGCCGCTGGCCCTGATGTCGGCTTCCAGCTTGGCCTTCGCGTCGGCGAGGGACTCGTTCGGCTTCGGCGGCGGCGGGAGCTGGTTCTGGTGGATGTCCGCGATCTCGTTGCCGGCGAACCTGTTGATCGACTGGCTGAGACCGCCGAACTCGTTGGCGTCCTTGCTGAACTTCACCTCGGGTCCCACGACCGCGACGTTCGCGTCCAGGAACAGGTTCGGTTCCGGCGAGTACGGCAGCAGCGGGGCCGAGTCCTTCTGGCGGCTGCGCGCGTCCATGTCGTCGCTCATGGCCTGCTGGAACTTCTCGGCGAAGTCCGGCTTGCGGATCTGCGCCTCCGCGACGTCCAGCTCTTTGAGGGCCGCGGCCCTCTCGTCGGGCTTGAGCTTGGGGTCGTTGGTGACCTGGGCTCGTTCCTTGTCGATCCGCGTCTGGGTGTCGGTGACGAGCGCCGCCGGGTCACCGACGCGGTAGCCGCCCGAGTACAGCAGCGGCCGGATCGGGCCGGCGTCGGAGTTCAGCGAGTCCTTGACGTGGTTGAAGATGTCCTTCTGGCCACCGGTCACCTGGCGCGAGCCGGTGTCGAAGTCCTGGAACGCGATGTACGGGTGCGTGCCCTTGCCGTTCATCGCGCCGATGGCGAACGTCGTGGCAGGGCTGTGCATCGTGTCGTTGCGCATCGTGCCGAACGGGAACCCCGGCTTGGGGTCGAACGTCGGCAGCGGCACCAGTGCGATCGGCTCTTTCCGGCCCGCCACGGCGTTGTTGGCCGTCTCGATGTTGGTGTTCATCGCGGCGTCCGACCCGTTGGGGCCGTTCACGCCGACCACGAACACCATGTCCTTGCCGAGGGGCCCGGCCTCCGCGGTGATCGAGTTGATCACATCGTTGATCTTGCCCAGCTCGCCGTGGCTCACGATCATGTTGACCACGAACGACGGAGGCTTGTCCGCCTCCACGCTCTCCTTGAGCTTGGCGAGGTAGTTGTCCTTGGTGGGCAGGTCGATCGGGCCGCTCGCCAGGTTCGCGAACGCCTGGTTGTACTGGAAGCCCACGTCGCCCAGCGACAGGTCGTCGAACGTGTTGGCGAGGTCGTCGAGCTGGCTGTCGTTCTGGGCGCCATCGTTCTGGGCGTCCATGTCGACGTCGCCGTCGGCCTGGGTGTCCGCGTTCTGGCCGGCCGACGGCTGGTCGACCTCCATCGCGGTGTCTGTGTCCACAGTGGACGGACCGGCGTTGCTGGGGCCGGCGACGTTGTTCGGGTCGAACGGCGCCCCGTCGTTCTTGGGCTTCTTGGTGTTCGGCTCGGCGTCTGCCTCGACATCGCTGTCGCTGTCGAAATCGCTGTCGTCACCGAAGCGGCGCTTCGGCGGCATCTGCCGGGTGTCGGCGTCGGACTTCGTGTCGGAGTCGGTGCCGGACTTGGTGTCCGTCTCCGTGTCGGACCTGGTGTCCGCGTTCGGGTTGGCGTTCGTGTCCGTGTTCGGTGCGGCGTTCGGCGTGGGGGCCGGGTTCGCGGGCGGCGGCACGGTGGCCGGGCCAGGCGGGTTGATGGTGGTGTCGGGCACCATCACCTGGCTGTTGGCGGTGCGCTCGATCAGCCAGAGGTGGCGCGGCCGGACGCCGGGGTCGGGCAGGTGGACGTCGGTGCCCATCATGCCGCCGTCGTTCTGGTGCACGCCGGAGTTGGTGTCGTGCTGCTGGAAGACACGGCTCGAGTCGCTGTACTCGTCCGGAATGCCGAGGTAGTGCAGCGTTTCGTGCGCCAGGACCTCGGGGCTGGTGTCCGGGTTCCAGTGGGTCTGGTCGACGTTGGGGTTGTCCGGGTCGACCTTGATGGTCGTGTGGGCGTCCGCCGCGTTCTCGGTGAACTCGAGGTTGAGGTGGAACTGGTCGCCGCTCGGGAGCCGGAAACCCTGGTTCAGCAGGTTGTTGACGCCGTTGGTGGCGTTCTCCTTGACCTGCGCGACGACGTCCGGGTCGGCGTTCGCGGCAGGATCGACGTGCACCTTGACGGTGTACTCCTGCACGAAGTTGCCGGGGCTGGTCTCGATCCGGCGCAGGTCGTAGTTGATGAGTCCTTGGTAGGACTTGATGTCCGACGGCGTGCTGTCGGTGCGGACGTCGTGGACGGTGACGTCGACGGTCCGGACATCGGTGTCGTTGCGGCGGTCGGCCCAGGTGCTCCGGTCGGCCGGGTTGTTCGGCGTGGACCAGTCGGCGGTCTTGGCCGGGTCGTGCCGCCACGACTCGTCGGTGATGACGTCCTTGCCCTGGTGGGATTCCGGGGTCGGCGGGGTCATCCTCGGCGGCGCGCCGCCACTGCGGACCTGCTTCGGCGCGTCGGCCTTGGTGTCGGTGCTGGTGTTCGGGGCCGGCGGCGCCGGGGGAGCGGGCGGTGCCGGCGGGGCGTCCCTGGTCGGCGCGCCACGGCTGTCGCCGGGGTTGTTCTGCACGGGCGCGTCGGTGTCGGCGGCCGTGTTGGTGTCCGTGTCGGCACCGGCGGTGTTGTCGTCGAGCATCGCGTAGTCGACGAGCTCGTTGCGCAGTTCGGTGATCTTCGCGTCGTCGAGCTGGACACCGAGCGCCGTTTCGAGGGCGGCCTTGTTGTCGTTGACGGCGGCCGTGAAGTCCGTGGCGTTGGCGCTGCCGTCCTTCGAGATGATGCCCGCGTTGCCCAGGACCTGGTACGTCCACATCGCCTGGCTGGTCGGATCGTTGCCGGTCGGCGGGATGTCGGCGATCGACTCGTCGAGCGTCGGGCCGTCGATGATGCCGGCGACCTGGGCTTCCTGGGCGAAGTTGGTCGCCCGGTTGTAGCCCTTCTCGTGGTCGAAGATCTCCGACGCGAGGGTGTTGGGGTCGTTGTACTTGGGCGTGTTGTCGATCGTGCCCCAGAGCTGCGTCGCCCAGTTGTCGAAGTTCTGCTTGCCGTTCTTCGGGTCGTTGAAGGCCTCGATCTGGGTGTCTTCGATGATCGGGCGGTTGAACTGCTGCCGGAACGCCTCCGCGACGTTCTTCGCGCCGTGCTGCTCGATCAGCGCGGCGATCTCCGGCGTCTTGGTGTCGAGCACGACCGAGGCGCCCAGCAGATCCAGTCCGGCCTCGTTGTAGACGAACTTGTCCGGGTTGTTCCGCAGCGCCGCCTCGACGTCCTTGACCTTCGGACCGGCGTTCTGCATCGCGTCGGCGGTGAGGTCGTTGACCTGGCTCTTGACCTCGGCGACCACCGCTGGGTCGATCTCGGGGTCGATGTTCGACTCGACGTCGGAGTCGGAGCCGGCATCGGATTTGCCGTTGGAGTCGGAGTTGTCGTTCGGGGCGGGCGGGGGCGGCGGCGGGGTGTCCTTGCTCGGCGCGGAACGGCTGCTGTCCTGGTTGCCGTCCTTTGCGTTGCCGTCTTTACCGCTGCTGTCCTTGCCGTTGCCGTCCCTGGTGTCGCCGCCCTTGGTGTTGCTCGGACCGGGCTTGTCGTTGTCGTCCGCGCCGGGCTTGGTGTCGGAGTCGAGCTGGCTCTCGCTCTCCGGCGTGACCCACTCGAGGCCGGTCCACTTGTTCTTGACGTCCGGGTCGAACAGCGAGTTGAAGTCGGTCTTCTCGACCAGCGGGATCTGCGGCGGCAGGTAGGAGACGCCGGGCTCGACCTTGAGGCCGTGGTTGTCGGGATCCATCGTGAACTGGCTGATGACACCGGTCCGCGGCGGCAATCCGCCGTCGACGAGCACGTTCGGTCCGGAGATGTCCGGCGCCTGGGCCTTCAGCTCCTCGTTGAACTTCGCGGGCGGCATGTTGTAGCTCTGCAGGCCCTCGAACTTCTGCGGGATGATGTCGGCGAACGTGTTGATGAAGTCGTTGTTCGGCGGCGCGACGATGAAGTTGTTGTTCAGCTCGCCCTTGCCGTACTGGATGTTCGCGGCCGTGTCGAGTTCGGTGCCGGGCGCGACGTCCGGCTGACCCTTCAGCGTGTCGTTGACGCTGCCCTGGTCACGCAGACGCGGCGCGAACAACGGCACGTCCGTCGGCTGCATCTTCATGTCACCGATGGTGTCCAGCGACACCGCGCCGGGCCGGATGTCGACGTCGACGTACACGCCACCGTTCTTGGACAGCACGGCATACCGCGCGATGTCCGCCGCCAGGTTGTAGGCCTTGGCGTCCGGGTTCTGCGCGGCGGCGTACACGTCGTTGATCGTCGTGTTGGTGTCCGTGCGGCTCTGGACGTCGTTGGACAGCTCGTTGACCAGCGCCGGCGTGTCCGTCTTGATCTCGATGCCGGCGTCGTTGAGCTCCTTGACGACGGCGGGGTCCCAGTTGGCACTGGAGCCGTCGGTCCAGAGGGTGGCCTTCCACTGCTGGTTCGGGTCGGCGTTCTTGCCGTTGTTCTCCCCGACCTTGGCGCCCCACTCCTTCATGCCCTGCACGGCGGCAGGGCTGGGAGTGTTGCCGAACCAGGCGAAGTGCAGCTGCTTCGGCACCTCGACCTTGCCCGCGTCGCCCTTGTTCTGGACGGACTGGTCGTACTGCTGCTGCAGCGCGGCCTTCGTGTCCGGGTCCGTGACGCGGTTGATGAGGATTCGTGCCTTGCCGGGCTTGCCGTCGTTGACGGCCGTGTCGACGTGCGCCTTGAGGGTGTCGAGGTCCACGGCGTCCGGGTTGGCGCCCTTGCCCACCAGCCCGACCCACGGGTCCTGGGGAGTCGTGTTCTGGTTCGTGCTCGGTGCGGGCGCCGGTGCCGGTGCCGGCGCCGGTGTTGCCGGCGGCTTGTTGAACAGGCCCTTGATGAAGTTGATGCCCAGGTACTTCTTGATGGCGGCGCGCTTCTTGCCCTTGCCGCCGTCCGGACGCGGCTGCGCCTGGTAGCTCGACGACGCCGGGTTCGACCGCGTCACCACACCGGGCGCGGGGCGGGTGTTCGCGTCGGTGCCGGTGTTCGAGTTGGTGTTCGGCGCCGGGGTGACGATGGGTGGCGCGACGACGAGGTCCGGCGCGGCGTTGGGGTTCGTGGTGGTGCTGGGGGCGGGCGGCGTGTTGACCGGAGGAGTGCTGACGGACGGGGTGTTCGGGTTCGGCGTGTTCGCGGCCGGAACGTTGGCCGGGGGCACGTTGGCCGGGGGCACGTTGGCCGGGGGCACGTTGGCCGGTGGGACGTTGACGGGCGGGGCCGGGGCCGGGCGAGTCTGCGCGGGCGGCGGGGTGTTCGTGTCCGGCGTGGGCTTCGGCTGAACCGGCGGAGTGTTGGTGTCCGGCTTGGGTGTGTTGGCCGGCGGGGGGTTGGTGTTCGGCGAGTTCGCCGGTGGCACGTTCGTCGCCGGGTTCGGCGAGGGTGTGTTGGCAGGGGGAACGTTCGCTGCCGGGTTGGGCGAGGGAACGTTGGTCTCCGGCCGCGGGGACGGCACGTTGGCCGGCGGCGTGTTGACCGAGGGCGTGTTGGTGCTCGGCGCGTTGACCGGTGGCACGTTCGGCGTTGGCGACGGCGTGTTGACCGGCGGCACGTTGGGCGCGGGCGACGGCGTGTTGACCGGGGGCACGTTCGGCGCGGGCGACGGGGCGTTGACCGGGGGCACGTTCGGCGCCGGCCGTGACTGCGCGGGCGGCGGCGTGTCGGCCTTGGGCTGCGCGGGCGGCGGGGTGTTCGTTTCCGGCCTTGGCGACGGCGTGTTCGCGGGCGGAACGTTCGTCGATGGCGCGTTCGTCGCCGGTGCGTTCGTCGCCGGGTTCGGCGTCGGCGAGTTCACGCTGGGCGAGTTCACGCTGGGCGAGTTCACGCTGGGCGAGTTCACGCTGGGCGAGTTCACGTTGGGCGCGTTGACGTTCGGCGCGGGCGACGGGGCGTTCACCGGCGGAGCGGCAGGAGCCGGGCGTGACTGGACGGGCGGCGCCGTGTCGGCCTTGGGCGTCTGCGTGGACGGCGCGGTGTCCGACCTCGGCGACGGCGTGTTCGGCGACGGTGCGTTGGTCGACGGCGCGTTGACCGAGGGCGTGTTCGTGCTTGGCGTGTTGACGTTCGGCGTCGGCGACGGGGCGTTGACCGGTGGCGCGACGGGAGCCGGGCGCGACTGGGCCTGCGGTGCCGTGTTCGTGTTGGGCGGCGGCGTGTTCGTGACCGGTGGTGCGGTGGGGGCTGGGCGCGACTGGGCCGGTGGGGCGGTGTTCGCGTTGGGGCCTGGGGTGTTCGGGGAGCCTGCCGGCGGTGTGGTGGACGACGGCGGGGGAGTGAGTGGCGTCGGCTTCGGGGCCGGTGGTGGGGTGGAGGGCGAGGAGCCTGGGGCCCTGTTGATGGTGTTGTCGGGGGTGGGGGGCTTGGGTGCGTCGAACACGCCCTTGCCCGCGCCTGGGCTGGTGAACTTGCTGCCGCCGCGTTCGCCGCCGGTGGCGGCGGGGTTGGCGCCGGCGCCTGGGGCCATGGGTGGGGCCGCTGCGCCGGGGGCCGCCGAGACCGGTGGCGTCACGCCGGGGGCGATGCCGCCGCGTGGGGCGCCCGTCGACGGCGAGGTCACCGAGCTCTGCGAGCCAGGGGTGGTGGGCGTTGCGGGTGCGGGGGTGCTGGGGACGCCTGGCTTGGGCGTGTTGGCTCCGCCGGCTGAACCCGGCGTTGGAGAGCCCGGCGTCGGAGAGCCCGGCGTTGGAGAGCCGGGGGTGCCGGGGATGGTCGGCTTCGGCGCGGGCTGGGGGGTCGAGGTCGAGTTGGGCGGGGGCTTGGAGATCGTGCTGTCGGGTGTGCCGGGCTTGGGCGCGTCGAACACGCCCTTGCCGCCGCCCGTGCCGAGCTTGCTGCCGCCGCGTTCGCCGCCGGTGGCGCCGGGCGTGCCGGGGGCCATGGGCGGTGCCATGCCCGGCGACATGCCGGGAGGGGTGGCGCCGCGCGAGCCGCCGGTCGACGGGGACGTCACGGCGCTCTGCGGGCCGGGAGGTGTCACGCCGGCCTTGCCGCCGGAACCTGGTGTGGCGCTGCCGGGCACGGTCGGGACGCCGCCCACCTTGCCGCCGCCGCCGGGGGTGCTGCCGGGCTTGGGCGAACCGGCGCCGGGGGTGGCGCCGCCGGGAACGGTGGGGACACCGCCTACCTTGCCGCCGCCAGGGGTGCTGCCGGGCCTGGGGGAACCCGCGGCGGGCGTGCCGCCGCCGATGACCGGGGGTGCCACCGCGCCGGGGCCACCCGGCGACTTCACGCCACCGGCGCCGACCGGGCCGGCGCCGCCCTTGATGTTCGGCGTGGTGCCGACGGACGGACCGCCTGGACCGCCCTTGAGGCCACTGCCTGCCGGACCCGTGCCGCCCTTGACGTTGGGCGTCGCGCCGACGGAGGGACCGCCGGGGGTGTTGAGGCCGCCGCCGACGGGGCCCGCGCCGCCCTTGACGTTCGGCGTGGCGCCGACCGAGGGCCCGCCCTGGGCGTTGAGCCGGCCGCCGATGGAACCGGCGCCGCCCTTGACGTTCGGGGTCGCGCCGACGGACGGGCCGCCGGGGGTGTTGAGCCCGCCGCCGACCGGACCGGCGCCGCCCTTGATGTTCGGGTTCTGCGAGACCTTGGGCCCGCCCTGGGCGTTGAGCCCGCCGCCGACGGGGCCGGCGCCGCCCTTGATGTTCTGGTTCGGCGTGACCTTGGGCCCGCCCTGGGCGTTGATGCCGGGGGCGTTGACGCCGCCGCCGTTGATCGACCCCGGCCCGCTGGCCTTGCCGCCCTGGGTGTTGAGGCCGGGGTTCGGGGCGGTGGCGCCGGGTGGCGGCTTGGCGTTGGTCGTGGTGTCGACCGACCCGAACTTCGAGCCCTGGCTCGTGTCAGTGTTGGTCGACGTCTGGTGCGTGGCCTTCAGGCCGGACTGGACGTCGTTGAACGCCTTGGCGCCCTTGTCCGCCTGCGAGACGGCGTTGTCGTTGGACGCGTTCAGCGCCGGCACCGCGAACAGGCCGATCGGGCCGAGCGCGTTGCCGCTGAAGTTCAGGCCGCGCAGGCCGCTGGAAATGCTCGACAGCCGGGACCCCAGGTCACCCGCCTTGTTCTGCAACCCCTGCATCGAGGAGTCGCTCATGGAGTAACCGCTGTTGCCCGTCGGTCCGCCGCCTCCGGTGCCCGTGGGCGAAGGGGACGGCGTCGGATTCGGCGCCGGGTTGGGACTCGGCGACGGGTTGGGATTGACGTTCCCCTTGGCCATGAGCGGCGATTCTCCAGATACTGCGTCAGAACAAAGCAGGGTGGGCGGGGTCCCGGCTGCCGGTGAGGCTTACTCCGACGGCCTGGTGGGCCGTTCGTAGGCCACGGCCGGCCGGAGCGGCTGGGCCGCGGCGCCACCCGCCTGGGCGACACCGTCGTAGGACTGCAGCGGGTTGTTCTCCTGGACCGGCGTGGCCTCGACCGTCGAGAACGGCGTGTGCGCCTGGAGCGGGTTGTAGCCCTCACGCGGCTCGAGAGCCTCGTACGCGTGGGACATCTGGGTCCGCGCCATCGGCTCGTAGCCCGACGAGGCCGGCTGCAGCGGCTCGGCCGGGGTGGCCTCGACGCTGCTGTACATCTGCTGCGGCTCCAGCGGCTGCACGGCGTGGTGCACCGGCGTGCCCGCGGTCTGGGAGACACCCGAGACCATGGTCGAGTCCGACGCTTCCACACGGGAGAACGCCACCGGCGCCTCGTGCGTGGTCATGCGCGCGGCCTGCATGGGCTCCACCGCATCGACGCGGTGCGCGGCCTGCATGGGCTGCGCTGCCTCCACATGGGTCCGCTGCATGGCCTGCATCGGCTCCACCGCGTCCACACGGTGTGCGGCCTGCATGGGCTGTAGAGCTTCCACGCGGTGTGCGGCCTGCATGGGCTGTAGGGCTTCCACGCGGTGTGCGGCCTGCATCGGCTGTACCGCTTCCATCTGGGTCCGCTGCAACGCTTGCATGGGCTCGGCAGCCGTGCGGGCCTGCATCGGCTCGGTGGCCGTCATCATCCTGCGGGCCTGCATCGGCTCGGCCTGGACGGTGCCCACGCGCATCGCCGTGAGCGCCTCGGTGGTCTGGGCCGGCTTCAGCCCGGAGTGCTCGGCCTGGACGGTGCCGACGTGGGCGTTCGGCAGCGTCGCCGCCGTCGCCGTCGCGGTCCCGTCCTGGGCCGGTTTGCCACCGGAGGCACCGGGAGGAGTCCCGCCACCGCCACCCTGGTTGTTCGCGACCGCCTCGTCGATCTTCTTGTCGACGTCCTTCGCGGCCTTGACACCCTCGTAGGTGATCTCGGCGACGTCGGCGGTGTTCTCGAAGCGCTCCCAGCCCTTGCTGATCTTGGCCATGATGCCGTCGAGGTCACCGATGCGCTTCATCTGCCTGCCGAGGGCGGCGACGACGCGGGCGACGCGGGACGCGATGTTCACGCCCAGCGCGACCGCCTTGCCGACCGCGAAGCCGATGAAGGCGGGGATCGAGGCGCCGAAGGTCGGGATCATCGCGGCGACGGCGAGCAGCGCGCCACCGATCAGCGAACCGAGCAGCTGGGCGATCAGGTCGCGCACGATGTCGCGCAGCACCGTGACCAGCATGCCCATGATCGCGACGATCTTGGCCTTGGTCTCGACCGCGCTGGCGAGCTCGTCGAGCTCCTGCGACATGCCGTCCATCGAGGTCTTGAACCGCTCGGACGACGCACCGGTCCAGCCGTCGAACGTCGCGAGGCCGCTCTTGTGGTCCTCCGCCAGCACCCGCAGCTCGGCTGCCTTGGCCTTGGTGGCCTCGACGTTGGCCTGGATCTCCTCCGGGTTGCCCATCAGCTGGTTCAGGGCGTCCCGCAGGAAGCTCACGTGCTCGATGAGCCAGCCGATGCCGGCGCCGATCAGGCTGCCCAGCGGGTCGATCGCGAGCATCACCGTGGCCGACGCCGCGCCGATCGCGTTGAACGTGATGTCGAGGGCCTTCTCGGCCTCGGACTCGGCGTCCTTGCCGATGCCGTCGATGAGACTGCCGTAGGCCTCGATGAACAACGAGCCCTTGAGCTTGTTCTCCTCGGTGATGTTCATCCCGGGAGGAGAGGGGAGTGGCGTTTGAGGCGCGGTCATCGCTGTTCCTTACCAGGGCTGGTTGTCGTCGTCATCGTCGTAGTCCGCGCGGCGTCGGCCGCGGACGGGCGCCGGCTGCGGGGCCGCGGCGGGCCTGCTCACCGGGGCCGGGGCGGGGGCCGGCTCGTCGTCGATCTCGTCGTACGCGTCGGTCTCGTCGAGCTCCTCCTCGTCCGCCGGGATCGAGTCGGCGACCATCTGGTAGGTCTCCGTGCCCTCACCGAGCGGCTTGAAGATCTCGAGGACCTTCTCCGCCGCCTGCTTCTGGGCGTGCCGGGCGGTCTCCAGGATCAGCGCGGTGAGCCGGGGCCCGCCCAGCTCGACCGCGCGGTGCCCGAGCACCAGGTTCTGCAGGCCGCCGTTGGGGCCCACCGTCACCGTCACCGCGCCGTCCTTCGACGTCACGGTCGCGGTGGACGCCGCGAAGTTCTCCTGCAGGTCCTCCGACTTCTTCTTCAGGTCGGCCAGCTTGGCCTCGTACTCTTCGACCCACTGAGTTGGGTTCGCGGGATTCACACGGTCCTCCGGCGGCGGCGGTTCAACGGGAGCTGGCGTGACGTCACGCCAGCACGGCGTCGATTCGGGTGGCGATGCGGTCGTTGTCGGTCGGCGAGACGCTCAGCCAGCCGTCCGAGTTGACCATCAGGTAGCGGCCCTGATGGGTGTCGAACCAGTTGATCACGACACCCGACCGCTGCCGGCCGTGGGTGACGCCGAACTGGCCGCCCGCGACGCGGTTCGCCGCGAGCTCGCCGAACTGCTTCGCGTCCTGAGGGGACAGACCGGCCTGCTGCAACGCGTGCCGGTCGTCCCTCTCGTCGTCGGCGGAGCCGCCCCACATGTCCTCGGAGGCGTCCTGCTCCTCGGCCTCCTGGATGGTGACGGCCTGCTGCAGGGTCTCGACCCGCACGTTCACCGCGGTGCCTGGACCGGGCTCGCCGTCGGGCAGCACCCGCACGATCTCGCGGGCGATGCCGGTCTCCCGGATCGCCAGCAGCCCGATCCGGCCGTCGTCGATGATCGCCAGCACGGCCTGGCGGCCGTTGGAGGCCGCCAGGGCCCGCACGGTGCGGTCGAGCCCGGCGACGGCGTCCACCGAGACCACGTGGTCGTCGAGCAGCCGGAGGTACGCCTCCAGCCGCTCGTCGCCGGCCAGACCGCGCTGCCGCAGCTCTTCGAGGGTCTTGTCGCGCAGCACCCGGCGGTCCTGCTCGGTCTCGCCCTCGCTCGGCACGTCCAGCGGGTAGGGCATCCTGCCGAGCTTCAGCTCGTGCCACAGGACGTCGAACTCGCGCGGGGAGAGCAGGAACTCGGGGGTGATCACGACGCGTCAGTCCCCTTCGCCTTCTTGGACTTGGCCGCGCCGATCACCGACGGGGGCAGGTTCTCGCCGGGGACCTCGAACAGGTCGCCGCCCATGATGTAGCTGGCGGAACGGTGTTCCTTGTCGTCCTCGCCCTTGCCACCACCGGGAGCGCCGCCCATCGGGGCACCGGCGCCCATGCCGGCGCCGGCCGCGCCGGCCGCACCGGGACCCATGCCCATCATGCCGGGGCGGGCACCCTGGCCCTGGACACCGGCCGAGCCACCGGGCTGCATGGCGCCACCGGCACCACCCGCACCGGCACCGCCGCCGAACGCGCCACCACCGGCACCGCCGGCCGCGCCGAAGTTCGGCATCGCACCGGGCCGCGCGCCCGCGCCGCCACCGGCACCGCCGCCGGCGCCGCCACCGCCGCCGCCACCCGACCCGGGACCGCCGGGACCGTTGTAGCCGGGAGCCGTCGGCGTGTAGGCCGCGGGCCCCTTCGGGTTCTGCGGGGTGTAGTTCGGGTTCGCGATGTCCTTGCCGACCACCGGGATCTTCGGGATGTTCGGGTTGTTGTTGCCCGAGCCCGACCGCGGCGTGTTGCCCGCGGCGGGGTTGTAGCCCGTCATCTGCGGCGTGTAGCTGCTGCCGCCACCACCGCTGCCGCTGGTGTAGGTGCTGCCGGGGTTGCCGGGACCGGTGTAACCCGGAGCCGTCGGGGTGTACGCGGCGGCGACGTTCGTGCTCGTGTTGCCGGGCATCTGCGGCGTGTAGCCCGCGGCACCACCGCCGCCGCCGCCACCGGGGTTGCCGGGGCCCGTGTAGCCCGGCGCCGACGGCGTGTACGCGGCCGCGGCGGGCTGGTTCGCGCCACTGCCGGCAGCAGCGCCACCACCGGCGCCGGCACCCGTGGGCGAGGGCGGGGCCGCCACTGCGCCACCCTGCGCGTGCGTGGCCATGAGGCTGTCCACGCCGGTGCCGAGCGCGGGCGTGGCACCCGAACGCGCCATCGCCATGACCGGCTGCTCGACCTCGCCGGTGTTCGGGTTGAACGGCGGCTTGAACGTGGGCACCGACGAGTCGATCTGCCGGGAGTTGTTCTCCATGGTGGTCATCACGCCGACCGCCTGGTCGTGCGCCGCGCGCGACGCGGCGTTGGCCACCGCGATGTCGGCGGAGGCGAGCACGAAGGCGGGCGTGCCCGGCTGCGAGAGCGCGGCCGCTGCCTTGTTCCAGTCGAACTGGACCGGCGCGGGCATCTGCGCTCGGGCGGCCTCCATGACACGGCCCTGGTCGGCGACCTTGGTGCCGACCTCGACGGCGGTGCGCGCCGTCTCGTCGACCCAGTCACCGAGCCGCTTCATCGCGGCACGGGCGGCCTCGGCGGCAACACCCGTCCACTTGGACTCCGACGCGGTGATGACGTTGTTGATGGTGCGCGACGCCTCGGTCAGCTCCGAGCCGTACTTGCCCCAGTCGGAGCTGATCTGGCCGGCCTGACCGGGGTCGTTGTTGTTGTGGACCGCGGCGTAGAGCTCTGGGTGCGAGCGTGACGCCCAGTTCTGCGGGTCCGTGAGGACCGGCTTGTTCTCGATCTCGCTCGGGTCGGTCTCGGGGGGCATGACCGGCTCGCCTCTCGCGTCGATGGACTGTGCTGCCAGGAGGTCAGCGGTCGCCCATGTGCTTCTTCAGTTCGGCCTGCTGTTCCTCGTCGAGGCGGGTGAAGTTCTCGATCGCCTCGACGATCGAGTTCTTCGTCTGCTCCAACACCGTGCGGTACGCGGTCATGACGCTGACGAACGAGTACTGCTCACCCTCCGCGCGGTGGGTGAACTTGTCTCGCATCGCGTCACCGACCGGGTTCGCACCCAGGGCCGCGGGACGGGCAATGCTGTTGTTCGCACGTTCGAGCCACGAGTCGACCTGGTCGATCTGAGCCTGGAACTGCTTGCGGAGCTCTTCGCCCGCGGCCGGGTCGAGCTGCACCTGACCCGAGGTGACGGTGTCCTTGAGCGGGACAGCGTCGTTCTCACCGACGATGTACATGCGGGCAGTATCGGGGGTCTTTTCGTGCATCGCTCACTTTGCCGCGCGCGAGTTACCAATTGAGACCGGCATTCACAATGCGTTGCGACGCAGCGAAACGGGCCACAGCCGGGTGAACGACGTGTAACGGCCGTGATCGTTTGCCCAGGTTGTGGGAGCGCTCTCGGGTAGCTGCCCGCTCGGGCTTTCGATCTCTGTTCACATCACTGGAACGGGCCTTGACCAGCATCCCCTGTGGCCTAAATCACATAGGGCAAAACTTGGAATTTAGGACGTACTTGAGGTTGGTCACAGGCAGGTTCGTCCATCACCGGATCGGCTGAATCGGTTGACTGACAGGCAAACGCGGGCGCACTCCTGTGGAGAGTACGCCCGCGTTCGCGATGTCGATCAGAATTGTGTGGTGAAGCCGCTGGGATCGCGCGAGCCGGAGATGAGTGGTATGTCCGGCTCCGGTGCGCCCGGCCCGGGGCCGCTCACGACAGCACGGCGGCGATCCGGGTCGCGATGCGGTCGTTGTCGGTGGGGGACAGGCTCAGCCAGCCGTCGGAGCGGACCATGAGGTAGCGGCCCTGGTGGGTGTCGAACCAGTTGATGACCACGTCCGCCCTGCTCCGGCCGTGCGTCACGCCGAACTGGCCGCCGGCGACGCGGTTGGCCGCGAGCTCGTCCATCTGCCGTGCGTCCTGTGCCGACAGTCCGGCCCGTTGCAGCGCCTGACGGTCGTCCATCTCGTCGTCGGCGGCACCCCACGGGTCCTCGGAGTCCTCGTCGTCCTGCTCGGCCTCCTGCAACGCCACGGCCTGCTGCAACGTCTCCAGCCGCACCGACAACGCGCTGCCAGGACCTGCCTCGCCGGCCGGCAGCACCCGCACGATCTCGCGCGCCAGCCCGGTCGGTCTGATCTCCGCGAGACCGATCTGGTCGCCGTCGAGGACCGCCAGCACGGCCTCGGACTCGGTGGCGGCGGCGAGCGCCCGCACCGTCCGGTCGAGCCCCAGGACGGCGTCCACGGACACCTCGTGGTCGTCGAGCAGCCGCAGCAGGTCCTCGAGCCGCACGTCGTCTGCCAGGCCACGCTGCCTCAGTCCGGCGAGCGTCCTGTCCTGCAACGCCTTGCGTTCCTGCTCGGTGTCGCCCTCACTGGGCACGTCCAGCGGGTAGGGCAGCCTGCCTAGTCGCAGCGTCTGCCACAGCACCTCGAACTCGCGGGTCGACAAGAGGTACTCGGGCGTGATCACGATTGCTCGGAACCTTTCTGCGGTGCCTGTTGTGCGCGCAGTATCGAGCAGGTTCAGGACAAGTGGCCATGAATGAGCAAATACGTACCCGGTTGAGACGCAGGTTCACAATCTCCGGTGATCGGCGGATTCGGTCACTGACGGGTGAACGCGCATTGACCAGGTGCTTGTTCACCCTGGTTGTGGAAGCGCTCTCGGGTCTTTGTCGAGGTGGCTGCGGGAGGCCTGTTCACCGGCGTGCCCAGGCGTGGCGGTGACCGAACTCACGCGGGGTGCGCCGCTGCGGCGGCGCTGGGGCCGGGGTGGGGGAAGGGTCGTGCGCAGATCATGTCTGTGGGCGACCTTTTGTTCGTCCCGCTGTGTGGGAGGAGCCTTGTGGTGGGTGGCTAGCTTCATGCGCATGATCTCTCGGCGCGGCGTGCTGCTCGGTGCGGGACTGGCGCTGCTATCGTCTCGTGCGGTGGCGGCTCCCTCTGTTGCTTCCATCGTGAAGCCGTTGCCCGCCAGCGATTTCATCGTGCACGGCACCAACGCGGAGACGCGCTGGGAGGCTCTGCGCGGCACCGGTGGTTCGCTGACGCCGGTCTCGAAGTTCTTCGTGCGCAACCACACTTCCACGCCGCTGCTCGACGCTTCCACGTGGCGCCTGCAGATCCACGGGTCCGGGGTGACGCGGCCGTTGTCGTTGTCGCTGGACGTGCTGAGGTCGTTGCCGTCCTGCTCGGTGGAGGCGGTGATCGAGTGCGCGGGCAACGGGCGGAGCTTCTTCGCCTCGCAGCAGGGGCAGTCGGTGTCCGGGACGCCGTGGCAGCTCGGTGTGGTCGGCAACGCCCGGTGGCGCGGGGTGTCCTTGGGGTTGCTGCTGCGGTTGGCGGGGTTGCGGTCTTCGGCTGTCGACGTGCTGCCGGTCGGGCTGGACGCGGAGTACATGACGGGCGGCGTGAACCTGGGGCGGGTGCGCCGGCCGTTGCCGGTGGCGAAGGCGTTGGACGACGTGCTGGTGGCGTACGAGATGAACGGAGCTCCGCTGCCGGTCGACCACGGGTTCCCGGCGCGGCTCGTGGTGCCGGGGTGGGTGGGGATCGCCAGCATCAAGTGGCTGGGGTCGCTGGAGGTGTCCACTTCCGCGCTGCACTCGCCCTGGGACACGCAGTACTACCGGCTGCTCGGGCCGACCTATCCCGCTGAGGGGACGTTGGTGACCTCGCAGGTGGCCAAGGGTGCTTTCGAACTGGGGTTCGGGGCAACGCTGCCGGCCGGGCGGCAGGTGCTGACCGGGCGGGCCTGGGCGCCGGGCGGGGTGCGGCGGGTCGAGGTGTCGACGGACGGGCGTTCGTGGAGGCGGGCCACGCCGGTGACGCGGGGTGGGTGGACGCGGTGGCAGATCCCCTGGCGGGCCACTCCTGGTTCGCACGTCTTGCGGGTGCGGGTGGACGGGCAGCCGGACGAGGTTCCCCACAACACGCAGGGCTATCTGTTCGGGGCCGTGGTGAAGCATCCGGTCAGTGTTGTTTGAGCGCTCTCAATGACTTCAGTGTTGGCCGAAATCAGACTGCTCTGCTCCTCGGTCCCGGAAGTGTGAAGATCGTGCGGTGACGATCTCCGCATGGGCGCCCCTGCGCCGCAGCGCTTTCCGCGCGTTGTGGCTCGCCCAGTTCGCCTCCAACATCGGCACCTGGGCCCAGACCGTCGGTGCTCAGTGGCTCATGGGTGACCTCGGCGGCAGTGCCCTGCAGGTCGCGCTGGTCCAGACGGCCACGACGCTGCCGGTGTTCCTTCTGGTGGTGCCGTCCGGGGCGCTGGGGGACATCCTCGACCGGCGGCACGTGCTGATCTCCGGCCAGGCGCTGATGCTGGCGGGTGCGGGCGGGTTGATGCTGCTCGCCGGCACGGACCGGGCGACGCCGGCCAGTTTGCTCGGGTTGCTGGCGTTGATGGCCGTCGGGCAGGCGTTGTCGATGCCGTCGTTCCAGGCGATCCAGCCCGAGCTGGTGTCCCGCGAGGAGATTCCGCAGGCCGCGTTGCTCAACGGCGTCAACATGAACGTCGGCCGCGCGATCGGGCCCGCGCTGGGCGGGTTGCTCATCGCGCTGGCCGGGTCCGAGGCCACGTTCGCGTTCAACACGATCTCGTTCCTGGGCGTGTTGATCGTGCTCGCGCGGTGGAAGCGGCCCTCGGACCACCGTCCACTCGGGACGGAGCACATCGCCACGGCCATGCGGACCGGTGCGCGGTACGTCGGGAGTTCGCCGTTGTTCCGGCGGGTGCTGGCGAGGCTGTCGTTGTTCATCGTGTTCGGCAGCGGGTTGTGGGCGTTGTTGCCGGCGATCGCGCGTGGGCCGCTGAGGCTCGACGCCAGCGGGTACGGCGTGTTGCTCGGCAGTGTCGGGGCGGGCGCCATCGGCGGGGCGTTCGTGGTGCCGAAGTTGTTGCGGAGCATGAGCAAGAACCGGATGGTGCTGTTCGCGACCTGGCTCTACGCGGCGGCCACCAGTGCCGCGGTGCTGACGCAGAGCTTCGCGCTGGTGATCGTGGCGATGCTGCTGACCGGGGCGTGCTGGATCGCCACGTTGTCGACGTTCAACGCCACCGCGCAGATCCTGTTGCCCGCCTGGACACGCGCCCGCGCGCTGGCCTACTACCAGCTCATCCTCATGGGTGGTCAGGCGCTCGGGGCGGTGGTGTGGGGCGCGATCGCGGACGCGTACGGGCTCAGGACGGCGATGATCGTGCCCGCCGCGGTGATGGCGGTGGCGGCGCTGGTGGCGACGAAGTGGTTGCCGCTCAACGATCGGCCGCTCGACGTCAGCCCGGCGATCTACTGGGGCGAGCCGCCGGAGCTCGACGAGAAGGAGGCAGGGCCGGTGCTGGTCACCGTGGAGTGGCCGGTGGCCGAGGAGAACGAGGACGAGTTCATCGCTGCCATGCAACGGGTCGGGCGGGCGCGCCGGCGCACCGGGGCCACGATGTGGGGTCTGTTCCGGGACGCGGAGAAGCCGGGCACGTTCCTGGAGACGTTCACCATCGCCACCTGGCAGGAGCACCTGCGTCAGCACATCGAACGCGGCACCGTCGTGGACCAGGAGAACCAGGAAGTCGCACGTGCGCTCGCTTCGGGCGATGCGCACGTGCGGCACATGATCTTCGCTGAACCCAGGAAGCCGGATTGAGCGTCGCAGGCCTCGACGGCGGCAGCAGCGACAAGATGACAAGGTTGTCCACGGGTTGTCCATAGCAGCGAGCTATGAGCGGAAGGGATGTTCGCGGCCCGCCGGCCGGTGTGACGCTCCTGAGCACCTCACATCCCCTGCGGAGGACACCGATGCGATTAGCGGCACTCGTCCTGGCGCTCCTGGCCGGACTTCTCGTTCCTGCACCGGCTCAGGCGTCACCGGGCTCACCGAACAGCCCGTTGCTGCCACCCGAGGTGGCGCGCAACCTGCCCCACACGGCACCCCTGTCGACGATCTACGCGACCGTCACCGACTACCCGGCTGAACTGCGCGCACTGACGCGGGTTCTGGACAACTACACCAGCGCCGACGACGCCACCGTGCACGCCGGCATGATCATGCTCTACTACGGCCACGGCGATCCGCGGTTCCTGGCCGCGGTGAAGGCCGAGCCCGAGATCCTGCGGGCGCTGCACCGGTTCGTCGTGCGGAACCTGTCCCTCTTCGGCACCGGCCGGGCGTACCTGGTCACCAACGGGACCCGCGAGCTCGGCAGATTCCTGCAGCACCGCGACATCGCCCCGACGGTCCGCCCCCTGCTCGTGGACCTGGCCTCGCGCGGTGACGTCGTGGGCCGGTTGGCGCCGCTGTGGGTGGGCGTCGCCGAGATGGTCGACTGGTACGACAAGGCGAACTGCCGCCGGTACGGCACGTGCGACTTCCGCGCGACGATCGACCGCCGGGTGCTCACCGTCCGGCACACCTGCAGCCCGACCCTGCGCATCCGGGCCCAGCAGCTGACCAGGGTTCAGCTCCGCCGGACCTGCTCGTCGCTCGCCGGTCAGGACGCCGCGTTCCACGGGGTGGTGCGCGATCCGGGACCCGTTGCCGGTGACCGGAACACCTCGCTCGAGGTCGTCGTGTTCGACACCAGCAACGACTACCGCACGTACGCCGGGGTGTTGTTCGACATCGACACCAACAACGGCGGCATGTACCTGGAGGGCGACCCCGCTCTGAACCAGGCGCGGTTCATCGCGCACGAAGCGGACTGGCTGCCGACGTTCGCGATCTGGAACCTCAACCACGAGTACACCCACTACCTCGACGGCCGGTTCGACATGCACGGCGACTTCGAGGAGAACATGACCACGCCGACGGTGTGGTGGATCGAGGGGTTCGCGGAGTACCTCTCGTACACGTATCGCAACGAGGTCTACGCGGACGCGCTGACGGAAGCGAAGAAGAAGACCTACGCGTTGAGCGCGCTGTTCGACACGACCTACGACCACGACACCAAACGTGTCTACAACTGGGGCTATCTCGCCGTGCGGTACATGGTCGAGAAGCATCCGGCGGACGTGTCGACGGTTCTCACGAAGTACCGGGCCGGTGACTGGGCGGGCGCACGGGACCACCTGACCCGCGTGATCGGCAGCCGCTACGACACCGACTGGTACGCCTGGCTCGCCGAGGTGCGCTGACGTTCAGCCCGCACCGAAGCAGAGCAACGGAATGCGGCTCGTGGCGGGGGAGGCGTCGGCCAGCGCTCTGGCCGGCGTCGCTCCCGCCGTCAGCGCGCGGTGGTAGGCGCTCATGACGTCCACCGCCAGGTCGTCGGGCACGCGGGCGACGCTGGCGATCACACTGCTCGTGCCGGAGTGCAGCAACGCCGCCGTGAAGCCGAGCGCCTCGTCACCGGCGCGGACGGTGGCCTGCCCGACGTCGCAGGCGGACAGCACGACGTGGCGCGGCGCGACCTTCAGCCGGGCCAGGTCGTAGGCCATCAGCGGGCCGTCGGCCAGGTCCAGGCACGAGAACAGCACGTTGTCCGGTTCGTGATGGCCGTGCGCGACCAGGTGCGCGACGTCCACGCCGTCGAGCGCGTCCAGCACGGCCTCGACGGTGGCCGCGGCACCGGTGAGGGAGCGCGCCGCAGGGTGGATCGCGCTGATCCCGATGATCTCCTTCTCCGCGTTGTGCAGCCGCGGTCCGCTCGCGAGCAGGGCCCCCGCCCGCACCGGCGCGCCGGCGGCCTGCCTGCCGAACGACCACGTGGAAGCCGACAACGCCACCGTCACCGGCCGGCCGCGGAACTCCGGCAGCAGCCCCCAGGGCAGCACGCTGAGGTGTTTCGTCGGCACGATGACGACGTCGCGGTCGCCCAGGAGAGCGCACAGAGGCGCCACGACGTCCGCGCTCAGCTGCCGCACGTGGTCGTCGATCGACGCGGACACGGCGGCCTCGAGCCGGGCGGGCAACCGCCTGCCGCACACCACGTCGAGGTCGTTGAGCAGCCGGACGACCGTCTCGACGACCGCGCTGGTGCGTCCGAGCGGCACGAGCCGCACCTGGCGCCGGTCGGCGACCAGCGCGAAGAGGCGGTCGGCGCGGTCGAAGAAGCTGACCATCACCTGGTCGGCCTGGCCGAGCTGCGCCTGGACCGCGGACACGCTCACCGCGCGCCGCGCCGTACCGTCGCCCTCCCACTGCCAGGTCCGCTGCCGGATGACTCGTTCGAGCTCGGTGCACCGAGCCCGCGTGGCCGGGTCCCGGCCACCGCGCATCCGGACCTCCCGCAGGTTGTGGTTCAGCTGCCGGAGCTCCGCCAGCGCCTCCCGCACGACCGGGTCGGCGGGCGGCCGGACGGGGGTGAGCCGGAACGACTGGGCGCGGCACCGTTCGGTCCACGAGAACACCAGCCGGGGCGAGCCGCTGGTGAGCGCCAGGTCCAGCCCCCGCACCGCGAGGTCGGCACCCGTGGTGGCGAGCGCGGCGCGCAGCTCGGTGCTGCCCCACCGGCTGCGCTGGGCCTGCAGCAGGTCGAGTCCTGACCGCAGTTCGCGCAATGCCGGGCCCGGCGGGAGCTGCCTGGCCCGCACCAGCCTCCGCAGCAGCCGCACCTCGATCGGACCGCCGCGACCGGCCACCGCCGCGACGGGCCCGCCGCGAACCGCTACCGCCGCGACGGATCCACCACGACTGGCCTCGGCCGTGACGGGCTCACCGCGACCGGCGACGTGCTCACCGTGACTGGCCGCGGCTGCGATGGTCCCGTCACGACCGGCGACGGCGGTGACGGGCTCACCGTGACTGGCCGCGACGGCGGCAGACCCATCACGACTGGCCTCGGTCGCGACGGGTCCACCGCTACCCGCCGCAGCGGCGATGGACCCGTCACGACCGGCGACGACGGCGACAGGCTCACCGTGACCGGCCACGGCCGCCACTGGCCCACCGAGACCCCGCGCGGCCGCGACAGACCCACCGCGACTGGCCACGGCTCCGACGGGCCTGCCCGCCTCCAGCAGGGCGCGGGCCGCCAGCAGGTCCGCGAGTTCCGCGTCGTGGTCGAGGCCGAGCCCGCGCAGCCGGTCCGCCAGCTGCCCGCACCGCGCGGCGGCCGCGACCACCGACCTGCCGGTCGCGAGGCGTGCCCGCATCGCGGTGAGGTCGGCGATGGCGGCCCACGCGTGGTCGCCGTGGCGGCGGAACCGGCGGCCGGCGCGCACCGCCCAGTCCCGTGCGACGTCTGGCTGGCCGGTCGCGAGCGCTGCTTGGGCGCGGGTCAGTTCGGCCCAGGCGTAGTCGACGCTGAAGCGGTCGGCCGTGAACATCGCGAACGCCGAGTCCAGCTCACGTCCGGCCTCCGCGGCGAGACCGGCCGACAACAACGCGCGTGCCTTGTCCATGGCCAGCACCGGCAGGTAGCCGGGACCGTGTTCGGCGTAGCCGCCGGCCGCTTCCTCGAAGGAGCGCAGCGCGGACGGGATGTCGTCGTCGAGCACGGCGCAGTAGCCCAGGGCGTGTGCCACCTTGGCCTCGGTGAGCGCGAACCCCTCGCGTGCCGCGATCTCCCCGCAGACCCGCAGGTCCTCGCGCGCCCTGCCGGTCCGGCCGACGCCCATGCCGATCGCGACTCTCGTGAGCAGCGCGGAGGTCAGTGGGAACGGAACGCCCGCGCGGGTGAGGCGCGGCACGGCGGCGTCGAGCAGTCGCAGGGCCTCGGTGACCCGGCCCGCGCGGTGCAGCACCAGGGCTCGTTGCTGCCACAGGATCGGGCGGTCCTGGTCGGTGACCACCCGCTCGGCGGCGTCGAGTGTCGCGAGGCCGCGAGCGGTGTCACCCAGCTCGGCCTCGGCGAGTCCCAGGCTGATCAGCACGTGCGAGGTGAGCACGCGCAGCGGCAGCAGGTCCGGGGAGGTCTCCGGTGACCAGTCGAGCAACCGCAGCGCGGCGCGCAGTTTCCGGGCTCCCGCACCGGGTTTGCCGCTGTTGGTGAGCAGGGAGCCTTCTTCGCGCATCCGCCGGACGCGGTCTTCCCGCGTCGGCTTCACGGGACGGTCCCGTGTCGCACCTGGTCGTCCCGTGCCGTCCTCATAGGACGATCGCGGGGGTCGCGACGGTCGCGCCGGCGGTGCGGACGACGAACTGGACCAGACCGGGCGCGGCGTCGTCGATGACGAAACGGCCCTGGGGCGAGGTGTCCACCGGGGTGGTGCTCGTCGCGGTGCGCAGTTCGAGTTCGCTGCCGGGCGGGGTGAGCCAGCCGTCGATCCGCACGTGCCCGTCGTCGTGAACTTGGAGCTGCACCATGAGCGCGACGTCGTCGCCGCACTCGAACGTGATCTGGCGGGCGGACTCGCCGCGCGTCACCGCGAGTTCCTCGGTGCGCTCGATCCGCGCGATGTCGAAGCCCTCGTCCAGGTCCACGGCGAACTGCGCGCACTCGACGAGGCCGGGCGGCATGGGGTCCAGCGCGGTGTGGAGGTCGCGCAGCTCGTCGAGGACGCGGAGATCCTCGGCGTCGAACGGTGAGGTGTCGAACGGTGAGGTCATGACCCGCCCCCTCGCAGCTCGGCGTGCAGCTTGTCCAGGCACCTCTTGCGGGTCGGCCCCACGCTGCCGTGCTTCATGTCGAGCGCGTCCGCGATCATCGCGTAGTCCGGCCGCGGGATGAAGGCCACGTAGCGCAGCAGCTCCCGGCAGCGCTCGTCGAGCAGCGCGACCGCCGCCCACAACCGCCGCTTCTGGTCGTCCAGCCCGGCCAGGTCCTCCGGGCCGGGCGCGGGATCGGCGCCGTCGGGCTCGACCGCGGTGAGGACCTCCGCACGGCGCCGGTCGCGCACCCGCCAGCACTCCCGTTTCGTGGTGGTGATCAACCAACCGGCCAGCGCGAGCGGGTTGCGGATCTGCCGCATGTCGCGCACGAGAGAAAGCCAGGCCGTCTGCACGACGTCCTGGCTGGTCTCCCGATCGAGGCCCTGCGATCTCGCCACGTGCCACAGCAACGGGCTCAGCACCGCGACGAGTTCGTGGAACGCCCGCCGGTCACCGTCGCGGGCCGCCGCGAACAGGGCCGCGGCGCCCGCGAAGGTGCGATCACCGATGTTCACGGGGCCGGGGCCGGTGGGGTCGTCGGCTCGTCCGTCGGCGGGTTCGCCGCGTGCTTCACCGCGGCTACCGCGTCGGCCGCGCGTTTCATCGCCTGCTCCGTCTTGCCGATGCCCGTCGCCTCCGCCGGTGCCATGTCGTGCAGGGCTTTCGCGAGGTGCGCGGCGATGTGCGGTGCCGCGAACGAGCTGCCGGTCCAGACCGTGAACGGGCTGAGCCGGTGGTCGTCGACGTCGGGTGACTGCCGGAACTGCGGCAGGCCCGGGCGGTTGACCGCGGGCACCTGCACCAGCGGCTGACGGCTCGCGTTGGCGTCCTGCGGGAACGTGCTGATCACGTTCGTGCCGGTGGCGTAGCAGGTCACCGACTTGCCCTCGTTGGTGAACAACGCCTTGCTGCCGTTCGGGTTGAGCGCGCCGACGGAGATGACCGGAGGCGTGGTCAGCGCGTTGCTGAAGGTGGACAGGCTGGCGGGGAAGAACCGCTCGGACGAGGCCGAGTTGCCGGCCGCGGCCACCACCAGCACCCCGCGGTTGCGCAGTTCGTTGATCTGCACCGCGATCGGCGACAGGGCCTCCTCGGACTCGGGCCGCTCGAACAGGTATCCCATCGACAACGACACGATGTCGACCATCATCTCCGGATCACCGGTGAAGAGCGCGTCGTCGATGCGCTGGACGAGAGCCCGCAGCGCCGCGACGACCGCGCTCTCCCTGGCGACGCCGTCCGAGCCCATGACGCGGACGGCCAGCACCGTCGAGTCGGGAGCGATCTGCTGGATGACACCCGCGCAGAACAGGCCGTGCCCGAAGCACCACGCCTGCGTGCCGACGAGCGGGTTCCTGGTCAGCGGCTCGTCCTTGGGGTGTGTGATGACCTCGACGCGGTGATCCTGGTCCCGCAGATATGTGCCCGCCTCCTGCACGGCGGTCTGGATCTTGTCGTCCACCTTCACGTGCGGACCGGTCTTCCACCGGAACACGGGCAGTTTCGTGTCCAGCTCCGGGATGTCCAGCCAGGTGTTCCGCCCGATCCCGGTGTCGAGCACCGCGACCACCGGCCGCCGGCCCAGCGCCAGCGTGGACACTTCCTGCTGCCGGATCGCCGGAAGTTCCAGCGCGACCGGGCCGTCCAGGTAACCCGATCCAGCGGTACCGGGGCCGAACGGCACGAAACCCTGGATGGGCCCCGGAACGCCGCCCAGGTCCCCGTTCCACCTGGACGCGAACATGAGGTGGTCCAGGGAGATCTGGTCCGAGAGTTCCTTGGCGGCACCCGCCCGGATCGCCTGCAGCGCCGCCCACGCGTCGACGACGGCGGACTGCCCGGCCGGCTGCAGCACGACGGGCACGGTGTCCAGTCCCTCGGGCAGCGGGGGCAGTCCCGGCTTGCCGTCCCTGCCGTTGTCGAGCTCCGGGAGCCGCATCCCGATCGGGTTGAGCAGGACGTTCAGGCTTTCGTTGTTCTTGGCCGTCAGCTCGGCCCTCGGGATCAGCAGCACCGATGACACGTACGCGGTCGGTCGCAGCGCACGCCCGACCGCGGAATTCGCGGCGGTCGAGGGCTCCAGCACGCTTGCGCCGTGCCGTCGCAGCACCTCCTGCGGCACCTCGAACGCGAGCCCGCCGTCGTTCACCGGGTCCTCGGCGAGCGGGGTCTTGGGCCAGTAGATCGTCATGTGGTTTCCCCTCCGAACCGACCGTGACTCGCCGCCGCCCCGTGATGGTGGCCCGGATGCCGGAACCGGGCAAGGCCTTTTGGCTCCGTCCGAGTGGCGGGAGTCCTCACGATCACCACGGGTGCGCGGTGCTGCCGCCAGATACATCGGCTTTCCGCCAGGAATCGTGTCAGGCGCGGATCGGCTGGTTCGTCTCCCACCAGGATCGGAACGACTGGCTCCGCAGCGCCTGGGTGGCGTAGGCGTCGACGATCTCGGCGAACACGCGGTTCGTCTGCTCCCAGGTCAGCCGCTCGCGCCGCCACGCGAACACCAGCCGCATCCGCATCGGTGCCCCCGCCAGCGGCCGCACCGCCACCCCGGGACCACCCTGCGACGTCGGCTCGACCAGCTGCACCGCCTTGCCCGCCGCGATCAACTGCCGGCCCGCGCCGCTCGGCATCTCGAACCGGATCCGCGGCACGTACCCGACCGCCCGGCAGGCCGCGCGCAACGCCGTCAGCGACCCGTCCTCTGCCCCCGGCGGTCCCACCCACGCCTCGCCCGCCAGGTCGGCCAGCTCCACCTCGGGTAGCGCGGCCAGCGGATGTGAGGCGGGCAGCGCGATGTACACCGGCACCCAGGGCACGACGATCCGCTGCGCCACGCCCCGTGGCAGCCCCAGGTCCTGCTCCTCGTCGACCGCGATCACCGCCGCGTCGAGATGCCCGTTCGCCAGCCCGAGGGCCAGCCCGGTCGAGGAGGGATCGACCACCAGGGTCACGTCGTCGAGGGCGTCCTCGAGCCGGGTGAACAACGCGGCCACGCACTCCATGTGCACCGATCCGAACCGGACCGGTCCGTCCCGCCCGGCCATGTCGGAACCGAACGCCTCCAGCTCCACCAGCAGCAACCGGGCCCGCCGCAGCATCTGCGCGCCCAGTGCGGTAGGAACGGCACCGGCGCGGCCGCGTTCGAAGAGCTTGCCGCCGACCAGGCGCTCGACCCGTTGCAGCAGGGTCGTGAGCGAGGGCTGGGAGATGCCGAGCTGCGTCGCCGCGCGCGAGAGGCTGCCCGCGTCCCCGATGGCGCAGATCGCCCGCAGGTGCCGGATCTCCAGTTCCATAGCCTGAGGCTATCCCCGATCTGGATTGGCGGGGCCCCTCCGTTCGAGGGGAGGCTGGCAGGAAGGACAACCCTGGAAGGACGCGAATTGGCTCGGACACGCCGCGACATGGCGAAACTGGTGGACGCGGACGGTTTCCGCACCTACATCCGCGACGGCTGGGGCGAGTGGGACAGCGACATCGACCTCCCACCCGGCACCGCTGAGGCTGCTCAAGCCCACCGCGCCAGGCTCGCCCAGGCACTCCCCGGCAAGCGGATCGCCCTGGCCGCGGGACGCGCGCACGTCCGGTCCAACGACACGTTCCACGAGTTCCGCGCCGACAGCGACTTCGTGTGGCTGACCGGCTGCCAGGTCGAGGGCGCCGTGCTGGTGATGTCCGATGAGGACGCCACGCTGTTCGTGCCGGTGCCGTCGGAGACCCACAGCGTCGACTTCTTCGGTGACGCCGACCGCAGCCCGTTCTGGATCGGTGCCGCGGCGGGCCCGAAGGAGTGGGGTGCGGCTCTCGGCATCACGGCCCGCCCGCTCGAGGACCTGGCGCACGCCCTGCGCGGCCGCCACCCCGAGACGCTCACCGCCAAGGGCCTCGACCCGCTGCTGGACGCCCTCACCGGCAGCCACAGCGACGAGCTGCGCACCGTCCTCTCCGAACTGCGCCGCATCAAGGACGACTGGGAGATCGACCAGCTGCGCCAGGCCGTCGACGCTTCCGTCAAGGGCTTCGCCGACGTCGCCATGGAGCTCGGCCAGGCCGTGCGCGGCGGGGGAGAGCGCTGGTTGCAGGGCACGTTCGACCGCCGCGCCCGCACCGAGGGCAACGGCCCCGGCTACACCTCGATCATCGCGGCCGGCCCGCACGCCCCGGTGCTGCACTGGACGCGCTGCGACGGCCGCGTGAACGAGGCCGACCTGCTGCTGCTCGACGCCGGTGTCGAGATGAACAGCCTCTACACCGCGGACGTCACCCGCACGTTCCCGGTCAGCGGCGAGTTCAGCGCGGCCCAGCGCCAGGTGTACGACCTTGTCCACAGGTCGCACGTCGCCGCGCTCGCGGAAGTCAAGCCCGGCAACGACTACAGCGCCTTCCACCACACCGCCATGCAGGTGCTCGCGGAGGGCCTGCACGACTGGGGCCTGCTGCCGGTCAGCGTCGACAAGGCACTCGACCCGGCGGGCCAGCACCATCGCCGCTACATCGTCTGCGGCACCGGCCACTTCCTCGGCCTGGACGTGCACGACTGCGCCGACGCCCGCCAGGAGACCTACCAGCAGGGCATCCTGGAACGCGGCATGGCCCTGACCGTCGAGCCCGGACTGTACTTCCACCCCAACGACGAGACGCTGCCGCCGGAGCTGCGCGGCATCGGCGTGCGCATCGAGGACGACCTGGTCGTCACGTCGACGGGCGCGGACATCCTGTCCGACGCGCTGCCGATCGAAGCCGACGACGTCGCCGCGTGGGTGCGGAAGCAGCGTTCCTGACCACTGGCTGTCGAGGTGTCTGCAAGTACTACCAACTCGCAGTTGGTAGTACTTGCAGACACCAAACCAGCAGACCTAAGTAGACGGAGTGGAGCGGGCCCAGGCGAACGTGAGTTCCACGGCCCGCTTCCAGTTCGCGTACTCGTTCTCGCGGTGCCGCGCGTCCATCACCGGGTTCCACTGCGCGGCCAGGTGCCAGTTGCGCCGCAACCCCTCCAGGTCCGGCCAGAACCCGGCGGCGAGCCCCGCGGCGTAGGCGGCGCCCAGTGACACGGTCTCCGCGACGAGCGGCCGCATCACCGGGATGTCCAGCACGTCCGCGATGAACTGCATCAGGAGGTGGTCGGCGGTCATCCCGCCGTCCACCTTCAGCACCGGCGTCGGCGCACCGAGGTCGGCGTTCATCGCGTCGACCACCTCCCGGGTCTGCCAGCCGGTCGCCTCCAGCACGGCCCGCGCGAGGTGGCCCTTGTTGATGTACGAGGTCAGCCCGACGACGAGCCCGCGGGCCTGCGCGAGCCAGTGCGGCGCGAACAGGCCGGAGAACGCCGGCACGATGTAGCAGCCGCCGTTGTCCTTCACGGTGCGCGCCAAGGTTTCGATCTCGGGCGCGCTGTGGATCAGCCCGAGGTTGTCGCGGAACCACTGCACCAGCGACCCGGCGACCGCGATCGACCCCTCCAGCGCGTAGGTGGGCTCCGGACCGATCTGGTAGCCGATGGTCGTCAGCAGTCCGTGCTTCGACCGCACGAGTTCGTTGCCGGTGTTCATCAACAGGAACCCGCCGGTGCCGTAAGTGCCCTTGATCGCGCCCTTCTCGAAGCACGTCTGCCCGAACAACGCCGCGTGCTGGTCGCCCAGCGCCGCGGTGATCGCGATGCCCGGCACCACCCGCGTGGTCCTGCCGTTGATCTCGGACGACGGCCGGATCTCCGGCAGCATCGACGCGGGCACGCCGAAGAACTCGAGCAGCATCGGATCCCATTGCCGCGTCGACAGGTTCATCAACATCGTCCGTGACGCGTTGGTCACGTCGGTGACGTGCAGGCCGCCGTTCACGCCGCCGGTGAGGTTCCAGATCAGCCAGGTGTCCATCGTGCCGAACAGGACGTCGCCGCGCTCCGCCTTCTCGCGCAGCCCGGCCACGTTGTCGAGCATCCAGCGCAACGACGGCGCGGAGAAGTAGGTCGCGAGCTGCAGGCCGCAGCGGTCGCGGACGTCCTCGACGCCGGGCTTCTTCCCCAGTTCGGCAACGAGTTCCTCGGTGCGGATGTCCTCCCAGACGATCGCGCGTCCGACCGGGACACCGGTGTGCCGGTCCCACAGCACGAACGTCTCGCGCTGGTTCGTGATGCCCAGCGCGACGACCTGTTCGGCGGTGATTCCCGCCTGCCGCAACGCCTGCGGCATGATCCGGTCGACGTTGCGCCAGATCTCCACGGCGTCCTGCTCGACCCAGCCGGGCCGCGGGTGGTACTGCCGGTGCTCGCGCTGGGCGACCGCGACCAGGCGGGCGTTCTGGTCGAACACGATGCAGCGCGTCGACGTCGTCCCCTGGTCGATCGCCATCACAAACCGTTGCACGCCGAGCCCTTCAGTTCTCGTCGACGAGAGAAGTGGTGACCGCTTCAGCGGCCTGGCCGACCTGGCGCACGAGCGTCGCGCGCGGCCGTCCCGTGGAGTCGCACAACCGGTCCACCGCACCGGAGATGCCGATCGCACCGACCACGAGACCGCCCGGGATCCGGATGGGCGCGGCGATGCTCGCCTCGCCCGGCATGTACTCCTCAGCCTCGCCTGCCCAGCCCTGCGCGCGTACCTCCGTCAGCACCCTCTCCAACGCCTGCGCCCGGACGATCGTCCTGCGGGTGAGCGACGTCAGCTCCCGCCGGCGTGCGGCCGCCGACAGGTCCGGGTCGTAGGCGAGCAGCACCTTGCCGAGCGCGGTGGCGTGCAACGGCAGCATCGCGCCGATGCCGAGTGTTTGCGCAGAGTCATCGGGCCGGAACACGTGGTGCACGACGAGCACGGCGCCGTCGTGGTGCATGCCGATCCTGACCTCCTGGCCAGACCGCGCGGCGAGCGTGTCGGCCCAGTTGATCGATCGAGAACGCAGTTCGTTCGCGTCGAGGTAGGACGTTCCCAGGTGCAGCAGGGCCGCGCCGAGCCGGTAGCGGCCGGTCGCTTGATCTTGTTCGACGAACTCGACCCGTTGCAGCGTACGGAGAATCCCGTGCGCGGTACCCCGCGCGAGCCCGAGCGAGTCGGCTATCTCTGTGAGACCGTGGTGGCCGGAGCCACGCGCGAGCAGCCGCAGCACGGCTGCGGCGCGTTCGATCGACTGGATGGGTCCCGGCACGCGTGAAACGTAATTGAGACGACCCGTGTCGGCAATGTCGAACAGCTACGACGGCCATCACCCCTGGAAACAGGCCTGAAACGCCTTGTCTGCGCGCAGCGTGACCGGTTGGTCACACCTTCGTGGGTCGAGGGTGTCGACATTGTCGAAACGCGGCTGTTGAGCAGGAGTGACCTGCGTCATTACGTTCCGCCTCAATCACCACGGGGTGATCAGCGGTTCTCAGACGATTGGGAGGCCAGCGTGGGTCTCGGGTCAGTGTTCCTCAGCGAGGTGCTCGGTACGGGTGTCCTGCTGTTGCTGGGTGCGGGCGTGGTGGCCAACGTGCTGCTCGCCAAGTCGAAGGGGTTCGACGGCGGATGGCTGTTGATCAACTTCGGCTGGGGACTCGGTGTCTTCGCCGGTGTGTACGTCGCCTACAAGTCGGGCGCGCACCTCAACCCGGCGGTGACCGTCGGCATTCTGACCAGCGGTGCGGCCGAGTACGCCCCTGGTGTTCCGGTCGGCTTCGGTTCGACGATCGTGTACTTCGCCGGTGAGATGCTCGGCGCGTTCCTCGGTGCCGTGCTCGCGTGGCTCGCGTACAAGCCGCACTTCGACGAGACGCCCGACGAGGGTCTCAAGCTCGCGGTCTTCTCCACCGGCCCGGCGATCCGCAGCTACACCTGGAACCTGGTGTGCGAGGTCATCGGCACGTTCGTCCTGGTCTTCGTGATCCTCGCGTTCGGCAAGACCCCGACCCAGATCGGCCCGCTGGCCGCGGCGCTGCTGGTCGTCGGCATCGGCGCCTCCCTCGGCGGCCCCACCGGCTACGCGATCAACCCGGCCCGCGACCTCGGCCCGCGCATCGCGCACGCCCTGCTGCCGCTGTCCTACCGAGGGACCGACGGCGAGGCCGTGGGCAAGAAGGACTCGGACTGGGGTTACTCCTGGGTGCCGGTCGTCGGCCCGCTCATCGGCGGCGCGCTCGCCGGTGTGATCGCCTCGCTCGCGTTCTGACGCTGACCATCCCGAAAGGACTTTCGATGTCGCAGTACGTTCTCGCCGTCGACCAGGGCACGACCAGCACGCGGGCGATCATCTTCGACCACAGCGGCTCCATCGTCGCCGTGGGCCAGAAGGAGCACGAGCAGATCTTCCCGCGGGCCGGCTGGGTCGAGCACAACCCGGTGGAGATCTCCGAGAACACCCGGTTCGTGATCGGCCAGGCGCTCTCCACCGCCGACCTCAACACCGGTGACCTCGCCGCCGTCGGCATCACCAACCAGCGCGAGACCGCGGTGGTGTGGGACAAGAACACCGGCGAGCCGGTGTACAACGCCATCGTCTGGCAGGACACCCGGACGCAGGCGATCGTCGAGGAGCTCGGTGCGCTCGGCGGCGGTGCCGAGCGCTACAAGGCGAAGGTCGGCCTGCCGCTGGCGACCTACTTCTCCGGCCCCAAGATCCGCTGGATCCTCGACAACGTCGAGGGCGCCCGTGAGCGCGCCGAGGCCGGCGACCTGCTGTTCGGCAACACCGACACGTGGACGCTGTGGAACCTCACCGGCGGCCCCAACGGCGGCGTCCACGCCACGGACGTCACCAACGCGTCGCGGACCATGCTGATGGACCTCGACACGCTGCAGTGGGACGCGGAGATCGCGGCCGACATGGGCATTCCGCTGTCCATGCTGCCGGAGATCCGTTCCTCCTCGGAGGTCTACGGCAACGGTGGTCCCGGTGGCGTGCTGAAGGGCGTGCCGATCGCCGGCATCCTCGGCGACCAGCAGGCGGCGACGTTCGGCCAGGCCTGCTACGAGCCCGGCACCGCGAAGAACACCTACGGCACCGGCAACTTCATGCTGCTCAACACCGGTACCGAGAAGGTGGCGTCGAAGAACGGCCTGCTGACGACCGTTTGCTACAAGATCGGCGACGAGGCTCCCGTCTACGCGCTGGAAGGCTCGATCGCGGTCACCGGCTCGCTGGTGCAGTGGCTGCGCGACAACCTCGGCATCATCTCGTCGGCTCCCGAGATCGAGACGCTCGCGCGGACGGTCGAGGACAACGGTGGCGCGTACTTCGTGCCCGCGTTCTCCGGCCTGTTCGCACCGTACTGGCGGGCGGACGCGCGCGGCGCGGTCGTCGGCCTCACCCGGTTCGTCAACAAGGGCCACCTGGCGCGGGCCGTGCTGGAGGCGACGGCGTTCCAGACCCGCGAGGTCCTGGACGCGATGAACGCCGACTCCGGTGTGCCGCTGACCGAGCTGAAGGTCGACGGCGGCATGGTCCAGAACGAGCTGCTCATGCAGTTCCAGGCGGACGTGCTCGACGTGCCGGTGGTGCGTCCGGTCGTCGCCGAGACGACCGCGCTGGGTGCCGCGTACGCCGCCGGTCTGGCCGTCGGCTACTGGTCGTCCCTGGACGAGCTGCGCGCGAACTGGGCCGAGGACAAGCGCTGGACGCCTGCGCTCGACTCCGACGAGCGGGAGCGCGAGTACCGCAACTGGAAGAAGGCCGTCACCAAGTCGTTCGACTGGGTCGACGCCGACGTTCGCTGATTCTGTTCTGCTGATTCTCTTTGGGGAGCTGAAGGTGTTCGCAAGGCTGGATCCGGCTCGGCGTGCTGACTCGCTTGCCGCTTTGGGCAGCACGGAGTTCGACGTGCTCGTCGTCGGAGGTGGTGTGGTCGGCGCGGGAGCCGCTCTCGACGCGGCGTCACGCGGCCTCTCCGTCGCGCTCGTCGAGGCGAACGACTGGGCGTCCGGTACGTCGAGCCGGTCCAGCAAGCTCGTCCACGGCGGGCTGCGATACCTGGAGCAGCTGGAGTTCAAGCTGGTCCGGGAGGCTTTGAAGGAACGCGGCCTGTTGCTGCGCCGGCTCGCACCGCACCTGGTGCGGCCGGTGCCGTTCCTCTTCCCCTTGAAGAAGCAGTGGGAACGCGCCTACGTCGGCGCGGGCGTGCTGCTGTACGACTCGATCGGCGGCGCGGGGGCCGTGCCGATGCACCGGCACCTGTCCCGTCGCAAGATGGCGGACCTGGGGCCGTCGCTGGACTCCGAGGCGTTCGCCGGCGCGATTCGGTACTACGACGCGCAGATGGACGACGCGCGGCTGGTGTCGACGCTGGTCCGGACCGCCGCCCAGCACGGTGCGACGGTGGTGTCGCGGGCTCGGGTGACGTCCTTGCTGCGTGTCGACGGCCGGGTTTCCGGTGCGTCGGTGCGCGATGAGCTGTCCGGGGTCACGCATGTGGTGCGCGCTCGGCGGGTGATCAGCGCGACCGGGGTGTGGACGGATTCGCTGAACGCGCTGAGCCCTGGGGTGCCGCCGTTCCACGTGCGGATGTCCAAGGGTGTGCACGTGCTGGTGGACCGGTCGAAGATCCAGCTGGACGGTGGGTTGATCACGCAGACCGAGAAGTCGGTGCTGTTCGTGATTCCCTGGGGTGCTTACTGGATCATTGGGACGACGGACACGCCCTACACCGGTGATCCTGCTGCTGTTTCTGCTACTGCTGAGGATGTCTCCTACATCCTGGACCACGTCAACGCTGTGTTGCGGTCGCCGCTGTCGGTTGACGATGTTGTCGGTTCGTATGCGGGGTTGCGGCCGTTGCTCGACGGGGCTTCCGGTGACACGGCGAAGTTGTCGCGTGAGCATGCGGTGGCGGAGCCGGAGCCTGGGTTCTTCGTGATCGCTGGGGGCAAGTACACGACTTATCGGGTCATGGCTGCGGATGTTGTGAACGCGGCTGTCTCGGGCCTGGGGCGGGCGGTGGCGCCGTCGTTGACCGCGAAGCTGCCGTTGTGCGGTGCGGTTGGGTATCAAGAGCTGTGGGCGGACCGGGCTCGAGTCGCTGCGGAGTCCGGCCTGCCCACGTCCACTGTGGAGCGATTGCTGCGGCGGTACGGGTCCGCGGTGTCGGATGTGCTGGCGTTGATCGCGCAGGATGCTTCGCTGGCTGCTCCGGTGGCTGGGTATTTGGCGGCTGAGGTTGTTTACGCGGTGACGCATGAGGGTGCGTTGGGGTTGGAAGACGTCTTGGCGCGGCGGACTCGGATTGCCATGGAGCATCTGGACTTCGGGGCGTCGGTCGCGGGTGACGTGGCGGATCTGATCGCCGGGCCGTTGGGGTGGTCTGTCGCCGAACGTGATGCTGCGGTTGAGTCCTACAGGGCTGGTACGGAGTTGGCTGCCCGGACGGGAACGTGACAGTGAGATGGACGGCGCTGAGCTGATCGAGAGATTGCGGCGGGAGGGTGGGTTTCGGCTGCTTCCGTTGCTGGGGAACACCGGGCAGGTTGCCGGGGTGCATCTGAGCCGGTTCCTTCCTGGTGGGCATCTTGAGGTGATCCAGGCTTGGGATGAGCGGTGGGCCGCGTTCGCACGGATGCCGGATGCGGTCGATCCGGCGGCGCCGTTCGGTGGGCCGGGTGGGGGAGTCGTGCGGAGTGGGCCGTTCGGTCGGATCGTGGCGCCGTTGTTGCCGATTCAGTCTGGGATCGTTGGGGTTTAGGGTTCCTGTTGCGTGCGTGGGTGGGGGCTCCGCCCCCTAGACGAGTAAGTCCTAGCCCC